>NZ_JAGWDA010000120.1:0-200 GCF_020657875.1 Clostridioides sp. ZZV14-6150 | reverse complement strand
ATCTAAACGATAGAATCATAGGTGGTTACAAAGCCAAGCTACTTGGACGGTGTCTTCGCCACTACTACCTTATATGGCAGATACTTTTAAATTAATAGGTTGCTTATGGTTTATACTAAAATCAACTAAATTATATTTATGTTTTTTATTTAAAATATTCCATGCACCAACTATATCTCTATGAGTTTTATAACCACAAG
>NZ_JAGWDA010000119.1:0-202 GCF_020657875.1 Clostridioides sp. ZZV14-6150 | reverse complement strand
CAAGATTGAAGGTAGCAAGGTTGCATCAAAAGATATCAGACCAAAGAGCAGATTTCCTAAATAAGTTATCAACTAAATTAATACACGAAAACCAAGTTATAGTTATTGAGGACTTGAAGGTAAAGAATATGGTGAAAAATCATAAGTTAGCGAAAGCTATAAGCGAAGCAAGTTGGTCGTTATTGAGGACTTGAGTTTAAGA
>NZ_JAGWDA010000118.1:0-205 GCF_020657875.1 Clostridioides sp. ZZV14-6150 | reverse complement strand
AACATCATTGTTTGAAAATTTGAAAATTGAATAAATTTATAAATATGAATGTCGTTTTATTTTAGAAAAAATAATCTGAAAATGTAGAGTATATGGAAAAATTTCCCTGTAGTTTTTGTATAAAAAAACTCCTATTATTAATTTAAGCTAGATTGAATTTGAGGAAGTGACATAAAATGGAGCAACTCGTTTTAGTTTATTTTAG
>NZ_JAGWDA010000117.1:0-206 GCF_020657875.1 Clostridioides sp. ZZV14-6150 | reverse complement strand
CTTTGTATTTAAGCTATCTTATATTTTTTAGCATTTTTAAGATTAATACTTGCATTTAAATCTCTATCAATAGATAATCCACAACTACATTTATAAACTCTATCTTTAAGTTTTAAATTCTTATTAATATCTTCACACTGGCTACAAGTCTTTGATGATGGATAAAATCTATCAACAATTCTAAGTTCTATATTATTTTGCTTACA
>NZ_JAGWDA010000116.1:0-211 GCF_020657875.1 Clostridioides sp. ZZV14-6150 | reverse complement strand
TATCATAATATTAAAATATGCAATTACTTAAAACAAGTATTTTGAAGATTTTTTATATTTATTTTTAAATAACATATGTAAGAACCGTAAGTCTTAACTTTTATCATTTTTGAGGTTGTCGTTCACATAAGTTCGCTACTACCTATGCAGTTCTCTTATGAACTTCTTACACTTTCATGCAAGCACAGACTATATCTTATCCTTCGGCATT
>NZ_JAGWDA010000115.1:0-218 GCF_020657875.1 Clostridioides sp. ZZV14-6150 | reverse complement strand
TTAGATTTTTGACTTACTGTACCACTTTTAACTATTGAATTTGTTGGTATATATCCAAATTCTTTTAGTCTTACCCACCCAAGAGTAGGTATTTTGACCCTATGCCTTTCAATAGTCCAATCAGTCTTATTATTCTTAGGGAAATATGCTTTTACATCTTGATTTTTCTCTTTCTTGAACTTAGGAAAGCCTTTAGCACCTTTAAAAAAGTCTTTAAA
>NZ_JAGWDA010000114.1:0-221 GCF_020657875.1 Clostridioides sp. ZZV14-6150 | reverse complement strand
TCTGCTCCTGTATTTCCTGTTGCTCCTGTTGGGCCTGTTGCTCCATCTGCTCCTGTATTTCCTGTTGCTCCTGTTGGTGCTGTTGCTCCTTCTGCTCCTGTTGCTCCTGTTGCTCCTGTTGCTCCTGTTGGTCCTGTTCCTCCTTCTGCTCCTGTTGTTCCTGTTGCTCCTGTTGCGCCTGTTGCTCCATCTGCTCCTGTATTTCCTGTTGCTCCTGTTGG
>NZ_JAGWDA010000113.1:0-223 GCF_020657875.1 Clostridioides sp. ZZV14-6150 | reverse complement strand
CTCCAAAATGCCTGTAAGATAATATTACTCTTATCAATCATTATTCTATCTCCAAAATTTAGCATAGTTGACTCATCGTCTTTTATGGTTGACCATCCCAGAAGTTCATAAGAACCTATATCTAAATTACCTGGATTGGATGGTATAATTACACTTGCACCTGTTAAATATGAATGCGGGTCATATGGTGCATGACCAGTTATACTAGAACCAGGTTTTCCAT
>NZ_JAGWDA010000112.1:0-226 GCF_020657875.1 Clostridioides sp. ZZV14-6150 | reverse complement strand
TTTATGAAAAAGAAGGAAAATTTGTGAGTGGTATGGACTTTTCTAAATGGATAAATAACGAGTATGTACCTAATAATAAAGATATGAAATGGATTAAAGATGTATCCTCTAAAGCTACTAAACAAGCTATTATGAATGGAGATAAAGCCTTTAAAGACTTTTTTAAAGGTGCTAAAGGCTTTCCTAAGTTCAAGAAAGAGAAAAATCAAGATGTAAAAGCATATTT
>NZ_JAGWDA010000111.1:0-230 GCF_020657875.1 Clostridioides sp. ZZV14-6150 | reverse complement strand
CTCCAAGGGTGGGGCTCGAACCCACAGCCTACCGGTTAACAGCCGGTTGCTCCACCGTTGAGCTACCTTGGAATATTTTGGAGGCGACACCCAGATTCGAACTGGGGATCAAGGAGTTGCAGTCCACTGCCTTACCACTTGGCTATGTCGCCGCCTTTTTGGTGATCTATCCGCGACTCGAACGCGGGACACCCTGATTAAAAGTCAGGTGCTCTACCGACTGAGCTAAT
>NZ_JAGWDA010000110.1:0-231 GCF_020657875.1 Clostridioides sp. ZZV14-6150 | reverse complement strand
TATTGATAGAGATTTAAATGCAAGTATTAATCTTAAAAATGCTAAAAAATATAAGATAGCTTAAATACAAAGTAATTCGCCCACACGTGGCTCAAAAGCACTTATATATGTACAGAGGGTTAACTTCGGAATTTAAGCCTTTGGAGAACTATATCAAATCGTAGTAGCTTAGGCAAGGCGAGGTTCAGTGAAGAAGGAAAAATCTCGATATGGATATATTTGACCATATTT
>NZ_JAGWDA010000109.1:0-235 GCF_020657875.1 Clostridioides sp. ZZV14-6150 | reverse complement strand
CTGTAAACTGCCATATTTCTTCAACATCATCATGCATATCAGGTATTTGTTTTATATTACTAATATTACTTGCCATAACTTGAAATGTATCACTACTGTTAGTTGGAACTTTTTTGTCAGTAATAGCAGTAGCGATTAATTCCTTCCCACTACTGACAGATTGAAAAAGTTCATTAACTGCACCCGTTAGATTTTTAGCATTTGTGCTTAATTCGTTTACGCCTATCTTTGCATC
>NZ_JAGWDA010000108.1:0-237 GCF_020657875.1 Clostridioides sp. ZZV14-6150 | reverse complement strand
GAGGTGTAGCGCAGTTTGGTAGCGCACATGGTTTGGGACCATGGGGCCGGGGGTTCGAGTCCCTTCACCTCGACCAAGTAAGGGCCTATAGCTCAGGTGGTTAGAGCGCACGCCTGATAAGCGTGAGGTCGCTGGTTCGAGTCCAGCTAGGCCCACCATTTGCCCAGATAGCTCAGTCGGTAGAGCAGGGGACTGAAAATCCCCGTGTCGGTGGTTCGATTCCGCCTCTGGGCACCA
>NZ_JAGWDA010000107.1:0-250 GCF_020657875.1 Clostridioides sp. ZZV14-6150 | reverse complement strand
TTTTCAAAGTGCTAACGCACATCGTCAACGAACAACCTTCGTATACACTCAGATTATTCCGTTACTTAAAGTGCTAACGCACAACGCCAACAAACAAACTTCACATGCATTCAGTTTATTCTGTTGCTTAAAGTGCTAACGCACGTCGCCAACGGATAAATCCCGTTGCTCAAAGTGCTAATTGAGTATTCGTAAAAACGAACCCTCAAAATTAAACAGTAGGCAATTCTCCTTAGAAAGGAGGTGATCC
>NZ_JAGWDA010000106.1:0-253 GCF_020657875.1 Clostridioides sp. ZZV14-6150 | reverse complement strand
TGGTGACTCGTAGGGGAATTGAACCCCTGTTACCGCCGTGAAAGGGCGGTGTCTTAACCTCTTGACCAACGAGCCATTTTAATGGTTGCGGAGGCAGGACTCGAACCTACGACCTTCGGGTTATGAGCCCGACGAGCTGCCAACTGCTCCACTCCGCGATATTGTTTGTTTTATAAGTGCCGAAGACCGGAATCGAACCGGTACGAGAGGTAAGTCCCGCAGGATTTTAAGTCCTGTGCGTCTGCCAGTTCCG
>NZ_JAGWDA010000105.1:0-257 GCF_020657875.1 Clostridioides sp. ZZV14-6150 | reverse complement strand
ATTTCCTCATTTTTGTACCCACATTTATTGCATATTTGTGAACTTGCAAAGAATTTACCTACCTTTACAATTTGTCTACCATACCAATTAGCCTTGTATTCTAATTGACGAACAAATTCTGACCATGACACATCAGAAATAGAACGAGATAATTTACGATTTCTAGTCATATTCTTTACTTGTAAATCTTCTATGCAAATAATATCATTTTCTTGTATTAATTTAGTAGATAGTTTTTGTAGAAAATCCTTTCGCCT
>NZ_JAGWDA010000104.1:0-264 GCF_020657875.1 Clostridioides sp. ZZV14-6150 | reverse complement strand
TTTTCAAAGTGCTAACGCACATCGTCAACGAACAACCTTCGTATACACTCAGATTATTCCGTTACTTAAAGTGCTAATGCACAACGCCAACAAACAAACTTCACATGCGTTCAGTTTATTCTGTTGCTTAAAGTGCTAATGCACAACGCCAACGGATAAATCCCGTTGCTCAAAGTGCTAATTGAGCATTCGTAAAAACGAACCCTCAAAATTAAACAGTAGGCAATTCTCCTTAGAAAGGAGGTGATCCAGCCGCACCTTCCG
>NZ_JAGWDA010000103.1:0-267 GCF_020657875.1 Clostridioides sp. ZZV14-6150 | reverse complement strand
GAATTGGCAGACGCACTAGACTTAGGATCTAGCGCCATTGGCGTGGGGGTTCGACTCCCTTCATCCGCACCATTTTTATTTAATTTAATAAACGAGCGGGAATAGTTCAGTGGTAGAGCGCAACCTTGCCAAGGTTGAAGTCGCGAGTTCGAATCTCGTTTCCCGCTCCAAATTTATGTTTATAGTGCAATGTGGGTGCATAGCTCAGCTGGATAGAGCAACGCCCTTCTAAGGCGTGTGTCCGGGGTTCGAATCCCTGTGCGCTCA
>NZ_JAGWDA010000102.1:0-279 GCF_020657875.1 Clostridioides sp. ZZV14-6150 | reverse complement strand
TTATAACTCTGCAAAGATGGGATAATGATGGTAAATTAAAGGCATTTAGAACGCCTACGAATAGAAGGTATTACACTTATGAACAATATCTAGAATATACAGGAATACATAAAGAAACAGATAATAGAAAAATAGTTATTTATACAAGGGTTTCAAGCTCTAATCAAAAAGATAATTTAAAAAATCAAGTTGAATTTCTTAGACAATATGCCAATTCTAAAGGAATAATAGATTAAGAAAATACAAGAAAAAGATTAGAGAGGATGAAGATATTGAAAA
>NZ_JAGWDA010000101.1:0-284 GCF_020657875.1 Clostridioides sp. ZZV14-6150 | reverse complement strand
TACTAGAGTACGGAGAAAATGTAGTAGAAAATTGCTTACATCAAGTGATGGTATTGGTAAGTAAGTATAATTAAATAAAATTTGTTTTCTAGAAGAACCCTTTTTAGTTTTATCTACATTTATATTAATATCTAGTAATACAAAACTCTTAAATATATTTTTAATATTAAGAATAACCAAAAATGTTAACTAAAAAATATAATTACGTAGACATTTCTATTAATCTATGATACAATAGTATTTGTGGTAATACACAATTAAATCAAGTATATCTTGATACAGGT
>NZ_JAGWDA010000100.1:0-296 GCF_020657875.1 Clostridioides sp. ZZV14-6150 | reverse complement strand
TGTAACCACCTATGATTCTATCGTTTAGATAGTATTAAGTCGTTAGCCACCAAGAATCCCCTTGCTTTAGCTATGGGGAGTGTGTCAATCTGTAAAAACATGTATAGATGATAACTATCTTCATGTAAGAAAAGAGGATAGAAGTGAATTACTTTTGATTAAAAAATAGCTACGCACACTCGTGACTTTAGCCATGAGTTAGTAGCTAAAATAGTCAGTATATAGGGAAACTTATATGTAGAGATAGGATAGAACCTATCCAATACTACTTGAATTGCTGGAAACCCCTAAAGCTA
>NZ_JAGWDA010000099.1:0-299 GCF_020657875.1 Clostridioides sp. ZZV14-6150 | reverse complement strand
TAATACAAATAATATCCGTTTCGCCATACTATTTCAGCAGTCTTTATATTTTCAATATTAAAATCTAACTCTAAATAGATACCTTTTGACATTGATAACTTTAAGTTACCTTTAGCATTGATATTTATTGCACTAGCTTTGAATGGTATTATATAAAATTTCTTGGTTTTATATGGATACTTTGCCTTGGTATTACCTTTCTTTCTTAACTCTGAAATAGTTTTTCTATTAGCATCAAATTTATCTGATATTGCTTGTATAGTTTGACTATGTAGATTGTATTTACCTTTGATTATCTT
>NZ_JAGWDA010000098.1:0-304 GCF_020657875.1 Clostridioides sp. ZZV14-6150 | reverse complement strand
ACCCTTAATAACTTGACCAGTTAAAAAGGTTTGATAGATTAGAAGCTATCAACTTCGATAATTTTAAAAAGTTATCAACTTTATATATTACAAATTAGATGTCATATCACTAAATATATATATGCAGTTTTCAAAGTGCTAACGCACATCGTCAACGAACAACCTTCGTATACACTCAGATTATTCTGTTACTTATAGTGCTAATTGAGTATTCGTAAAAACGAACCCTCAAAATTAAACAGTAGGCAATTCTCCTTAGAAAGGAGGTGATCCAGCCGCACCTTCCGATACGGCTACCTTGTTA
>NZ_JAGWDA010000097.1:0-306 GCF_020657875.1 Clostridioides sp. ZZV14-6150 | reverse complement strand
TCCCACCAAGTACCATCAGCGCTAGAGAGCTTAACTTCTGTGTTCGGAATGGGAACAGGTGTATCCTCTCTGCTATTATAACCAGATTATTGTCTAAATTTTCATTTATCTTTTTTCTAAGACAAGTATTATAATAACATCTTTGTCTTATTATGTCAATACTTTTTTCATTCGATTTTTAGCTTATAAAACTCTTAAAAATCTCTAATTATTGACAAATTTAAATACATAGAGTTAACACTCTAAAAACTACATATATATTTTAATTAATGAACATCAAATAAATATTGGTCAAGTCCTCGACCT
>NZ_JAGWDA010000096.1:0-315 GCF_020657875.1 Clostridioides sp. ZZV14-6150 | reverse complement strand
AGTGTCACAGGTAATAAAGTGGGATTTGTAAAAATTCAACTTGGTGATGGAGGAGGGAGTGAATATACTCCAACTGAAAATCAGACAGCTCTTAAAAATGTGGTATGGGAAGGCAATATCGGAAATACAACTACAGATGAAACTGCACCAAATTGTATAATATTAGAGAGTCTTATACCAAGTAATGTTGGTGGGTTTATGATAAGAGAAATAGGATATTTAGATGATGAAAATAATCTAATTGCCATTTCTAAATACAAAGAGTGTTATAAACCTTCTATAGAACAAGGTGCAGTGGTAGACATGAAGGTTAAA
>NZ_JAGWDA010000095.1:0-316 GCF_020657875.1 Clostridioides sp. ZZV14-6150 | reverse complement strand
GCACCTCTATTTGATTATAAACCACTAGCAAATAAACACATTCCAAAAGTTTCCATTTCTTGTAAAATGGATAGTTTTTAGTAAAAATCAATATAATTATAATATAAAAATAAAATTTTTCAGAAAATTCATATAAAAAGATTGACTTTTTATCAATAATTATATGCCAAAATAATCCAATTTATTTTCTATTATACCGATATGAAATGTATAAATCAATAGGAAAGACAACTAATATAACATATTCTATATATATAGTATAACAAAATTTCACAAATTTTAAAGTAAATATAAACTATCCATTTTACAAGAAATG
>NZ_JAGWDA010000094.1:0-325 GCF_020657875.1 Clostridioides sp. ZZV14-6150 | reverse complement strand
ATGAAAAAGTTATTATCTTTACTTATACACCTTTCTTCTTTTCTAGCACTTAAATATTCTTTTTTAATTACTAGCACCTCATAGTTTGATTTAAAACTTACTATTTTCTTTTTTAATATTCTCATCTTTACTAATCTTTTTAGAAGAATTTCTGTTGTGCTTTTCCTCCACGTATATTTTTCTTTCATTGCTGCTATTATTTCTTTTTTAAATAGAATAGATTTTTTACTCCACATATATTCCATCAACATCAATTCCCCTCTGTGCAGTTTCTCTACTACCTCTTGTTGCTCCATTTTATGTCACTTCCTCAAATTCAATCTAG
>NZ_JAGWDA010000093.1:0-332 GCF_020657875.1 Clostridioides sp. ZZV14-6150 | reverse complement strand
GGATTCGAACCCACGGCCCCTTTCGAAGTCACTGGTTTTCAAGACCAGCTCCTTAAACCACTCGGACACCTCTCCATATTTTACTTCCAATGATTCATCCGAGGATCGAACTCGGGACACCCTGATTAAGAGTCAGGTGCTCTGCCAGCTGAGCTAATGAACCCTACTTTAATATTTAATGGCTGGGGATGCAGGACTTGAACCTACGCATACATGAGTCAAAGTCATGTGCCTTACCGACTTGGCTAATCCCCAATATATGTGGTGAGCGCACAGGGATTCGAACCCCGGACACACGCCTTAGAAGGGCGTTGCTCTATCCAGCTGAGCTA
>NZ_JAGWDA010000092.1:0-334 GCF_020657875.1 Clostridioides sp. ZZV14-6150 | reverse complement strand
TATGGAAATTTACAGGACATACAAATAGTTCGCATTCAGTATGTGTAGACTCACAAGATAATATTTATAGTGGTAGTGCAGATAAAACTGTAAGAAAAATATCATCAAATGGAGCAGAAGTATGGAAGTTTACTGGGCATACAGGTACTGTGTATTCAGTATGTGTAGACTTACAGAATAATATTATTAGTGGAAGTAATGATAAAATTTTAAGAAAATTGCAGCAGAATTTAGGTATTTTAATTACGAAAGATAATCAAAGTGAAATACATAAAATAACTAAATTGGATACTATCATGAAAGAAGTCTTACCTAATCCCATTGAAATATGGGA
>NZ_JAGWDA010000091.1:0-335 GCF_020657875.1 Clostridioides sp. ZZV14-6150 | reverse complement strand
TGGCTCGTTGGTCAAGAGGTTAAGACACCGCCCTTTCACGGCGGTAACAGGGGTTCAATTCCCCTACGAGTCACCAAAAAAACAATTAAATAAGCGGGTGTAGCTCAATGGTAGAGTTCTGGCCTTCCAAGCCAGCTGTGAGGGTTCGATCCCCTTCACCCGCTCCAAAAAAATGGGATCATAGCTCAGCTGGGAGAGCACCTGCCTTACAAGCAGGGGGTCGCAGGTTCGAGCCCTGCTGGTCCCACCATTTGCGGCCTGGTAGTTCAGTTGGTTAGAATGCCAGCCTGTCACGCTGGAGGTCGAGGGTTCGAACCCCTTCCAGGTCGCCAAAT
>NZ_JAGWDA010000090.1:0-340 GCF_020657875.1 Clostridioides sp. ZZV14-6150 | reverse complement strand
CTGATGGAGAATATTTTAAACTTACAGTTAATCATAATCTTGTTACAGAAAATATATTCGTTGCGATACTCGATGAAGCAACTAAAAAGAGTATGACTAATTCTTATACTGTAGTAGATTCTAATACAATAGATATTTTTAATGAATTAGCTATAGATGTAAAAGTAACTGTTGTAAATGGTAATACAAATAAAGAAGTTATACAAGCTACAATAAATGATAATATAACAACACTAGATAGTACTTACTCTAGTGTTAAAATAGATGCAAAGATAGGCGTAAACGAATTAAGCACAAATGCTAAAAATCTAACGGGTGCAGTTAATGAACTTTTTCAATC
>NZ_JAGWDA010000089.1:0-348 GCF_020657875.1 Clostridioides sp. ZZV14-6150 | reverse complement strand
GCTCCAAGGGTGGGGCTCGAACCCACAGCCTACCGGTTAACAGCCGGTTGCTCCACCGTTGAGCTACCTTGGAACATCTAACGTGGCTATGTCCTACTCTCCCAGGCAGTTTCCCACCAAGTACCATCAGCGCTAGAGAACTTAACTTCTGTGTTCGGAATGGGAACAGGTGTATCTTCTCTGCTATTATAACCACATTTCTTTCTTGTTGCTAGGACAAGTATAATATTAACATTTTTTGTTATTTTTGTCAATACTTTTTTCATACTTTTTTAGAGTTAACACTCTAAAAACTACATATATATTTTAATTAATGAACATCAAATAAATATTGGTCAAGTCCTCGAC
>NZ_JAGWDA010000088.1:0-356 GCF_020657875.1 Clostridioides sp. ZZV14-6150 | reverse complement strand
CACTTAACTACCTACGGTAATGTTTGAAGTGGTGGCTTCTTGGTCAAGATAACTATTGTTATCAGTATCTCCAAGCTATTAGGCTAGTTCCTAACCCTTATGATTACCATTTATATGGCTAAGTTTAGTAGATTGATACTTGCATTGATATCTCTATCGTGGAATGCTCCACACTCTGGACATTCCCATTCTCTTAGTCCTAAGTTCTTCACTAATGGATTTTTATATCCACATTTAGAACATAATTGACTAGATGCGAAATTCTTATCTGCTACTATTATTTCTCTACCATACCAATTAGCTTTATATTCTAACATTCTTCTGAACTCCGACCAACTTGCTTCGCTTATAGCTTT
>NZ_JAGWDA010000087.1:0-358 GCF_020657875.1 Clostridioides sp. ZZV14-6150 | reverse complement strand
TCGCCAACGAATAAATTCCGTTGCTTAAAGTGCTAACGCACGTCGCCAACAAACAAACTTCACATGTGTTCAGTTTATTCTGTTGCTTAAAGTGCTAATGCACATAGCTTGTCTAAAGATAAGCTAAAAGTGCATGTAAGAGGCTACTAGATAAATCGAAGATTTAAGTAATATACTCTTAATGGTGGAGATGAGGAGAGTCGAACTCCTGACCCCTTGCTTGCAAGGCAAGTGCTCTCCCAACTGAGCTACACCCCCAAATATGAAGTTCATAAAGAACTCTCAAAATTAAACAGTAGGCAATTCTCCTTAGAAAGGAGGTGATCCAGCCGCACCTTCCGATACGGCTACCTTGTTA
>NZ_JAGWDA010000086.1:0-373 GCF_020657875.1 Clostridioides sp. ZZV14-6150 | reverse complement strand
CTTTTTCTGCTGTAGCATTAGCACTGTCTGTAACAACTATTTTAAGCGTGTGTAGTGCATTATCTTCTAATGTATAGTTAATTGTTTTCTCTTCTGTTAAATCTGTTGTTATAGTTTCTTTTAGTACATCATCTATAAAGTATTCTATTTTAGTTAGTAGTGTAGGGTCTGTGTGGTCTGCCTTAAATGTTGCTTGTGTGGAGTTATAAGATGATACAGTTAAAAATGGTAAGCCTTGAAGTAATGTTATCTTAGCGTAACCATCTGCTCTTGTAGTATTTCCTCCAGCTGTCATGACCACATTTTCTAACCAATATTCTGAGGTTGGTATATAACCAGGTGGCTTATAGCTATCTTTAGTTAGTGCATAACC
>NZ_JAGWDA010000085.1:0-374 GCF_020657875.1 Clostridioides sp. ZZV14-6150 | reverse complement strand
GAGGTGTAGCGCAGTTTGGTAGCGCACATGGTTTGGGACCATGGGGCCGGGGGTTCGAGTCCCTTCACCTCGACCAACCAGGACCTTTAGCTCAGTTGGTTAGAGCGCCCGGCTCATAACCGGTAGGTCTGGGGTTCGAGTCCCTGAAGGTCCATTATTCTTCATAGGGGTGTAGCTCAGTTGGTAGAGCGTCGGTCTCCAAAACCGTGCGCCGGGGGTTCGAGTCCCTCCACCCCTGCCAAATAAAAAGGACTTGAAAAAAAACGAGTTTTAGAGTAATATAAGATAGTAAATAATATTTCGAGGTGTAGCGCAGTTTGGTAGCGCACATGGTTTGGGACCATGGGGCCGGGGGTTCGAGTCCCTTCACCTCG
>NZ_JAGWDA010000084.1:0-383 GCF_020657875.1 Clostridioides sp. ZZV14-6150 | reverse complement strand
TTTGTATAGTGAGTGCCTTGGAAATTAGAGATAGTGTCTCCTTCTGGGATGGAAGGCACATATCGTTCCTAACCAGGATTATAAAGATAATATCTCCCTACAAAGCAAAGGTTAGACAGAGTTGACAATTCGCTCTTATAAGACTGGGTTTCCTTTGCTCAGGATTCCTCACTTGTGACGCAAACCCACTGTGTATGCAGCATCCACCTGGGCCCTCCTCTGCATCTCGCACCATGGGAACTGGGGGACAAGAGGATGCAAACATGATGTTCATCCTGCCTCCCTGCCGTGGTCCTTGACTCAGGAGTGAACAGTCTTCTACCAACAGCTATGAAACCGTGGCCAGCTAAATTGTTAAGCTGCATTAAGATAAAATCTCATAC
>NZ_JAGWDA010000083.1:0-384 GCF_020657875.1 Clostridioides sp. ZZV14-6150 | reverse complement strand
CGGATAATGCCGAAGGATAAGATATAGTCTGTGCTTGCATGAAAGTGTAAGAAGTTCATAAGAGAACTGCATAGGTAATAGCGAACTTATGTGAACGACAACCTCAAAAATGATAAAAGTTAAGACTTACGGTTCTTACATATGTTATTTAGAAATAAATATAAAAACCTTCAAAATGCTTGTTTTAAATAATTACATTTGTTAATGTTATTATGGGTGATGAAAAATGGAAGTGACTCATGGGATATGCATATTTAGTACAATACCATATAGTAAGGTGTGTAAAATATAGATATCCAATATTAATATAATCATAAAAAATAAGTAAAGTGAGGTGGTAGTAGTGGAAAAAGCTTATAAGTTTAGAATGTATCCAAATAAAAA
>NZ_JAGWDA010000082.1:0-386 GCF_020657875.1 Clostridioides sp. ZZV14-6150 | reverse complement strand
ACTTGGTCTGCCGCTTTGGTCCCCTTCTTCCCACGGCTCTCTGATGCCTGGCAACACTGAATGATCTCTGATGTTTTCTGTCTTAATAATTCATTGGATATTTTAATGCAAGCTTGGCCATGAAATTTACCAACAAACCCAGAACACGTTCTAGAATCCAGTTACTTCAGTTACTTAGCACCGCACTAAGGTAAGCTGGACCCCCATCCCCAAATGAACCATAGGACGGTCAGCTCGGTCACACCACGAAAGTGCCACTGGAGTCTCAAACAACCGCCTCATTACTTTCTCAAGATTTCACCTCTAATGGACAGAAATAACAGAAGCACCAACGAGAAATTGACAAGGATCGGGTCCCTTCAGGGAACGATGAGCACGGATAAAAC
>NZ_JAGWDA010000081.1:0-386 GCF_020657875.1 Clostridioides sp. ZZV14-6150 | reverse complement strand
GGGGTGTTTAGACCCATACGTACTTTCTGCCTATCTATGCAAGTGAGGAGTTGTGGGAAGTGATGAAGGATCAGTGAACTAGATTTTTGGCTCATTTCTGCATTTCTACCAGAGGCGCTGGCTGCTCACACAGTCACAGCCACGAAGTTGGAGCGTTTAACCGGGTTCTGCCTTGTGAAGAACTTCATGTGCGGCCCTCGGTGTCGGAGAGGGGAGGACATAAAGGGAACTAGTAACACAGCCCTGGCTTTTGAGGAACTGACATTTTGAGGCAGGAACAGAAGCAAAGAAAGATCTTGAGGACGCTCATGAAGGAACTTCTGTACAAATGGGTTTGGGGGCACAAGGGCATGAGGGTGGTGACCACATAGAGAGCAGAGGTGCTA
>NZ_JAGWDA010000080.1:0-386 GCF_020657875.1 Clostridioides sp. ZZV14-6150 | reverse complement strand
GAATACATACATACATAATGCATATAATTATACATAAACATATCTTGAAAATTTTTGGGAAAAAGTAATAAGGTTAACTTGCCTTTACATACATAAAAATATTTCATATTTTTGTGTTGGGGTACAGGAGGATTCAGACAAAGCAATGGAAAAAATATATGTTGCCCAGAAATAGATGTTATTATATATAAAGATATGATATAATAAAAGTTGACCTCGCAAATCATTGTGCAAGTTGAGTCAATTATTCAGTAAATGTTGTTTAAAAAAAGTTGTTTATTTGTTCAAAAATCACTTTATATCATCACTTTACTCCAAATGCAAAATAAATTCCAATAGCGTATAAGAATGAAATGCTATAAAAAAAATAATCACACAAAAAATCC
>NZ_JAGWDA010000079.1:0-388 GCF_020657875.1 Clostridioides sp. ZZV14-6150 | reverse complement strand
ACTATCTAAACGATAGAATCATAGGTGGTTACAAAGCCAAGCTACTTGGACGGTGTCTTCGCCACTACTACCTTATATGGCAGATACTTTTAA
Organism: Clostridioides sp. ZZV14-6150; assembly: GCF_020657875.1. Taxonomy (NCBI): domain Bacteria; kingdom Bacillati; phylum Bacillota; class Clostridia; order Peptostreptococcales; family Peptostreptococcaceae; genus Clostridioides; species Clostridioides sp. ZZV14-6150. The sequence continues at coordinate 295 of NZ_JAGWDA010000079.1, read as the reverse complement.
ATTAATAGGTTGCTTATGGTTTATACTAAAATCAACTAAATTATATTTATGTTTTTTATTTAAAATATTCCATGCACCAACTATATCTCTATGAGTTTTATAACCACAAGTACAACTATAAGTTCTACCAGTTGGTTTGTGTTTTTTAGAACACTTTGGGCAAGTTTGAGATGTGTAGTTTTCTTTAACTAGCTTAACTTCAATACCTTGCTCTTTAGCCTTATATTTAATATAGTCTTTAATGCGACCATACTCCATTTGAGATATTTTTTGTCTATTAATTCTATTTAATCTT
>NZ_JAGWDA010000078.1:0-391 GCF_020657875.1 Clostridioides sp. ZZV14-6150 | reverse complement strand
CTTCCAGCCCATTATCCATCACATCATAAGCAACCGCCGCAATAATCCTTTTCTCATATGCGGCGCTGCGAAGTGCAAAATATCCTCCCCATGAAATGCCAACCATTGCACAGCAATTTAGGTGATAAAAGTCAATAACAGCAGAAGTCGGTTTTTCAAAATCATAGCGGAAGAACAGGTTTTCACGTATGCAATCGCCTTGCCCCGGACCGTCAAATAAAATTACGGTATAGCCTTTTGAGGCTAATGGGCTAACTTGTAAAACAAATTCCTCAATGAATGAGTCGTATCCACCACAGATAAGAATTGTTCCTTTTGAGTGAGCTGCCGATATTTTTATACAATTTAGTGTTCCTTGTTCAAAGGGCACATTTTGTTTGCAATATTCCAG
>NZ_JAGWDA010000077.1:0-392 GCF_020657875.1 Clostridioides sp. ZZV14-6150 | reverse complement strand
AGTAGAAACAGGTACAGAGTGATTGTCAGCGTGGAGAGGAAGGAGATTGTTACTGCGCCTGGTGGAAGGGGAGGGGACAGAGAGCTGGGCAGGGCCACAGTTTACCTGTCCTTAAAGGAGGCACAGAGGTGATCAGATGGAATGATGGGCCTAGAATGACATCTTTCCTCACTTAAAGGAGCATGTAGCCAAGACAAGAAGCTGTGGGGTCCACAATGCCACCAAGGAACCTGATCGTTTCTTCCCATGGCTGTCACATTCTGGACAGGCCACCACCTGGAGATTAAAAGCAGCGAATGAATATCCCACTCCCTGAACCACAAGACTCGCCACAGTCTGGACCTGACTCAGTTGCCCTATCATCTCCCCTCACGTCCTCCCCCACCCACAGG
>NZ_JAGWDA010000076.1:0-392 GCF_020657875.1 Clostridioides sp. ZZV14-6150 | reverse complement strand
AGTATAGCTAGGAGACAGAACTTAACAAAATAACATTTGCTGAACAATATACATGCCTCTCTCAATTAATCCTCACTACTGCACTTACCTACGTTTTATGGATGAAGATGCTGAGAAATGAGGTGAAATAACTCGTCCAAGTTCACAGAGCTAGTTGGTAGCAGAGCTGTGCTCTCCAGGGCCACACTCGCAACCACTGTTCTCTTTAGAGCAGGGCATACACTCCAGCCCTGTGTCCATGCTAGGCCCACCTCAGCCCACTCCCTTCCTAATTTCCCTCAAAAAAGAAGGAGCCAAAGCCCGTGACCTTCACCGGGCCACATTTTACTAATGGGGAAGCTTTCTCTACTTAGAATCATGAACCATGCTCTCCTCTCCCTTTTCTCCATATC
>NZ_JAGWDA010000075.1:0-395 GCF_020657875.1 Clostridioides sp. ZZV14-6150 | reverse complement strand
TATAGAAAACGAGCATGTACAATCAGATGGCTTACATTTATATGCAGTTTGGAAAAAATATAGATATGTTACTTATAGTGCCAATTTCCCACCAGAAGAATATCCTTTAAATAGAACAGGTGAAGTGCCTGTTGATGCAAATAGATATGTTGAAGGTGATACAGTTATTGTATTAAAAAATAGTGAAAATAATCCATTAGGCGGAGAGGAAGATAAAGACAAATTTTTAGGTTGGACTTCTAATATAGAAAAAGCTCAAATTCCTGTAATAAAATCTGATGAAGAAGAAAATATTGTAATAGGTAAAGAAGATTTAATATTATATGGTATGTGGGGAAAATATAGGATTGCATATGGTTCAAATGGAAAACCTGGTTCTAGTATAACTGGTCATG
>NZ_JAGWDA010000074.1:0-398 GCF_020657875.1 Clostridioides sp. ZZV14-6150 | reverse complement strand
GTATTTATAAATGCTAGGAAATTACAAAAATGCTTTTCAACTCCTTTCAAATCCAGTGGTTTGCTGTAAGAGCACTTAACTTGTGAGATAAACATATAAATAATGCCACAAGAGACGGTAAAGTTTATGAATAAAAACTGACAAACCAATGGACAAACATCACAGATAATGTGTCTAAAAAGTAAAATACAAAGTAAAAATAGCATGAGGTAGAGTGGAGTAAAATCTAAGAGAAAGTGTATTCAATAAAATTTTGAGTTCCTCAAGTTAGTAAAGACTTGCCAACTTTGAAAACTTACCTACATAGTGTCAAAAACTAAACTTACTTTTTCTTCATGAGGGTCATATTGTATATACAAAATTTTCAGTCAATTTTGAATAATTTAATATTGAATTAC
>NZ_JAGWDA010000073.1:0-399 GCF_020657875.1 Clostridioides sp. ZZV14-6150 | reverse complement strand
GCTCCAAGGGTGGGGCTCGAACCCACAGCCTACCGGTTAACAGCCGGTTGCTCCACCGTTGAGCTACCTTGGAACATTTACGTGGCTATGTCCTACTCTCCCAGGCAGTTTCCCACCAAGTACCATTAGCGCTAAAGAGCTTAACTTCTGTGTTCGGAATGGGAACAGGTGTATCCTCTTTGCTATTATAACCACATATTGCCTATTTATAAGACAAATATTATATTAACATCTTTATTTTTAAATGTCAATACTTTTAAAGTACTAAATAATAATAGTTTTTTATTAAATATCTTCCATTAATTGAAGTTAGTACTTTACATAGAGTTAACACTCTAAAAACTGCATATATATTTTAATTAATGAACATCAAATAAATATTGGTCAAGTCCTCGACCT
>NZ_JAGWDA010000072.1:0-402 GCF_020657875.1 Clostridioides sp. ZZV14-6150 | reverse complement strand
GAGGTCATAAATAAGAAAAAGGTGGGAGATATGGCTGGAAAGGCAGAGTATGGATAGATCTGAAAGGGACTTCTAAACCATTTGTAGCCCAAGGATTTAAAACTTTAAGAATCTTTTAGGTAATGGGAAGCCATGGTTGGGTGCAGGGTTGGGAAGATGCGGGGTAAAGAAGATTTTAAGCCTGGGTATAGCACAGTAATAATGCCAAACTTGTACAGAAAGTTTACTACATGCTAGATACTTTTCTAAGCACATTACACATACAGACACATATAATCTTTATGACTACCCATGAGGTAGGTTCTTTTATCCTCCCCTTAAAAAATGAGGAAATTGGGGCACAGAGAGGTGAGACAGAGGTGATAAAACTATTACGTGATAGAACCAGGACAGTCTAACTGT
>NZ_JAGWDA010000071.1:0-405 GCF_020657875.1 Clostridioides sp. ZZV14-6150 | reverse complement strand
CATCACCGGTAAGAATAGGCTGACACTTTTCTAAGCAACCAATAATAAAAACCATTCTAGAGGAATTCTAACTATTCTAGAGAAAAAACTGAATTATCTTTATACCTTTTCTGTAGAAAATATCCTCCCTGGAGAAAATATTACAGAATTATTATTATATAAAGAGTGATCTAAGTCTATGCAGCCAAAACATGTAGGAAAAAAGTATTATAGAGATGTTTCTGGAAGTTAACTAATTTAAAACGTTATTTTTTTCCGGATTTTGTGGTATTTGTCTTTGTTGTGATTTATTTATCTGTTGAAGTAGATGTTCATTTTCCTACCTAATTTGTATTCTTTTTCTTAAAGTGGGCCCCCAAATTGCATTTAGCATCATGCTGCACAAATTCTGATATGACCCTGCTC
>NZ_JAGWDA010000070.1:0-408 GCF_020657875.1 Clostridioides sp. ZZV14-6150 | reverse complement strand
TCCTAATGGTAAGGACTACAGTAACCTCAATTTGTAGAGTGCCTAGATTTGGCCACATATTAAGCAACATACAGCAGCCCTGTGTGCTGAAAATTCAACTATTATATATACTTGAAAGTGCTTGATACAGGCCTCGAAATAAGACAGCACTGGCTTATTTTTGGAAAAGTACTGGCAGTATGCAACATTAAATTCACTGAGAATTCTTAAGTATAAAGCAAGAAGGGCATGGAAGCAGCTGACCACATCGCCCCCAAGTTCCCTATGCTTTGTAGGCCCTAGAGAAATGGCAGGCTGGGTAGAGAGATTCTATGGGGAGGGAAAGGTGGCAGAGCTGGATTGAGCTAAGCCAGGTCAAGCAGGATGGGTTGTCTTCTATCTGTTCCCGAGGGGCAGGCCCTACTATGG
>NZ_JAGWDA010000069.1:0-411 GCF_020657875.1 Clostridioides sp. ZZV14-6150 | reverse complement strand
TGTAAATATCATATAATATTTTGTCCTAAGTATCGTAAACCTGTTTTAGTTGGCGAAGTAGAAAAGATGTTAAAGGAGATAATACCATATAAAGCAGATGAACTTGGAGCAGAAATAATAGAAATGGAAATAAACAAAGACCATGTGCATTTATTAATATCATGTGACCCACAATTTGGAATCCATAAAGTAGTAAAAGGTTTAAAAGGTTTTAGTTCAAGAGTATTAAGAGAAAATTTCCAACATTTAAAGTCTAGTATGCCTAGTATGTGGACTAATAGTTATTTCGTAGGAACTGTTGGCTCTGTAAGTTTAGAAGTAGTTAAACAATACGTAGAGAATCAACAAGTTAGGAGTAAGAAAAAATGATAAAAACTCATAGAGTAAAATTAAACCTAACTAGAACACAAT
>NZ_JAGWDA010000068.1:0-412 GCF_020657875.1 Clostridioides sp. ZZV14-6150 | reverse complement strand
AAAACTGATAACTGCCATAGTTATAATAGCTTTCTTAGCTACTGGTAACTTAAATATCTCACTAAAAAAAAACAAGTGCAAAGCTAGTACCAAAAATAAATCTGAAAAAAGAGGTGTTATAGATGTTACAAATTAAAAATATTTCAAAGAGTTTCCCAAATCCATATGGTCAACCCAACACTATATTTGAAAATTTATCACTTAATATAGAAGATGGTGAATTTGTAAGTATCATAGGTAGTAATGGAACTGGTAAATCTACTTTATTAAATATAATATCTGGATTATTGAAAGAATCCTCTGGTGAAATCACTTTAGATAATACTAATATAACAAATTTAGCTGAACATAGAAGAACTCAAATAGTAAGTAGAGTTTTTCAAGACCCAAGTTTAGGAACTTGTCCTTCTAT
>NZ_JAGWDA010000067.1:0-413 GCF_020657875.1 Clostridioides sp. ZZV14-6150 | reverse complement strand
ATATGTGCGTATTTGTAAATAAAATTCTCGGTCCTTTCACCTCAAGATTATGAAATGACCAAACGAGTCAAAGTGAGGATATTTCACATTTGTGCAGAGGCCTCATCATCGTGAAGAATATTACTCTAACACCACGACATACCCCATCACAGCCTTTGCAAGCCAATGTACTGGGCTAAGAAAGGTGGAGTGACTCGCATGATTTCACCCCCGAAGTCTCAGGAAAAATATTGCCTGGACACACAGAAACGTACCGGAGGATTTCCCTGCTTTGCCACATTCCCTGTCAGCTCCAGCCCTGGCTGGCGACAATTCTCCTTGCTGAGTATTTCTACCAATTGCATATGTTTGGGCTAAAAATAATTGTTTTATGACATAGAAAATATGCCAATAATATATTAACATCCGTAAAT
>NZ_JAGWDA010000066.1:0-413 GCF_020657875.1 Clostridioides sp. ZZV14-6150 | reverse complement strand
GGGCACGAAAGGCTGACAAACCTTGGGGGAAAAGAAGAAGAGAATGACAATCTAGGTGACCGAATAAAGTAACTCTAGATGACTTCCACAAATGTGTGGTGAAAAGAGAAATTTGAATATAAGTTTGAGCTTGTTCACATTAGTGAAGGAAAATAATGTTTTGTTCAACATATTGTTTGTGAAAATTAGCCTATGTGTAAAAGAAAATTTTAAAAAACCTCAATCCTTGTACGTAAATGCCAAGTGGATCAAACATTTACACAAAAAAGAAAGGAATTGTAAAACAGTGATAATCATTAAGAAAGGGAAGGGACCAGGAGATAACCTGAAAATTTGTGGAGGCAGTTTGTTTGAGGGAACATGGGATGTTGGTGGCACGTATTGACATGAGCATGAAGAACGCTATTATCTGG
>NZ_JAGWDA010000065.1:0-416 GCF_020657875.1 Clostridioides sp. ZZV14-6150 | reverse complement strand
CATTGAAATCAGGGGGCTCTTTGACTCTTTTGCTGGGGCAGTATCAGTGAAACTGAGTGGAGCTGATCTTCCATCTCTCATTCAATGGAAGCAGCTGGGTGGTGAAGATTTTTCTGCAAAAGTAGTGGCAATAGAGCTCAGCATCAATCGGAGCATCTACTCTCACTTGTCAGCAAAGACAGTTAACAAGGCAGCATGAGGCAAAGCTAGTATCCAATCTGCTTAATCCTCACCCAGCGTCAGTGGATCTCATTGAAGAGCTGTGCCTATACTCTCTCCTGACATCAATGAGACTGAATAAGGTGGTGTGAATTGGAGCTAGTCAGTACCCCATTTTCTTCCTGGTGTCAGCAAAGCTCAGGGGATAGCTAAACATCCAAAACCATCTGTAAACAGTGAAAGTGAAAGAGGAGGTA
>NZ_JAGWDA010000064.1:0-437 GCF_020657875.1 Clostridioides sp. ZZV14-6150 | reverse complement strand
TTGTGGGTGGTTTTTGTGTTTTTTTGTTGGTGTTTTTTGTTTTTTTTTGTGTTTTGGTGTGTTGGTTGGTGTGTGTGTGGTGTTTGTGTTGTGTGTTTGTGTGGGTTTTGGTTTGGGGGGGGGGGGGGGGGGGGGGTGGGGGTGGGGGGGGGGGGGGGGGGGGGGGGGGGGGGGGGGGGTGGGGGGGGGGGGGGGGGGGGGGGGGTGGGGGGGGGGGGGGGGGGGGGGGGGGGGGGGGGGGTGGAGGGGTGGGGTGGTGGGCGGGGGGGGGTGGGGAGGGGAGAGGGCGGAGAGCGGGGCGGGGGGGGGGGGGCGCGTGGTGGCGGGGGGGGGGGTAAGAGTGTGTGGGGGGTGGGGGAGGGGCGGGCGGGTGGGGGGGGTTTGGTGGGGGGGTGCATGTGGGGGGGGTGGGGAAAAGATTCATGGTTGTCGTATTT
>NZ_JAGWDA010000063.1:0-439 GCF_020657875.1 Clostridioides sp. ZZV14-6150 | reverse complement strand
TTTAAAGACTTTTTTAAAGGTGCTAAAGGCTTTCCTAAGTTCAAGAAAGAGAAAAATCAAGATGTAAAAGCATATTTTCCTAAGAATAATAAGACTGATTGGGCTATTGAAAGGCATAGAGTTAAAATACCTACTCTTGGGTGGGTAAGATTAAAAGAATTCGGATATATACCAATAAATTCAATAGTTAAGAGTGGTACAGTAAGTCAAAAATCTAGTAGATACTATGTATCTATATTAGTTGAGGAAAATGATATTCGAGTATCTAAATGTACTAATGAAGGAATAGGTATTGACTTAGGAATTAAAGATTTTGCAATATGTTCAGATAAAAAGAAGTTTAAAAATATAAATAAAACTTTTACAGTTAAGAAAGTTGAGAAGAAATTAAAAAGAGAACAAAGAAAACTTTCAAGAAAATATGAAAGTTTAAAAATAA
>NZ_JAGWDA010000062.1:0-440 GCF_020657875.1 Clostridioides sp. ZZV14-6150 | reverse complement strand
CCTACGGGAGGCTGCAGTGGGGAATATTGCACAATGGAGGAAACTCTGATGCAGCGACGCCGCGTGAGTGAAGAAGTAATTCGTTATGTAAAGCTCTATCAGCAGGGAAGATAGTGACGGTACCTGACTAAGAAGCTCCGGCTAAATACGTGCCAGCAGCCGCGGTAATACGTATGGCGCAAGCGTTATCCGGATTTACTGGGTGTAAAGGGAGTGTAGGTGGCATCACAAGTCAGAAGTGAAAGCCCGGGGCTCAACCCCGGGACTGCTTTTGAAACTGTGGAGCTGGAGTGCAGGAGAGGCAAGTGGAATTCCTAGTGTAGCGGTGAAATGCGTAGATATTAGGAGGAACACCAGTGGCGAAGGCGGCTTGCTGGACTGTAACTGACACTGAGGCTCGAAAGCGTGGGGAGCAAACAGGATTAGATACCCTGGTAGTC
>NZ_JAGWDA010000061.1:0-440 GCF_020657875.1 Clostridioides sp. ZZV14-6150 | reverse complement strand
CAAAAAGAAATAATAGAAAAATCTTTTGGATGTTCAAGATTTGTGTATAATCATATGTTAGCACTTCAAAAAGAAAGCTATGAAAAAGAAGGTAAATCACATTCAAAGTATGATTTAATTAAAAAACTTCCATCACTTAAAAAAGAATATGAATGGCTTAAAGAAGTTGATTCAACCAGCTTACAAGCTACTATTGATGATTTAGATAGTGCATATAAAAACTTCTTTAGAGAATTTAAAAAGGGCAATAATCAAGGATTTCCAAAGTTCAAAAGTAAAAGAAACCCTAAAAGAAGTTTTGAAAGTAAGTGTGTAAATAATAATATAATTATTAAGGATAATCTAATTAAGCTACCAAAATTAAAATGGGTTAAGGCTAAAGTGACTCAAAATATAAATGGTAGAATATTAAATGCTACTGTATCAAAAACACCTACAAG
>NZ_JAGWDA010000060.1:0-442 GCF_020657875.1 Clostridioides sp. ZZV14-6150 | reverse complement strand
AGAAGAAAGGTGTATAAGTAAAGATAATAACTTTTTCATACGAATATTTACAACTATACATAAAAGAAATAATACAAAAGATTTATAAAAAATATTCAAAATATAGTAAAAAGATAACTCTGTTTATATAGAAAGAAGGAATATATTATGTTGAATAAAAAATTACCAGATACGGAATTAAAATTGATGAAAAATATTTGGAATTCGGGATACAAAACTGTAATATCTAAAGACGTTGCAGATGAAATGGAGAAAAAATATGGTTGGAAACATACAACTACAATTACACTTTTAGCAAGATTAACTAAAAAAGGTTTTTTAATATCTCAGAGAGTTGGAAAACATGTACACTACACAGTATTAGTAAAAGAAAAAGAATATCTAAAACTAGAAGGTAAAAGAATTTTTGGAGGTTTGCATAACAATCCCCTGTCAGAGTTAA
>NZ_JAGWDA010000059.1:0-451 GCF_020657875.1 Clostridioides sp. ZZV14-6150 | reverse complement strand
AAGAAACAAACCATAAAGCCAGATATTTTGATAACAATAGTATCTGAGCCTGATAAACTTTTATTTGAGAGTTTGATCCTGGCTCAGGATGAACGCTGGCGGCGTGCCTAACACATGCAAGTTGAGCGATTTACTTCGGTAAAGAGCGGCGGACGGGTGAGTAACGCGTGGGTAACCTACCCTGTACACACGGATAACATACCGAAAGGTATGCTAATACGGGATAACATATTTGAGAGGCATCTCTTGAATATCAAAGGTGAGCCAGTACAGGATGGACCCGCGTCTGATTAGCTAGTTGGTAAGGTAACGGCTTACCAAGGCGACGATCAGTAGCCGACCTGAGAGGGTGATCGGCCACATTGGAACTGAGACACGGTCCAAACTCCTACGGGAGGCAGCAGTGGGGAATATTGCACAATGGGCGAAAGCCTGATGCAGCAACGCCGCG
>NZ_JAGWDA010000058.1:0-459 GCF_020657875.1 Clostridioides sp. ZZV14-6150 | reverse complement strand
GACTACAAGGGTATCTAATCCTGTTTGATACCCACACTTTCGAGCCTCAATGTCAGTTGCAGCTTAGCAGGCTGCCTTCGCAATCGGAGTTCTTCGTGATATCTAAGCATTTCACCGCTACACCACGAATTCCGCCTGCCTCAACTGCACTCAAGATATCCAGTATCAACTGCAATTTTACGGTTGAGCCGCAAACTTTCACAACTGACTTAAACATCCATCTACGCTCCCTTTAAACCCAATAAATCCGGATAACGCTCGGATCCTCCGTATTACCGCGGCTGCTGGCACGGAGTTAGCCGATCCTTATTCATAAGGTACATACAAACGGGATCCACACCCGACTTTATTCCCTTATAAAAGAAGTTTACAACCCATAGGGCAGTCATCCTTCACGCTACTTGGCTGGTTCAGGCTCTCGCCCATTGACCAATATTCCTCACTGCTGCCACCCGTAGG
>NZ_JAGWDA010000057.1:0-493 GCF_020657875.1 Clostridioides sp. ZZV14-6150 | reverse complement strand
CTCAAAATTAAACAGTAGGCAATTCTCCTTAGAAAGGAGGTGATCCAGCCGCACCTTCCGATACGGCTACCTTGTTACGACTTCACCCCAGTTATTGATTCCACCTTCGACGACTTCTTCCAAAAGGTTAGATAATCGGCTTCGGGCGTCTCCAACTCCCGTGGTGTGACGGGCGGTGTGTACAAGACCCGGGAACGCATTCACCGCAGCATTCTGATCTGCGATTACTAGTAACTCCAGCTTCATGTAGGCGAGTTTCAGCCTACAATCCGAACTGAGAGTAGCTTTAAGGGATTAGCTCCACCTTACGGCTTGGCAACCCTCTGTACTACCCATTGTAGCACGTGTGTAGCCCTAAGCATAAGGGGCATGATGATTTGACGTCATCCCCACCTTCCTCCAGGTTATCCCTGGCAGTCTCTCTAGAGTGCCCAACTTAATGATGGCAACTAAAGACAAGGGTTGCGCTCGTTGCGGGACTTAACCCAACATC
>NZ_JAGWDA010000056.1:0-499 GCF_020657875.1 Clostridioides sp. ZZV14-6150 | reverse complement strand
TAAAAAATGTGCTTGGTGACATTAGAGTTAGAGCAGGTTGTTTAATACCTGTTTTTTTAGATTTAGGAGATATTGAGTTACAAAATTATATGTTAGTTGAGAAAGTAAAACATACATTTGAAAATAATTCACATTTTATGGATTTAACTCTTGTTGATGGAGACGAATTTGCTTCTTATTCTTCATCAAGTTATAGTAGTGGAAATACTAATAATAAAGATGAAAAGAAAAATGGTCCTGTACAAAGTACTACAAGTAAAGAAGATAATGACATGATAAATAAATTGAATAAAGTATTTAAAGGTAAATTATCAAATACAGGAAATATATTTGTTAAATATTCTAATGCTTACAAGGTCAATGCAGCTTTAATGGCTGCTATTTCTATACATGAAACTGCTAATGGTAGTTCCTCACTTTGTAAAAATAAAAATAATTTCTTTGGTATGAAAGGGATGTCTTTTAATTCTGTAGATGAAGGGATAAAAAGAGGTATAAG
>NZ_JAGWDA010000055.1:0-500 GCF_020657875.1 Clostridioides sp. ZZV14-6150 | reverse complement strand
AAATGGGTTAAGGCTAAAGTGACTCAAAATATAAATGGTAGAATATTAAATGCTACTGTATCAAAAACACCTACAAGTAAATATTTTGTTAGTATGTGTTGTGAGGTTGACATAAAACAATTAGAAGAATCTAATAAGTATATTGGCATAGATTTAGGCTTAAAAGATTTTGCAATATGTTCTAATGGAAGCATATTTAACAATCCTAAATGGTTAAGAAAAGCTAACTATAGATTGAAATTGGAACAAAGAAGATTATCAAAGATGAAGAAGTTCAGTAATAATTGGAATAAGCAAAGAATTAAAGTAGCTAAGATACATGAAAGAATAACTAATCAAAGAAGAGATTACCTACATCAAATATCAACTAAGCTAATTAGAGAAAACCAAATAATTTGTTTAGAAGATTTGAAAGTGAGTAATATGATTAAGAATCATAAATTAGCAGGTGCAATAAGTGAAGTTAGTTGGTATGAATTTAGAAGGTTACTTGAGTATAA
>NZ_JAGWDA010000054.1:0-503 GCF_020657875.1 Clostridioides sp. ZZV14-6150 | reverse complement strand
GAGTTAATGCAAGCTAGAGAAACTATTGATGGAACTGTAAAGGACACTTTAAAGGATAGATTAACTTATGATTTTGATAAGGTATATGAGAAAATAGCAGAGATGACTTCTGCTGCAACAAATGTAGCCTTTAGTAAATCTTATGTTGAATCTGACTGGGTTGTTGATGGAGAATACTTTAAACTTACAATTAATCATAATCTAGTTACTGAAAATATATTTGTTGCAATATTGGATGAAGCAACTAAGAAAAGTATGACTAATTCTTATACTATTATAGATAACAATACAATAGATATTTTTAATGAATTAGCTATAGATGTAAAAGTAACTGTTGTAAATGGCAATACAAATAAAGAAGTTATAAACGCTACAATAAATGATAATATAACAACACTAGATAGCACTTATTCTAGTGTTAAAATTGATGCAAAGATAGGCGTAAACGAATTAAGCACAAATGCTAAAAATCTAACGGGTGCAGTTAATGAACTTTTTCAATC
>NZ_JAGWDA010000053.1:0-515 GCF_020657875.1 Clostridioides sp. ZZV14-6150 | reverse complement strand
CTTCACTAGTACTTATTACCTTTTTCATTTTGTTTACCATTGTATATTCAACACCAAGAATAATTGCCAAGCATGTAGTAGTACATGAGAAATACTTATTGAATGTATCTTGAATGAATTAAATATGAAGCAAAGTGGACAGCTAAAGTGTGCTAGAGTGTACCGTAGCTGAAAATAGTCATAAGATGTAGCTGTTTTGCAGCTATCTGAATCAAAATGGACAGGAGACATGGTGATGTGTATGTATATATATTCTCCTCTACATCAAGAAAAACTTTTAGACCAGAAGCTATTCCTTTCAGATCTCTGACTCTTCTTAAAAGAGTTTCTAGGATATTTTTGTTTCTTCAGGCAGACTATATTATGCAAGAGAATAGCATAGAAGGAATAATATTTCTTGACTGCCAATCTAAATAGCTATCTTGAATTTTCCATAAAATTAAGGTAGAAAAAGCATGGATATAGACCATCCTGGTTTTGAGAATAGAGACAAACCCTGACTAGCTAATACACTC
>NZ_JAGWDA010000052.1:0-551 GCF_020657875.1 Clostridioides sp. ZZV14-6150 | reverse complement strand
CTATACATCGTCTTGCGACTTAGCAGAAACCTATGTTTTTGGTAAACAGTCGCTTGGGCCTATTCTCTGCGGCCACCGTATGGTGGCACCCCTTATCCCTAAGTTACGGGGTCATTTTGCCGAGTTCCTTAACAACAGTTCTCTCGCGGGCCTTAGGATACTCTCCTCACCCACCTGTGTCGGTTTGCGGTACGGGTACCTTTAACCTCGATAGAGACTTTTCTTGACAGTGTGAAATCAGCTACTTCGCTACTAAATTTCGCTCCCCATCACATCCCAGCATTGTCAAAGCGGATTTACCTACTCTGACTGCCTCAATGCTTGGGCACACATAACCAACAGTGTGCTTAGCTTATCCTACTGTGTCATCCCATCTCTCAAACGGTTATCGGTAGTACAGGAATATCAACCTGTTGTCCATCACCTACGCCTTTCGGCCTCAGCTTAGGTCCCGACTAACCCAGGGCGGACGAACCTTCCCCTGGAAACCTTGGGTTTACGGCCTGTGGGATTCTCACCCACATCTCGCTACTCATGCCAACATTCTCACT
>NZ_JAGWDA010000051.1:0-606 GCF_020657875.1 Clostridioides sp. ZZV14-6150 | reverse complement strand
TCCTATCATATATCTAGGTTGTATATTTGTGTAAAAGCAGAAAACTGCAAACGACGTTCGAATTAGTCTCGTGGGCACGGAGTATGGAATAAGAGAAAGCCCATGACCCCGGAAGCACCAGCCGAGCACGCCGGAACCACCTGCTCGACTCGCCAGAACCACCTGCCGGACACGCAAAAATCACCTGCCGGCTACGCCACAACCAGTTGGTGAACACTTCGGAATCACCTGCCGGGCTTGCTGGAACCACCTGCCGGTCATGCCAAAATCACCTGCCAACTACGCCAGTACCACTTGGCGGACACTGCGGAAACACCTGTCGGGCCGGCCGGAACCACATCTCAGACGTGCCAGAACCATGTGCATGAGATGCTGGAACCACACCCCGAACAGACGGAAACCACCTGCCAGACCCGCCTGAACCACCTGCTGAGCACGCCGGAACCACCTGCTCGACTCGCCGGAACCACCTACCTGACACGCCAAAATCACCTGCCGGGTATGCCAGAACCACTTGGCGGACACTCCGGAATCATCTGCCGGACATGCCGGATCCAGCTCTCAGACACACCCGAACACCACGCCGGAGACCCCGGCACACAATCA
>NZ_JAGWDA010000050.1:0-616 GCF_020657875.1 Clostridioides sp. ZZV14-6150 | reverse complement strand
TATGGCAAGTAATATTAGTAATATAAAACAAATACCTGATATGCATGATGATGTTGAAGAAATATGGCAGTTTACAGGTCATACTCTCTATGTACTTTCAGTAACAATAGATTCACAAAATAACATAATAAGTGGCAGTAGTGATAATACAGTGAGAAAAATATCAACAGATGGAAATGAAATATGGAAGTTTACTGGTAATTCAAGTAGTGTGTATTCAGTATGTGTAGACCCACAAGATAATATTTATAGTGGTGGTGCAGATAAAACTGTAAGAAAAATATCAACAGATGGAAATGAAATATGGAAGTTTACTGGTAATTCAAGTAGTGTCAGATGTGTACATGCAGACTCACAAAATAATATTATTAGTGGTGGTTACGATAAAACTGTAAGAAAAATATCATCAAGTACTGAAATATGGAGTTTTACAGGACATACAGATATTGTGTATTCAGTATGTGTAGATTCACAAGATAATATTTATAGTGGTAGTAGTGACAATACAGTGAGAAAGATATCATCAAATGGAGCAGAAATATGGAAATTTACAGGACATACAAATAGTTCGCATTCAGTATGTGTAGACTCACAAGATAATATTTATAGTGGTAGT
>NZ_JAGWDA010000049.1:0-646 GCF_020657875.1 Clostridioides sp. ZZV14-6150 | reverse complement strand
CTAATGAGTTAGTAAGAAAAGAAAGTGAAGAGGTAAGAAAAACCAGTGAAGAAGCAAGAGAAGCTAATGAGTTAGTAAGAAAAGAAAGTGAAGAAGTAAGAGAAACACAAGAAATAGATAGACAAAATTCTATAAAAAGAATGGAAAAAGAATTAATTGATAAAACTGATGAAAAATTTAATGAGGTAGATACAACACTAGATAATAAATTAAAAGAACAACAAAAGCAAATTGATGATAAAATAGTTGAAACTAATAATAAGATAAATGAAGTAGATACTAAAATAGTTGAAGTTGACAATAAGATTGTTGAAGTGAATATTGCTAAAACGGATATGACAACAACTGTATCTAATAAATTAACTGAATTTGAACAAAGATTTGAAGAGTTGGAAAGTACAAATACAACAGGAGAAATAATACAAACAAGAGAAGCTTACGATGGAACTCAAAAAAATACATTAAAAGAAAGATTTACATATGATTTTGATAAGGTATATGAGAAAATAGCAGAAATGACTTCTGCTGCAACCAATGTAGCTTTCAGTAAATCTTATGTTGAATCCGACTGGATTGCTGATGGAGAATATTTTAAACTTACAGTTAATCATAATCTTGTTACAGAAAATATATTCGTTGCGATACT
>NZ_JAGWDA010000048.1:0-658 GCF_020657875.1 Clostridioides sp. ZZV14-6150 | reverse complement strand
CGTAGGGACTACGGGGATAGCCTGTGGAGAATTGGTAAGACATATTTTAGTATGCAAAATTCTATGAAGCAGGAACCATGTGACTTTAGTCATGGGAGGTTCAGGATAGGTAAAGGAAAAAGAAGTGAAGAAGTTATACAAGGCATGGAGAAGTATGGAGCAGTTTATCTTGCAGCAATAGGAGGAGCTGGTGCATACATTTCAAATTCGATAAAATCATGTGAAATTATTGCATATGAAGACTTAGGTGCTGAAGCTATAAGAAAGATTGTAGTAGAAGACCTTAAACTTACAGTAGCTATAGATAGTTATGGAAATAATATCTACGAGCAAGGACGAGCAATTTATGAATGTAAATAAATTTTGAAAATTTATATAAATACTAAAAATACAAAACAATTTAATTGTACACATTTTAAGGAGTTGTACTTAGAAAATAGAAATATATTTAAAACTTATGAACAATATCTAGAATATACAGGAATACGTAAAGAAACAGATAATAGAAAAATAGTTATTTATACAAGGGTTTCAACCTCTAATCAAAAAGATGATTTAAAAAATCAAGTTGAATTTCTTAAACAATATGCCAATTCTAAAGGAATAATAGATTAAGAAAATACAAGAAAAAGATTAGAGAGGATGAAGATATTGAAAA
>NZ_JAGWDA010000046.1:0-956 GCF_020657875.1 Clostridioides sp. ZZV14-6150 | reverse complement strand
TAGAGAATCAACAAGTTAGGAGTAAGAAAAAATGATAAAAACTCATAGAGTAAAATTAAACCTAACTAGAACACAATTTGAATTAGTAAGGGAAAAACAAATAGAGAGTGCTAATTGTTGAAATCATATAGTTAGCTTATCCAAAGAATACTATTTTGAACATAAACAATGGATAAAAAAGAATGATATACAAAAGATAATCAAAGGTAAATACAATCTACATAGTCAAACTATACAAGCAATATCAGATAAATTTGATGCTAATAGAAAAACTATTTCAGAGTTAAGAAAGAAAGATAATACCAAGGCAAAGTATCCATATAAAACCAAGAAATTTTATATAATACCATTCAAAGCTAGTGCAATAAATATCAATGCTAAAGGTAACTTAAAGTTATCAATGTCAAAAGGTATCTATTTAGAGTTAGATTTTAATATTGAAAATATAAAGACTGCTGAAATAGTATGGCGAAACGGATATTATTTGTATTATACATTTGATGATGGAATCATTAATCCAACACCGAAAGGTAACAACACCGTAGGTGTAGACTTAGGAGAAATACATTCGATAGCTAGTATAACTAATGAAGGTATCGGACTTATAATATCTAATAGAGAAGGTAGAAGTATTAAGCAATTTAGAAATAAGATATATGCTTATATCTCTAAAAGATTAAGTAGATGTAAAAAAGGTAGTAGACAATATAAGAGATTATGGAAATTAAAAAACACTATTAGAACTAAAACAGATAA
The DNA here is from genome assembly GCF_020657875.1 of Clostridioides sp. ZZV14-6150. Lineage (NCBI taxonomy): Bacteria > Bacillati > Bacillota > Clostridia > Peptostreptococcales > Peptostreptococcaceae > Clostridioides > Clostridioides sp. ZZV14-6150. The sequence goes on along the minus strand of NZ_JAGWDA010000046.1, from coordinate 200 downwards.
CCAATTAATAAATTTATACCACCAAACAACTAGAAAGTTTATAAACTTTTGTGTAGAGCAACAAGTATGTGAAATAGTTTTAGGAGATATAAAAGGAATTGAGAAAAATACAAAAAAGAAGAAAAGATTAAATAGAATTAATAGACAAAAAATATCTCAAATGGAGTATGGTCGCATTAAAGACTATATTAAATATAAGG
>NZ_JAGWDA010000045.1:0-1157 GCF_020657875.1 Clostridioides sp. ZZV14-6150 | reverse complement strand
TAAATATTGGTCAAGTCCTCGACCTATTAGTATCGATAAGCTAAATACATTGCTGCACTTACACCTTCGACCTATCAACCAGATAGTCTTTCTGGGGTCTTACCCTTGCGGTGGGAAATCTTATCTTGAAGTTGGCTTCGCGCTTAGATGCTTTCAGCGCTTATCCATTCCGTACATAGCTACCCAGCCATGCCCTTGGCAGAACAACTGGTACACCAGAGGTACGTCCATCCCGGTCCTCTCGTACTAAGGACAGGTCTCCTCAAATTTCCTACGCCTGCGACGGATAGGGACCGAACTGTCTCACGACGTTCTGAACCCAGCTCGCGTACCACTTTAATGGGCGAACAGCCCAACCCTTGGGACCTACTACAGCCCCAGGATGTGATGAGCCGACATCGAGGTGCCAAACCTCCCCGTCGATGTGGACTCTTGGGGGAGATAAGCCTGTTATCCCCAGGGTAGCTTTTATCCGTTGAGCGATGGCCCTTCCACGCAGAACCACCGGATCACTAAGTCCGATTTTCATCCTTGCTCGACCTGTATGTCTTGCAATCAAGCTCTCTTTTGCCTTTACACTCTACGTACGATTTCCGACCGTACTGAGAGAACCTTTGAGCGCCTCCGTTACCTTTTGGGAGGCGACCGCCCCAGTCAAACTGCCCACCTGACAGTGTCCCAAGACCAGATTCATGGCCTATGGTTAGAGTCCCAGTACTACAAGGGTGGTATCCCAAGGATGGCTCCGCCAAAACTGGCGTCCTGGTTTCAAAGCCTCCCACCTATCCTGTACATGTAGTACCAAGACCCAATGTCAAGCTACAGTAAAGCTCCATGGGGTCTTTCCGTCCTGTCGCAGGTATCCGGCATCTTCACCGGAATTACAATTTCACCGAGTCTGTTGTTGAGACAGTGCCCAAATCGTTACGCCTTTCGTGCGGGTCGGAACTTACCCGACAAGGAATTTCGCTACCTTAGGACCGTTATAGTTACGGCCGCCGTTTACTGGGGCTTAAGTTCACTGCTTCGATTGCTCTAACAGATCCCCTTAACCTTCCAGCACCGGGCAGGCGTCAGCTCCTATACATCGTCTTGCGACTTAGCAGAAACCTATGTTTTTGGTAAACAGTCGCTTGGGCCTATTCTCTGCGGCCACC
>NZ_JAGWDA010000044.1:0-1410 GCF_020657875.1 Clostridioides sp. ZZV14-6150 | reverse complement strand
CCTTCCCCTGGAAACCTTGGGTTTACGGCCTGTGGGATTCTCACCCACATCTCGCTACTCATGCCAACATTCTCACTCCCATACTGTCCACATGTCCTTACGGTCATGCTTCAACCCGTATGGGAAGCTCCCCTACCCATCATTACTGATGCCGTAGCTTCGGTAGTAAGTTTTAGCCCCGGAAATCTTCGGCGCAGGATCACTCGACCAGTGAGCTATTACGCACTCTTTGAATGAGTGGCTGCTTCTAAGCCAACATCCTGGTTGTCTGTGCAATCCCACATCCTTTACCACTTAACTTACATTTAGGGACCTTAGCTGACGATCTGGGCTGTTGCCCTTTCGACTATGAATCTTATCACCCACAGTCTGACTCCCAAGTATAAGATGACGGCATTCGGAGTTTGATAGTCTTCGGTAGGTGCAATACCCCCTAGGACATTCAGTGCTCTACCTCCGTATCTCTCACCTTGAGGCTAGCCCTAAAGCTATTTCGGGGAGAACCAGCTATCTCCGGGCTCGATTGGAATTTCACCGCTACCCACAAGTCATCCCCGAGCTTTTCAACGCTCGTGGGTTCGGACCTCCACGAAATTTTACTTTCGCTTCATCCTGCTCATGGGTAGGTCGCCCGGTTTCGGGTCTACGTCAAGTAACTGAACGCTCAGTTAAAACTCGCTTTCGCTACGGCTCCACACCTTAAGTGCTTAACCTTGCTACTTAACGTAACTCGTTGGCCCGTTCTACAAAAAGTACGCGGTCACACAAGAAATGTGCTTCCACAGCTTGTAAGTGCAGGGTTTCAGGTTCTATTTCACTCCCCTCCCGGGGTTCTTTTCACCTTTCCCTCACGGTACTATACGCTATCGGTCACTAGGTAGTATTTAGCCTTGGAGGGTGGTCCCTCCTGCTTCCCACAGGGTTTCACGTGTCCCGTGGTACTCTGGATCATATCTGAAGTTTTCTCGTTTGACATACAGGACTATTACCTTCTGTGGTGGGTCTTTCCAAACCTCTTCAATTACGATACCTCTTCGTTTAAGATATGTCCGCAACCCCAATAAAGAAAACTTTATTGGTTTGGGCTATTCCGCGTTCGCTCGCCGCTACTTACGGAATCGAATTTCTTTCTCTTCCTTCAGGTACTTAGATGTTTCAGTTCCCTGAGTTCCCCTCATTAAGCTATGTATTCACTTAATGATACTTAGACATTACTCTAAGTGAGTTTCCTCATTCGGAAATCTTCGGATCAAAGTTTACGTGCAACTCCCCGAAGCTTATCGCAGCTTATCGCGTCCTTCATCGGCTCCTAGTGCCAAGGCATCCGCCCTGCACCCTTAATAACTTGACCAGTTAAAAAGGTTTGATAGATTAGAAGCTATCAACTTCGATAATTTTAAAAAGTTATCA
>NZ_JAGWDA010000043.1:0-2568 GCF_020657875.1 Clostridioides sp. ZZV14-6150 | reverse complement strand
TGATTGATAAAATTAAACTTTGCGTCATTACAGATATAATACCTGACATAAATAAAACACTCCTTTGAAAATATTTTTATAATTTTAATTATTTGCTAATTTTGTATATAAAAAAACCACATAGTATACACAACTATGTGGTAAAAACACGAATAAGCCACATAGTATAATCTATGTGGCTCTTATATAGTTAAATGAAAACTCTATAAACAATATAGCCTACATAGATACAATCCCAAAGTTTTGCTAGTCTTAAGGGGTCTGTATCTATGTTAAAACGTAGGTACAAACCCTAGAAATAGTGGCTATAGTAATAATAATATTTTTTATTGTTTAATAAAGTATTCATAATTATCTCTCCCTTTTAATATTTTAATTAGTCAGAAAATTATATGTATTCTTGACTTGTTATAAATTATAAATTATACAATAATAAAAGTCAACTGCTAAATTTAATTAAGATACTACATAGTATATACATAGAATTTTTAAAAGAGAATACATCAATTGAAAAAAACGTTATCCTAAACTTGTAAATTAAATGGAATTTTTGTGAAAAAATATTTAATTAAAGGAAAATATGGATTAAGATAGAGCTGTAGCTATTAAAATTTATAAAAAAAAGCTGTCTAAGAAATTTAAATTTCTATTTAGACAGCTCAAATAATGATTAGAAAGTTATACAACTTTCATAATCTGTCGTCAAAATAGACGACTTTTATGGAAAATGAATAACTTTATATGCAATAAATTGCTACAATAAGTACAATTTTCAAAGGGTTAGGGTGGATAAGAGTACTTACTATATAAAGTTTTCATATTACCTACTTTTTTGAATTTACTACATTTTACTCTGCAGATTTTGCATTTTTATCTGACTTTATATACTTTATATTATCTGCTGATAGCTTTTGCATGTCAAGTGCTTTTAGTGTATCTTCATTGATTATTATTTCAGTTTCATCTAACATAGTAACAGGTATATCACCAACAGGTTTACCCTCTAACACTTCAATAGCAAGCTCTCCAGCCTTGTAACCTAGTTTTTCATAGTCTATTCCACAACAAGCTAAAGCACCAGATGATACAGAGCCTTCTTCAGAAGCTATTATAGGTATTTTGTTTTCATTAGCTACTTTAGAAACTATAGGCATAGAAGAAACTATTAAATTATCAGTAGGAACATACAAAACATCTATTTTGCCAACTAAACTAGAAATAGCTTGGTTAACTTCACTTGAAGAACTGATTCCTTTTTCAACAACTTCATAATTATTTTTCTTAGCATAATCATGTAGAGAATCAACTTGTATTTTTGAATTAACTTCACTAGTATTGTATATAACACCTATTTTCTTTGCTTTTGGAGTTAAAGTTTTAACCAATTCTAGTGTTTTATCAATTGAAAGATAATCTGATGTACCTGAAACATTTCCACCTGGTTTTTCAAGAGATTTAACTAATCCAGCCTCTACAGGGTCTGTAACAGCAGTCATGATTATAGGTATATCTTTAGTAGCATTATAAGCTGCTTGAGCTGAAGGTGTAGATATAGCATATATCAAATCTTTTTTATCAGATACAAATTTACTTGCGATACTTTGTGTAGTAGGCATATCATTTTGAGCATTTTGGAAGTCTATTTTTATATTATCTCCATCCTTATAACCTTTATCTTCTAGTGCCTTTATGAATCCCTGTTTTGCCTTATCTAAAGATGGATGTTCTACTAATTGAGTGATTCCTATATTTTTTATTTCTTTATTGTCTGTTTTTTCTTTGTCTTTTGAAGTATCAGAACCTCCATTTTGAGAACATCCAGTGAGCATTGATACTCCTAGTACTCCTGCTACAATTAAACTTACTATTCTTTTTTTATTAATCATTTTTATATCCCCCTCAAAAATTTTGTTATTATATATGTTCATATATTCATATGAATTGTTGTAGTATTGCTAAAAATATTATGATATTAAAAATATTTTATAAATAAACCAATTTGTAAATAAACTAAGATTAAATTATTGTGATAGCTATTTTTTAAACAGCATATTCAAATTTTTCTAAGATTTCTTCTATAGTCAATTTTTCTTTTTCTCTATCATTTACATCTAAGACAACTTCACCTTTATGAAGCATTATTAATCTATCTCCATATTGAAGTGCATGCTTTAAGTTGTGAGTTACCATAAGAGTAGTTATATTTTTTTCTCTTACAATTTTATCAGTTAATTCAATTACTTCATTTGATGTCTTTGGGTCAAGTGCCGCTGTATGTTCATCTAATAATAGAACCTTAGGGCTTGCTAAACTAGACATAATTAGTGAAAGTGATTGTCTTTGACCTCCTGAAAGATACTGTACTTTGATATCTAGGTATTTTTTTAAATCTAGAGAAATTCCTTCAAATAAGTGCTCCAAGTCATTTGTTTTATGACGAAGACATCTCTTTAAATTTAGCAATTTCCCCTTATTAAGAGCAAGAGATAAATTTTCTCTAACTGTCATAGAAGGACAAGTTCCTAAACTTGGGTCTTGAAAAACTCTACTTACTATTTGAGTTCTTCT
>NZ_JAGWDA010000042.1:0-3108 GCF_020657875.1 Clostridioides sp. ZZV14-6150 | reverse complement strand
GAGCGTATTAGAGATAAGTATGCTCCACTTTATGATAGTCCTCTTAATAAAGATTGGGTACCAGGAGTAGGCAAGTTTTATAAACAAATAACAGGAAATTCATATAGTTCTAATAGTGCAGGTACGGGAGTTGGAAGTAATGAAGAAGCAGAAAAGAATTTAAAAGATACAACTTATCAAGTTCAAAATAATAACAATGCTAATACATCCACAAATAATAGTTCTAAAGCAGATAAACTAATTAGTATAGCTAAAGGTAAATTAGGTTGTAAATATGCTCGAGGAGCAGAAGGTCCTAATACATTTGATTGTTCTGGATTTACACAATGGTGCTATAAACAAATAGGTATAAGCATCCCTAGAACAGTTGCAACACAAAGCAAGGCAGGAAAGGCCGTAGACTTAAAAGATAGAAGTAAGTGGAAAGCAGGAGACTTATTATGTAGAGTTGGTGGAGGTAGTAGTAATCACGTAATGATGTATATTGGAAATGGTCAAATGATTCATTCACCACAGACTGGTGATGTAGTAAAAATACAATCGGTTGATTCATATCGAAAAGGAAAAGCGTACACACATGTGAGAAGATTTATATAAGTGAGGTTAAATATGAGCCAAGAATTATTACAAATAATTAAGAAAGCAGCGATGGATGCAGTAGAAACAAGTAATCCAATGAGGGTTGTATTTGGAACAATAGAAAGTGTTAGCCCTCTAAGAGTTAAGATAGAACAAAAACTATCTATTGGTGAATTTTTTCTAATACAAACAGATACATTTAAAAGATATACAGACAAAAAGGTGGGAGACAAATTGGTTTTAATTCGTATGCAAGGAGGGCAACAATACTTGATTTTAGATAGGATGTGATGAAGTGTTACCAAGCGATAATTTGGATTATGACATTGAAGATGTATCAATAATTAATTTTGATGTAAGACAAGAGCCAAGTAAGACGTTTAAACTGAATATGGAGAGAAATAAAGTAGATGGTATTTGTAATGATGTGGAAGCATTAAAACAGACCATCTTTTTAATTTTAAACACAGAGAGATACCAACATTTAATATATTCTTGGAATTATGGTGTTGAACTAAATGATTTAATTGGAGAACCTATTTCATATGTAATATCCGAACTTGAAAGAAGGATAACAGAAGCACTAATTCAAGATGATAGGATTGAAAATGTAGATAATTTTGAGTTTCAAAATATAAAAGGAAAAGTACATTGTAAGTTCACAGTTCACAGTAAATATGGAAATATAAAAGCAGAGAAGGTGGTGAGTGTATAATTGTTTGAGTTAATGACATTTGAAAATATAATTAAAAGAATGTTAGATAGTGTACCAGATACTTTTGATAAAAGGGAAGGTTCTATAATATATAATGCTCTTGCTCCTGTTGCTATAGAACTTACAGAGACATATATTGCTATGGATGAATTACTAGACCAAACATTCGTAGATACTGCTAGTTATTATTATTTAGAGAAAAGATGCAAAGAACGAGGAATCACGCCACTATCTGCTACTAATACAATTGCTAAGGGTGTCTTTAATATAGATATTCCACTTGATTCTAGGTTTAATTTAGGGGAGTACAATTATACAGCAATTGAGAGAATATCTGAAGGAATATATAAGATGAAATGTGAGACTGCTGGACCTATATTTGAACTTGGTCAGTTAATACCTATCGAATATATAGACAAATTAGAAACAGCAGAATTAACAGAAATATTGATAAATGGAGAAGATGAAGAATCTGAGGACAGTTTAAGGCAAAGATATTATGATAGCCTAAATTCACAGTCCTTTGGTGGTAATATTCAAAACTATAAGGATGAAGTTAATAAGATACAAGACGTTGGAGGAGTTAAAGTTTATCCTGTGTGGAATGGTGGAGGTACTGTTAAGTTAGTAATAATTAATTCTAATTTCAAAGTACCATCAGATGATTTAGTTAATCTAGTACAAGAAGAAATTGACCCAATTGGACATCAAGGACAAGGCTTAGGATTAGCACCAATAGGTCATAGAGTCACAGTTGAAGGAGTTACAAGTACAACAATAAATATATCAGCAGAGATAACATATAAGAGTGGTTACACTTGGGAGAATATAAAATCAATTGCAGAAGAAGCAATAGACGACTATTTGAATGAGTTAAATATGAGTTGGGAAGATGAAGAAAACTTAATAGTTCGTATATCTCAGATTGAAACGAGATTGTTAAGCATTGATGGAGTGTTAGATATTACAAACACAATGATAAATGATGATAAATCTAATCTAACTATAGACAGTAACAGTATAGTAGTGAGAGGTGAGGTAGTTGGATAAAGAGATTAATCTAATAGATTACTTGCCACAAATTCTGCAAGATAAAGAAGAGTATATAAAAGTATTTAATGCAGACAACAAAGAAATAAAAATATTATATGAAAAATTGAATGACTTATCAAGTGACCAGTTTTTAGAGGACCTAACTCCAAATGGTATAAAAAGATGGGAAAAAATAATGTCTATAACTCCCAAATCAAATGAGACTTTAGAGGATAGAAGGTTTAGGATTTTTAGTAGATATATAAGTAAATTACCCTATTCAGAGAGATTTTTAAGAAACTGGCTAGATAGTATAGTTGGAGAAGGTAATTATGAATTAACTATTAATAATGCTACTTATAACATACATTTAGAAAGTGATGCTAGAAATCAAGATTGGTTTGAGGAAGTTCATTCTTTTGTAAGTAATATTAAGCCATGTAATATGACTTTAGATTATACTAGAGTACTTGTAAGCAAGGATAATGGTATGTATTTTGGTATAACTACTTTAATGGGTCAAGAAATAACTATATACCCTTGGAGTCCACCAGATATAGAAACCTATGGAGAAATTGATGTATTAACTGGCAATGGAGTTGGATACCAAGAGGTAACAATATTTTAGGAGGTGATATATTGGCTATAGATAAAAGTTATTACACTATAATTACAGATGTAGGAAAAGCAAAGATAGCAAATGCAAGTGTCACAGGTAATAAAGTGGGATTTGTAAAAATTCAACTTGGTGATGGAGGAGGGAGTGAATATACTCCAACTGA
>NZ_JAGWDA010000041.1:0-3291 GCF_020657875.1 Clostridioides sp. ZZV14-6150 | reverse complement strand
ACCACATTTTCTAACCAATATTCTGAGGTTGGTATATAACCAGGTGGCTTATAGCTATCTTTAGTTAGTGCATAACCGCTTCCACCACCAGCAGTACTTTGAGTTGTAACACAACCTGCACCACCAAACCATCCACCACCACCACCTATATGTTTATTATAACTACCACCTTTACCAAATAAACCATCAAAATATGAACTATTATTAATACCACCTTGATATTGTGTGCCACCACCTGCGAAATTACCTTGATAACCAATTCCGTTATCACCATTTAAACCGCCACCATGACCAAGTTTACTAACAGAAGATTCACTAGCACCACCGCCACCACCTGCTATAAGTATACGTGAAAGCAAACCTTCTAAATCATCCCAAGAAGAATTACCACTAGAAAGTCTTATATCAGTTGAACCACCACCATCAAATGACCATTTGTAAGGAGCAAAACTAGAATATCCACCAGCACCACCGCCATTATAACCAGTTCTAGTAAAAGAAGAAGTAGATAGAACTTTTTCATAACCTGACTGACCAACACAAATACGAAAATTAGTTTTCTCTTTTAATATAATTTCACCTTTTGCATAACCACCATTTGCACAAGTAGTAAAATCATCAGCTTTATATCTACCACCACAAGCCCCCCAACATTCTAATTTATACTTGCCGGGTTTTAATGTAACACGTTGTTCACTTCCTGTATAATTAAATTCATAAACTGTTGCCATTTAATACACCTCTTTCTTAATTTATGGTTTTATTGTACCTAATTTTAAAACTATAAACGTCTGCAAAGTGTAGATGAAGTGTAGGCAAAATGTAAATGAATTTATATATTTTAAGAAATAAAAAAGGAACATTCCCTATATTGTAGGTTCTGCTCCTTCTACTACTCCACTTTCTCTAATTATATAATCCTCTACTGCCTTTCTGTACTCTGTGTTAGTTACATCATCTAATTCAAATTCTCTATTTTTTAAAGGGTTCAATCCTTTGTTTAATATTCTCTCTGCCAATATTCTTACTACAACATTATTTATATTCATTATAAAATTCCTCCTACTTTTTCATTTTCTGCAATCAATATTTGATTTTCTAACTCTTGTATTCTCTTTTCTTCATCACTCACATATATTGGTATTTCTTCTAAAATTGGTTGTTTAGTTTCTATATTTATACTTGTAATTCTATTTTTAATATAATCTATACTTCCATATGGAATATCAATATAATGTAATTCAGTTATTTTATTGTGTGGTAACACATCCCCACAGGACTCACCTGTTTCAAAAATTATTTTACCTGTTTGGTCATATATTACTCTGTTTGGAACATTCATGTTTTTTCTCCTTCTTAAATAAATTTAATAGCATACCATTTATAAATATGTCTTTGAGTTGAGTCAAAGCTATAAGCTGGAATTTGAACACCAGTATTATTAAAATAAACATCTCCTTCGGAATTATTATAGAGCCAGCCATTAGCATGAAAATACTCATCACTACTTTTTCTAATAAAAGATGTAACACTTGAAAAATCAACACCTCTTTGTGTGGCAACACCACAACAAGCGAAAAGGAAAAGTTTATAATTATTTTTATATTCAGTATCATAGTAATCAAAATCAGCAAAGAAAATATTAGGCTTAAAATCTAAATTACTAATTTTAACCCAAGCACTAGGTTTAAAAACTCTATCAGTTAGATATGGATAAGCAATTTTAGTGTCATCACCCTTAAAAGAAGTAACTGTACCACTAGCAACTTTATATTTAGAGTTTAACTGACTTATAGTATTATTAGCTTGTGTCAACTGATTAATCAAATCCTGCAAACTAGCATCTCCGCTATCAAATGATGCCTTTATTTTCTCTGATAATTCTACTAGTGTATTATTTAAAGATGAATCTATATTCTTTAATGCTAAAGTATTTATAATACTTGTTTTACCATTCTTAAACCCTTCTCCAATTTCTATCAACTTAGTTGATATATCTTGTAAAGTTGCATCTGTTTGAAGTGGCATTATCTCTTTACTTATACTTAATACTTTCTCAGTAGTTGCATTTTCTGCATCTGTAGCAACTATTTTTAATGTGTGAATTGCATTGTCTGTAAGTTCGTAGTTGATGGTTTTCTCTAAATACAAATCTGTTGTTATTGTTTCTTTTAATACATCATCAATGAACCACTCTATTTTAGATAAATTATTATCTGTATCTATTGCTGTAAAGATTGCAGTAGTTGAGTTATAAGAAGTTATATTTAATTTTGGTTTAGTATTACCTTTTGTAAATGTAACTGTTTTAGTTAACATATTTCTATTATTAAAATCATTAAACTCAATAACAATATGATTAGTTGAATTATGACTTAATTTAGATAAATATTCATCTGTAAGACTTATTTTATATTTTGAATCAACAGTATTAACAATTTGACCTATAGTATCATTATTCAATTTATAAACTATATTATATCTTAATTCAGGAGAACCATCGCTTATAGTATACTCAATCTCACAAGCATCACTTATAACACCTAAATTATCTTTTATATTAATAGTTGGTTTTGCTACAAACCTTGCAGTAACGTTTTGACGCATAACAACATCTCTAACTATAACCTCAGAACCACTAGTTGAATAATAACGCACATTAGTTGTAGTAGCAGTATAAAGTCTAGTTCCAAGTTCAAATACTTTTATTCCGTTGCCAACTTCAAAGGTACCATAATAAGTACGTCCACCAGTTTGATATGAGCAAACACGAAGAAATATTTCTTCATCTGTATGTTCTCCTTCTCTTAATTTAACACCTCTATCAACGTCATAAGTAGCCATTTAACCTCCTCCTTTCTACATTGGTATCAAATTACTGTTTATCGTTGATATAATACTAGTCCTATTACCTTTTATTTCTTGCATAACTTCTTTTAATGCTCCCTCTACATTGTCACTTTCAAATAAGTTATCTGTGTCTTTTATACTTGTTTTTTCTGCTGTTGTTTCTATACTATCCACACTAGTTTTTACCTCATTCAATGCACTAACAAGATTTGTTTTATCTGTTGTAGTAAGTTGTGTTGTATCTCCTATTTTATTGTTCAACTCTGTTTTAGCAGTTTCTATGTTGCTTGTTAATTCTGTTTTAGTTGTATCTATTTTAGTGTCTAAATCTTGTATATCTTTGAGTGTTGCAAAAATTATAGTAGGGTCAATTTTAAGTTCTATATTATTTACATTAGATACAATAAGCACAGTTTTAACCTTCATGTCTACCACTGCACC
>NZ_JAGWDA010000040.1:0-3882 GCF_020657875.1 Clostridioides sp. ZZV14-6150 | reverse complement strand
ACCACATTTTCTAACCAATATTCTGAGGTTGGTATATAACCAGGTGGCTTATAGCTATCTTTAGTTAGTGCATAACCACTTCCTCCACCTGCAACATTTCCCTCATATGTGCCGCCACCACCATACCAACCACCACCACCTCCTACACTATAATGACCAATACCACCTTTACCAAACGAACCATGATATTCGCTAGTTTCTTGATTGTTTCCGCCTTGATATTGTGAACCACCACCACAAAAACGTCTAGAGTATGCAGTAATCCCATTAGAACCTACATAGCCACCACCATGACCAACAGAAGGATGTAAAGAAAAATCACCGCTGATTGCTCCAGCACCACCTGCAACAAGTATACGTGAAAGCAATCCTTTAGAGCTATCCCAAGTCGCACTAGGATAATAAAGTCTTATATCAGTTGCGCCACCACCATACCCAGAATAACAATAGTCTCCGATAATCACTGTGCTAGCACGACCGCCGCCATTAAAGCCAGTTCTAGTAATGCTTGATTTTTCTGGAAGTTTTTCATAACCTGTTTGACCAACGCAAACAATTAAATTAGTACGGGTTTTTAATGTGATTTCACCTTTTGCATAACCACCTTTTGCGCATTCACCAAAAGAACTTGCGCCTTTGCCACCACCACATGCCCCATAACATTCTAATTTATAGCGACCAGGTAACAATGAAATATTCTGAGTATAATTAGCATAATTAAATTCATAAACTGTTGCCATTTAATACACCTCTTTCTTAATTTATGGTTTTATTGTACCTAATTTTAAAACTATAAACGTCTACAAAGTGTAGATGAAGTGTAGGCAAAATGTAAATGAATTTATATATTTTAAGAAATAAAAAAAGGACATTACCTATTTTGTAGGTTCTGTTCCTTCCACTACTCCACTTTCTCTAATTATATAATCCTCTACAGCCTTTCTGTACTCTGTGTTAGTTACATCATCTAATTCAAATTCTCGATTTTTTAAAGGATTTAAGCCTCCGTTTAATATTCTCTCTGCTAATATTCTTACAACAACTTCATTTATATTCATTATAATAGCCCTCCCACTTTTTCATTTTCATTTAGTAATATTTGATTTTCTAACTCCTGTATTCTCTTTTGCTCTTCTGTTATAAAGACTGGTATTTCTTCTAAAATTGGTTGTTTAGTTTCTATATTTATACCTATAATTCTATTTTTAATATAATCTATACTTCCATATGGAACATCAATGCAATGTAATTCGGTTATTTCATCATGCTCCAATACATCCCCTGTTGCTTCTCCTGTTTGGAGTAATATTTTTCCTGTTTGGTCACATATAATTCTATTTGCTCTATTCATTTTATCACCTCATTTATATAAATTTTATAGCATACCAATTATACAAAGTATAAGACAAAGAAGGATTATATGCAGGAATGTAAATGCCTTCATTATTCATATAGACATTTCCCTTATTATTTATATAGACTTGACCATTAGCAGTATATTTTTGATTTCCATATGTTTTGTCTAATAAAACCGTAACTGTAAAATCTTTATCACTAGAAATTGATGGTAACGAACAAACAGCAAAAACAAGATATTTAAGAAATTTAGTCGGGCTATTAAGTTTACATTCACATTCAGCAAAAAATACATTTGGAATAAAATTAAGACCTTTAATATTAAGCCAATCAGTAGGTTTTTGTGGATAATCGGGGTTGTACACACCAGTATCATATAAATAAGCAGTATCTGCTGCATTCATTTTTGTTGCAGCACTCCCTGACGCATATTTATATTTTGTATTTAATTGACTTATAGTATTATTAGCTTGTGTTAATTGATTTATCAAATCTTGTACACTCGCGTCTGAACTATCAAAACTTGTTTTTATTTTCTCTGACAACTCTACTAATGTATTATTTAAACTTGCTTCTATATTTTTAAGTGCTAAAGTGTTTATAATACTTGTTTTACCATTTCTAACTCCTTGCCCAATCTCTGTTAACTTAGTTGATATATCACTTAAACTAGCATTAGGTTGTAATGGCATTATATTCTTACTTATACTTATTACTTTTTCCTCTACTATATTTTCTGCATCTGTAGCAACTATTTTTAATGTGTGTATTGCATTGTCTGTAAGTTCATAGTTAATAGTTTTTTCTGAATACAAGTCTGTAGTAAAAGTATCTTTTAATACTTCATCTAAATACCATTCTATTTTTGTCAATTCACTGTATGTTTTTGTTACAGTAAACTTAGCTTGGCTATCAGTCACTAATGATGTTGATATATTAATTCCCTTTTCTATTTTTTTAAAAGTAAAAATTCTATCAAAATTATCATATCCATCATTTAATTGTATTTTTAGCTTGTGATTTCCATCTACGGATAAAGAGTTTAGTTGACTATCTGTTACTGTTGCTGTTAAAGTTGAATTTTGTACAACAGGAGTAATGTTTTGTATTAATTTATCATCAAGATAAACACGTACTATTAAATTAACATCTGGAGTATCATCACTTACAGTAAAATCTACACTAAATCCTTTTCTTTTATTCCCAAGTGAAGTATCTGAACCAGATATTACAGGTAAAGCTTTTAGAGTTATAATTCTTTCAGAAGTATACGGAAATTTTTGTTGTGTATCCACATGCATTCTTTCACAATTATAAGTAAAAACATATTCGCCATATCCTTTCAAAGTCCAAGTATTTGTTGAACCCCAATTTGAAGTAAGACCATTACGAGTGCAACTTAAACAAGTTTCTTTAAAACGACCTTTTAATCCATCAGAACCACCAATCCACTCAAAAATTTGTTTTCCCCCTGCAAACGGACTAAACGTATAATTTTCAGTATACATCCTTTTATTGGGTAAATCGAAGTAATACATTGATAATGCCATTTCCTCACTCTCCTTTCTATATTGGCAATATGTCATTATTTACTGTTGATATAATATTACTATTAATTCCTGTTAATTGCTCTGCTACCTTACTAATTTCTTCATGTATCTTTTTAGATGAATAAGTAGTCATTTCAGATACTCTGTTATCATCTACAGTTGCATTTATAAAATGAGTTTCTGCATTTCCATTTATCACATAGACATTTAATTCAACTTTTACCTCACTTCTAATTTCTATAGAATTATCATCTATAATTTTAAAGTTTGTAACTACATTTTCTTTTGTAGTAGCATCTATAATATTTACAACTATTCTCTGTGTTAACAAACTATGTGTTACAGTTGCCTTGAATCCGCTTTCTGCATCCTCAACCCAATCATCAATTGTTATTGTTTGAGTAGATGCCACATTTGAACCACCTGCGATTAATTGGTCAATTTTAATATTTTGTTTCTCATTTTCTGTGTCAATTCTAGTGTTTAACTCTGTTTTTGTTGCATCTATATTGCTTATTAATTCTGTTTTAGTTGTATCAATTTTAGTATTAACAGTACCTATTTTAGTTTCTAAGTCTTGTATATCTTTGAGTGTTGCAAAGATTATTGTTGGGTCAATTTTAAGTTCTATATTATTTACATTAGATACAATAAGCACAGTTTTAACCTTCATGTCTACCACTGCACCTTGTTCTATAGAAGGTTTATAACACTCTTTGTATTTAGAAATGGCAATTAAATTATTTTCATCATCTAAATATCCTATTTCTCTTATCATAAACCCACCTACACTTGATGGTATTAAACTCTCTAATATTATACAATTTGGTGCAGTTTCATCTGTAGTTGTATTTCCGATATTGCCTTCCCATACCACGTTTTTGAGAGCTGTCTGACTCTCAGTTGGAGTATATTCACTCCCTCCTCCATCACCAAGTTGAATTTTTACAAATCCCACTTTATTACCTGTGACACT
>NZ_JAGWDA010000039.1:0-4163 GCF_020657875.1 Clostridioides sp. ZZV14-6150 | reverse complement strand
AGTGTCAGCCTGCCAACTTTAATTGCGATTTCTAATGTTTTGCATGTGTCAGTAGATGAGTTATTGTGTGATGCAGTCTTAGACTCTAAAATTGTTTTTGAAAAAGAATTACAAGAAGTTATAAGTGACTGTAATGAATATGAGATAAGAGTTATTGTTAATGTAGTAAAAACTACAAAAGATTCTATGAGAAGTGTTAAAATGTTTCAAAACAAAACAGAAAATAGATATTAAATAGATAAAATTTAATTTTAAATATAAAACCTCTGAACATTAGTATTTGTAATGCTTAGAGGCTTTTTTGTGTTGTCAGTAAAAAAGACATAAAATTATGTATTTTATGCCATAACTTTATAAAATCCAGTAATTGCAATACTTCTATACCCCTATCAGGTAAGTTTTTATAGTTCATTTGTCAGTTGTATGTCAGCAATACTGCCTATCCTACAAAAAATAGTAGGTTACTTTTTTCAAGCCGCCTACTTTTTTATTAATTAACTTAGAACTCATATAAGCCATTTTAAGCCTTCCTAATTTTGTTTTAATGGAATATTTATACAAGTCATTAAGGCTCATTGTAAATTTACTACATGAGGCTCAGCATAACATATCATATAAAAAATTTTAAATTAATAATTACATATACATAGAGTACAATATTTAGAATTTAAAAAAGTGTATTTAATACTTAATAATATTTTTAAATAATGGTATAATAAAAACAAGAAGAACTATATTCTAATATGCAATAGAGTAGAGTTCACTAATTTAGATTAATCTTTTTTGAACTTAATTTTTAGTTCAAAATCAAAGTCACTCTTTGCCGTAGAGTGGCTTTTTACTTTTATCTTAAATAATTTATTTATTAAATAAACTATTAGACTAGCAATTAAACTTGCTAATACACTTAGTAAAAATACGTCCATACTTCTTCACCTCCTTCCATAAAATTCAGAAGTAAGGTTTTTTCTTTGTATGAACTCCACTCTTAGATTATAGGTTACATCTTCTTGTTAAAATTATTATAACATAAATTACCATTTTTAAAATCTAGTATTATCACCTCTTTTATATTCATTTCTATTACTCTACATTCAAACTATGTTACATAAGTTTAGTAACTAATCACATTTACTTTTTAGTACAAAAATACCCTATTACAACCGTTACATTCGTTACAGTTCATACCTTACCCCTTCATAGCCTTAAAGATTTTAAAAGTATTATTTTAATTGATTTATCTATCAACCAATGCTACACCATAGGGAATTAGGAAATGGCTATTCTCCCCCTATATCCCAAAATATATTTAAGATATAAGAGGATATACAACACCACTTTTTCATGAGGTATCCGTATACCCTACGTTTTATTTGTATCTATGTAGAAACTTATTCAACGTCAACTGTTCAAACTCGCTTAGGTCTAGTATTATCAAGTAGGATAATCATTCCTTCACAGTCGCCCCACACTAGGACAGGCACTCCACTTCTAAAGCCTTATTACTTTATTAGCTTGTCTAAGAAATTGTTCCTCCCCCTCAAACGGCACTGTCACGAGTGATTAGCTCGTCAGTTTTTTATTATAGAGTGTTATTCCTCTAACCACTCTTAAATATCTGCATTAAAAAAAGCCTTGTCCAACTATTTTGAACAAAGCTTGTAATTATCTTTTATCGTTATTATCTTGATTTTTTGACTTGCATCTCTTATAATTTATGTATATCAAGAATGATAACAGCTATATTTTATATACTCTATGTTCTTCCAAAACATTTAGTATTTTAAACTATAGTTAAAAGATTACTATTTACTTAACTAATGTCAGTAGTTGGTATTAATCCCGAGTAATGTCTTCCAAACATTAAAGGGAATAGTAGTCTTTTTTTATATTCAATTTTTTGTATAAGTTAATTATAATTCTAGTTATCAAATATTACTAGCATTTTCCATCAATTTTTCTATTTTTTGGTCTAAAAGTTTAATCGGACTATCTAATTTGTTTGTTTTGTAAACTGTTTTTATGAGTGCAGGAGCTATGTTTAGCAACTCTAACATCTTAAAATATTTCTTTAGTTCATCTTTAGAATACTTTTTCTTTTTAGCATATCTTAGTTCTAAATATTGCAATAGCTTCTTTTTACTATTCTTCTTCAACTTATTTGTCTCTTGGACTATTTTCTTAGCTTCAAAGTAATTGTAAAAGTCTAGTCTAGTGCTACAGATGAATCGCTTGTACTTAGTTAGAACTATATCTCTACATGTATATATATCATTAAAATATGTTTTAAATGCTCTTCCATACTTTTTGAGTTCATAATTTGCACACTTAACCTCTAATCTTAAAGTATTAGTCGCAAGCTCCAAGTCAAGTTGGTTTATATTTATGCTACTCTTATACATATCTACTTTACTTTTTAAAGCTTTCAGTTGCTCTAATTTGTTATAGAAATTAATAGTGTATGTTTTATTTATGTTGCTCTTATAATTATGCTTAGACTTTATATAAACGCTTGTGTTTGTGTCTATGTTATTTTTATCTACATAGTTAATATATCGACTATCAGCTTTATCTTTTACAATTTGATTAAATAGTTGCAAGTATAAATCTGCATTTACATTATAAATATTAAATGTTATTTCAATACTTGCGACTGTAAATTCTAGTATGTCTAGCTCTATGTTGAATAGCTCTATAATCTTATTATTTATCTTTTGTCTTATTTCTTCTCTGTAACTATACAAATCATCTATGTTATGTACATGATTACCTTCTCTAAGCAACATTACAAGTCTACCATTCACATATATTTTATTTGAATTTACAGCATATAGAAACCTTACTCCATTCCAAGTGAGTATGTATGAAGAAATAACTTTTTTAACTTCTCCAGTTCCATAATCTATGTATTCTTCATAATTCTTTTTTAATTTCAAACTAAACTTACTTGTATCTAGCTTTACATTTTTATATAAGTTAACTCTATCTATCATACCCCACACCCCTTACGAAATCATCATCTAATACAATCATTAATACTATATTTCTATGATAAAAGCATGATTGCAAAATCAAAAATTTGACTTAATAACACCATTAATTAAGGGGCAATTTAGCCTTGCAAATTTAGGACTTTTAGTGTTATGGAAATGGAAGGACTACAACAAAAGAAAACTTTCTCTATCCCTACATATACCATATACACCCCCCCTATTTTAAATCATGCTTTAAGCTATTAAACATAGTATCTAAAACATAATTTACATTCAAACAACTCTATAATTATAGAACGTTCGTACGCATTACTATGTCTATTTTTACATACAGACGAAAAAATTTTTAGTATGGAAATAAATGACTTTTTTTATGCTAATTTATAATTTTACAAAACGACAATTCTATATCTAATCATATATACTACAATTATAGAATTAATGATTTTAAAATATTAAAACTTATTAAGTTGCTACTTTTTTTTAGTGCAGTCTATCAAAGAATCAATCAAACTTTCTATAGAATTAGAGTGTACTTCTCTTAAAAATCTCTTTGTTTCAAATATTTTATATTCTTCTTTTGTTATAAGTATTGTATAGTGTGTTATTCTTTTTATTCTATCAGACGCTAAAAAACGCTTATTGACTAGCCTTGAAAGTAGAGTTAATGTAGTTGTTGCTTTCCAATTACAGTCATTCTCCATAGCTTCAATAAGTTCTTTTGATGTCACTATATCATTTTTAACCCAAATAAATTTCATAACTTTCAATTCAGCCTGTGGTATTTTTTTAATCATTACATACCTTCTTCCTACTATTATTATATAATTTAAAAAGAATATTTTTTATTTCTTTCAAACGAAAGATTCTACAGATATTATTTTAGTGAGTTTATTATAATACAATTCTCAAAAGGTTACAATATACAAAAATAGTAGCTGAAAGGAATAAGTAAAAAATGGACTTAGATTTTAGAGCGATTGGTCAGAGAATTAAAATTGCTAGAATAAAGAAAAGACTTACACAAGATACTTTATCGGAATTGGTAAATATAACTCCACAACACATGAGCAACATCGAACGAGGTGGTTCTAGTGTCAGCCTGCCAACTTTAATTGCGATTTCTAATGTTTTGCATGTGTCAGTAGATGAGTTATTGTGTGATGCAGT
>NZ_JAGWDA010000038.1:0-4829 GCF_020657875.1 Clostridioides sp. ZZV14-6150 | reverse complement strand
CCGTAGGAACTACGGGGATAGCCTGTGGAGAATTGGTAAGACATATTTTAGTATGCAAAATTCTATGAAGCAGGAACTCTGTGACTTTAGTCATAGGAGGTTCAGGGAACAGGAAATAGTATTATGAAGGATAAAGGTATAATTATTGATGAAGATACTATACTTGAAATTGAAAATATAAGAGAAGATTTAAGTGGATATGATGTATATGATTACCTAGATAAAACTGTTATGCCAGGAATTATGAATTGTCATGTGCATTTGACAATGGAGCCAGTAGGAAATCCAAAAGTTTATTATGAGAACGTATCTGATGTAGAGCTTGTGGTAAATACAATAAAACAACTTGATGCATATTTAGATTCAGGAGTAACATATATTAGAAGTCTAGGTTGTCCAAAATATGTGGATGTGCAGCTTAAAAATCTTATAGACAAAGGGTCTATAGATGGTCCTGGTATAGTTACTTCAGGTCCAGTTATATGTATGACAGGAGGACATGGATACTATTTTGGTATTGAAAGTGATGGAGTAGATGAATGTAGAAAATCAGCTAGAACAGTTTTAAAAAATGGAGTAGATTGTGTAAAGATAATGGCTACTGGAGGTGTAACAACTGATGGTGTTGAGCCAGGTTCACCACAATTGACTTTAGAAGAAATGAAGGCTGCTATAGATGAAGCTATAAAAGCAGGGAAAATAACTGCTACACATGCACAAGGAAGAACTGGTATAAAAAATGCAGTGCTTGCAGGAATCACTTCTATAGAACATGGTGTTTATTTAGATGATGAAATAATTGATTTGATGCTTGAAAGAGGAACATATCTAGTTCCAACAGTTGCTGCACCATATTTTATTTTAAATGCAGGAAAAGAAAGTGGAATAACTGAGGCTACTCTTAGAAAGTGCGAAATTGTTGCTATTCCACATAAAGAATCATTCTTAAAAGCGTACAAAAAAGGAATTAAAATTGCAGTTGGTTCTGATGCAGGAACTTCTTATAATGAACATGGAAAGACATATTATGAAATGAAGTTAATGTCAGATTATGGTATGGATAATATGGATGTAATAGTAGCAGCTACAAAAACTGCATCTGAACTTTTAAGAATTGATAAAAATTATGGAACTTTAGAAAAAGGAAAGAAAGCAGATGTGATAGTTGTAAATGGCAATCCTATAGATAATATAGATGTAATGTCAGATGTTTTAGCAGTATTTAAACTTGGTAAAAAAGTTAGATAATAAAATAAAAGAGAAATTAGAAAAAAGTGTCTGAAAGATTTTTAAATGATTAGAGACACTTTTTTTATTGATAATATTTATTAATACTTTAAAAATTAATATGTTATTTTATATCTATTAGTTAATACATATTATAAAAGAATAAAAAGTAATAATTTGTCATGTAAATAGATATGTTTTTATAAATAAGATATTTTAAAATAAAAAATAGTATATAAAAAAGGTTTATATGTTATATTTATATAAATATATCTATAAATAAGAAAGGAGCAAATTGGTAAATGATAGAGGTAGATAAGTTATGTAAATCTTTTACAAGAGTTATAAAAGATGATAAAAATAAAAGTTCAATAAAAAAATTAAAGAAAATTAAAACTAAAAAAGAAGACTTTCTTGCTGTAAATAATGTTTCTTTTAGTGTTGAAGAAGGTGAGATAGTCGGAATATTAGGACCAAATGGTGCTGGAAAGACAACTTTACTTAGAATGCTAGGAGGAATATTAACACCAACATCAGGAAATATAAGTGTTTCTGGATATGATTATTCAATAGATAAAAATTCAGCAAAAAAAGAAATAGGATATCTATCTGGAAATACAAAGCTATATGGAAGACTTTCTCCTAGAGAACTTTTAACAACTTTTGGAAGTTTATATGAAATGACAAAAGAAGAAATAGAAGAGTCGATTAAAAATGTTGTAAAAGTAATGGATATGAATGAATTTATAGACAATAGAATTGAAAATCTATCAACTGGTCAGACACAGCGAACATCTATAGCTCGTTGTTTAATACATTCCCCAAAAGTGTATATTTTTGATGAACCAACATTAGGTCTTGACGTTTTGAGTAGTGCATCTATAATAGACTTTATGAAAAACGAAAAGTTAATAGGAAAAACCGTACTTTATTCAACTCATTATATGGAAGAAGCAGAAATTTTATGTGATAAGATTTTAATGATTCATAATGGAAAAATAATTGCATCAGGAACACCGAAAAGTTTAAAAGAAGAATCGGGAGTAAATAATCTGAGAGATGTGTTTATAAATCTTTCTAGAATGGAGGAGGTTTAGATGAGAAGTAAAATTGTAAAATACATATTCAAAAAAGAAATGTTAGACATACTAAGAGACAAAAAGACCTTATTTATGATGATTGTTATACCACTTCTTTTATATCCTTTGCTTATGTTGTTGATGATTCAAGTAATGAATATGTCTGCAAATAGTATGAATAGTAAAGATATTAATATAGCTTTTGATAGTACACCTAATAAAGTGCTTGTATCAATGATTGAAGAGGAGAATAATTTAGAGGGCGATACTGGGACTAATAAAGATACTACAAATGATAAAGGCAAAATAAAAATATTAAGTGTTGATAATTATAAGAAGTCTTTAGAAGAAAATAAAATTGATGCTTACATAAAAATAGAAGAAAAGCAATCATCTACGAGTTATAAAATATATATGAATTCATCTCAGGAAAATTCGTCTAACTCTGTAAAAAGAATTGAAACTGTTTTAGATAAATACAAGAGATTTACTATAGAGAATACTTTATCTGAAAAAGGACTGGATGTACAAAGTACATTAGAACCTATAAAGTACAGTACTATAGATGTTGCAAAAACAGAAGAAGTAGCAGGCTACTTCTTAGGACAGATATTGCCATTTATATTAATAATAGGAGTTTTGCTTGGTTCAATATATCCAGCAATAGATGTTATGGCTGGAGAAAAGGAAAGAGGTACACTAGAAACTTTATTTACACTCCCAATATCAAATTTAGAATTAGTCATGGGAAAATATATGGCTGTTTCCCTTAGTGCAATAGTAACAGCAATTTTAAATATTTTATCTATGGGCTTAACGATGGCATTTATTTTAGTGAGTGGGGGTCTTAGTAGCCAGTTTGGTTTTGGAAATTTTAATTATGGAGATTTAATTTTACCAATTGCTACTACTTTAATATGTGTATGTCTGTTTTCAATGGTAGTTGCAGCAATAAGTATGTGTGTATGTTCACTAGCAAAAAGCTTTAAAGATGCTCAAAACTATATAACTCCTCTTATGTTGGTTATTATGATACCATCTTATGTTTCTATGATACCAAATATAGTATTGGATAGAGTAACAGCTGTAATACCTGTGGTAAATATATCATTACTTATAAAAAGTGTATTATCTTTTAAAAGTGATTTAAATCTGATAGCACTAGTTTTAACATCGAATATAGCTTTTGTTATATTGGCAATTATACTTCTGTCTAAAATGTTTAATTCTGAAGAAATACTTTTTGGAAATAGTAAGAGTTTTTCTTTCTTGGAGAAAAGATGTAATATAAAAAAAGGGTCTATACCAACTGTGAGTGATGGGATTATTTTGTATGCAGTAGGATTAGTTCTTTTAATTTATGCTGGTTCTTTGGTTCAAATTAAATTTGGAACAGCAGGTATTGTAATGACACAAGTTATGATAATTGCTTTACCACTAATATTTGCATATTATATCAAAGCTGATTTTAGAGAAGTATTTAGTATAAAGATTCCAACATTAAAACATCTCTTAGGAGGAGTTGTTCTTTGGATTGGTGGATACATCATTATTATGATTATAACTCAGTTAATTTTATTTTTATTTCCTCAAAATATGGAAGTGGCTGAGAGTTTAAATAAATCTCTGTTTATGAAGGATAAATTTTTATTGAATTTATTGATAATAGGATTATTACCAGCTATATGTGAAGAAATATTTTTTAGAGGTTTTATATTTTCTGCATTTAGTAAATCAAAAAATGGAGTTAAGTCTGTAAAGTTAGCAATAATCTGTAGTGGAGTATTGTTTGGTATTATGCATATGGATTTTATAAGAATAATTCCAACATCAATATTAGGAATCATATTTGCATACAGTGTATATAAGTCGGGCTCTATATTTGTATCAATGTTATTACATTTCTTAAATAATAGTGTAGCAGTTATAGTAAGTCATTATGCAACAGGAAATATAGCTAATTTATATAAGTTTATTGAGGTTGATTTTTCAAATTTAAATATGTTTAAATTTGTTTTAATTCTTGTAATAAGTTTTATATTGGTTATATTAGGAAGGAGACTTTTATATAGAAAAGATTTAAAAAATTAAATATAAATTTCTTAAATATATTGAGATAATAAATAACACTAAAATATATAAGTATTACTTTATTTATATATACTTTAGTGTTATTTTATTTATTTCTTCATTATATAAACTCTTTATAAATTCATTTATATAATATTTTAATTATATAAATGAATTTATAAAGAGTTTATATTAAAAAAATGACCTTAAAAAATTAAGTGAAAGTAACATATTAAAAAATTTAGATTAAATATTATTCAATTTAGTTTGTTATGAAAATTAAGTGTTGATTTGTGGAAATGAATAGAAGAAGAAAAATAGAATAGAATTTTAAAGGTAAATATGTTGCAAATACTGTATTTTAATAAAAAGTAGTCATTTCTTGTAAAATGGATAGTTTATATTTACTTTAAAATTTGTGAAATTTTGTTATACTATATATATAGAATATGT
>NZ_JAGWDA010000037.1:0-5353 GCF_020657875.1 Clostridioides sp. ZZV14-6150 | reverse complement strand
ATATAACTATATTATAATATATAGATTTTTCGGGAAAGACTCTTTTGAGGGTCTTTTTTTATTGCTAGTATATATAATATAATTATTGATGAATCAAATAATATTGTATGGAAAAATGAAAAAAGCACTCCCGCTCATGAGAATGCTTAATTGCAACTATAGAAGCATATTGGTAGTACACTTCTATTTTTTATTATATCATTATAGTTTATGTTGTTAAAAAGACCTATTTAAATCAATTTTAAAATATTTTGAGTAGTGTTCTTGATATTTTTACATTAATGGATTGCAAAAAATAAGCACTCTTTTGCAGGAGTGCTTCTAGTGTATATTAATGAAGCATGCAATATAATTATAACATGTCTTATGTTTTAGTATGATAATTTTCGTTCATTTTATTATTACAACTTATACTATAGTTTTATATATCCGGTTAATATTTGTAATATTTTAGATACTCTTTATACTTGTATTACTGATATACTTTTATTAGGAAAATTAAATCTAACATGAGGTATCTACTATGAATTTTTGGAATGGACTATTTTTACTTTTTGGAATAATATTTATAATAGGGAATGCAATAAAAGGCTTAACTAAACATAAATTTAACTATTTTAGAGAGAGCTATTTTAACAAATTAGAATTAAAATATGGAAGCATAGACAGAGAAAAAGCTATTAAACTAGAGATGTTTTATCAATATTTACTAGGTTTAGAATACATAATAATGGGTTTATTAATAAGAAAGTTTGATACTGCAATAATATCGGTAATATTAGTATCAATTGTAACAATAATATCCTATTATTTAATTAGAAGGAAATATATAACTGTATAA
Organism: Clostridioides sp. ZZV14-6150; assembly: GCF_020657875.1. NCBI lineage: Bacteria > Bacillati > Bacillota > Clostridia > Peptostreptococcales > Peptostreptococcaceae > Clostridioides > Clostridioides sp. ZZV14-6150. The sequence continues at coordinate 4,512 of NZ_JAGWDA010000037.1, read as the reverse complement.
ACTATTTATAATAAGACACTGAAATTAATAATCAAAAGAAGGTGATAGGATTTCCCTACCACCTTTTACTTAATATAATATTATGTAATTTTGTTGTGCTTTGTAAGCTCACATTTTACCAAGCTGAGCAATAACTTTAATTTAACTAAGCATAATTTTATTTTCAAGTTGATATATATCCAATATTTCTATAAAATTGTATTCTCCATTTAAATAATCTTGTAAAAATTCTCTTTGTGACTTAACCATAGGAAAAAAAGTTGGGATATAAAACTTATTATCTTTTTTTAACTCATATGTGGCTTTTATAAATTTTAATTTATTTGATACTCTCTTATCTAAATCACTCTTCGGGTCTTTAGGTATATATGTACAGATATTTTTTTTACATTCATGAAACTCACCATAACCAGATATATCTATATACTCTCCTTTTTTATAACAATGATTTGATTCTCTTTCAAAAAAAACTACATCAAAATCATTTTTCATACCTGTCTGAGTAACTTTTACTTCCATCGATTTATGAAAATCTTCAAATTTTTCTACATCATAAGGTCCAATTCTGGATATTATTTGTTCTAATACTTTTCCTAAATTTTCACTACTTATTTCATTCCAACATCTAATAAAATCTTGCCCTATTTCTTCGCTTATCCAACCAGAAAAAAGAGCTTTTTTTGTAACACGTCTTACAATATTTTTAGTTTGCTTCTCTTTATCTAAATTTTTCTTTTGTTTTAATTCTCCAATCAATATATATATGTTAGCTAAAACTGTTAATAATTTTGGATTATCTAATATTAAATTAGACAATTCAAATACAATATGTTCTTCTTGATAAATGATTTGATTATAGCTTATAGTTATCTTCATACTACTTTATCCTTTTTGGAATCCTTAAGCTTGGGATTCCAATTTTATTTCCGATTGAAGATATAGTTTCATTTAAAGTTGGTTCAAGTAAAAAATAAACATACTTTTCTAATTCTTTATTTAAATCTTTCTTATTCTCAATCTCATTTTCTAAGTATAATACATTATTATAAACTAAATTTATTTTAAATAATACATCATCGTCACTTTTGTCTATAAAATCTTCATCTACCTCTTTATCCATACCTATTATGTCTAAATTAAAAGGTACTTTTATTTTATCTTTTTCAAATTCTAAATCTAAAAATTCAAATTTAATGCCAACCGATAATTTTTCTGGCAGTTCTACCAACTTGTTACTTATGTTCAAAGATGTCAATATAATCTTATAGTCTTCTATATTCTTACACACGCTACAATTAAGCATCATTTTTCCTTTAAATCCCCCTTAAAATTCATCTTCAATTATTTTTACACTATATTGTTCTGAAGTTAATACCTCATCAAAATCTATACCTTTCAAATCAACTTTATTGTTTGCTAAATGTTTTATTGATGAATCCAAATAATCTGGTGTCAATCTATACCAAGACATGATTCGGTTAAAATGTTCATAGTCAGTAGAATCAGTATCAGTCAAAAATTCATACTCATCCTTCATATCCTCCAAAAGTTCTATAAAATGCTCTTTATTATCAAAATCTATCTTATTTAGATTTATAATCTTTTCTATAGACTTTATATTTTTATTAATTTCCTCCAGTAAAATCTTAATCTTATTTAAAGAACTATCAAAATACTCTAGATTATTTTCGTTTATTTTTCTCTTATCATCTTTATATTTATCATTTAACCACTCACAAAATTGTTCATACTCAGCAATACTACTCTGAGGAATCTCTTGTATATACTTAACACTATAATTAATGTTATTTAATAGTTCCATTTTATACATAAATTTCCCCCCCTTTAACTTTTCTACCATAAATGCCTCCTTTTAAGATTACAAATTATGGTATACACTAATTATATTAGATATAACCTACATTTGCAATCTATAGAATAACTCTTTATTTAATACAATTTATATTCATTATGATATTAATACATTCTTAAAGTTAATTTTTCAAAAACAATTTAATAAAAATATGTAACTACATTTTACTAGTTATATATAATTTTGTTCATTTATTTATTTTATATACTTATTAACCTGTATGTTTTGTAAATTTAAAAACAAATTAACATGAATATGTCTTATCTTAGTTATATCATATATTTAAGCTCTCTTTGTATTAAAAGTGTAAGCAAAATGTAAGTAAAGTGTAAATAAATATCTTAATCTATCTATCAATAAAATCTAACGCTCTGTAAAGTGTATCAAACCTATCATTACCTTTTATCATAGTGTATTTTTCTTTAGTTATGGAACCTATCTTCTCACATGCTCCACCACCTACAACATATAAATTTTCTGTCTTACCTGGTACATAATCTTTTATATCACATATCAGTATTTTTCCATCATTATAGCCCCAGCCAACAACAGTTGCAGGGATTTTATCAACTTCTCCATCATAAACTATTGTATGTTTGTACATCAGTTTAACTCCCTCATTTATTATATTTTTATTTAATACACTTTCTACAATTAACTTAGCCATACCCTCATATCCAAGTTTCTCAGCCTTCTCATAATCTTCTTTATTATCGCAGAAGAAACTTTCAATCAGCACTGCTGTAGGTTTGGAACTGTTTAAAATATATAATCCTTTATCTAATTTAGCACCTCTATTTCTAAATATGGTGCCTAATTTCTTGCATATTCTAGTTGCATACTCTAGACCTTTATTACTATAATATAGCACCTCTGAACCTTTTCCTTGACCATTACTTGCATTTAAATGTAGTTCTATGAGTAAGTCATATGCTCCACCATTAACTCTAGGTATTTTATAAGACTTTTCTTCATTTTTAGTTTTAAAATGTCTTTCGGGGCAGATTATTACATCTACCTTATGTCCTTCTTTTCTAAATGTATCTGCTAATATTGGTGCAAGAGATTTGTTGTATTGATACTCGTTAACCACTCCATCAGCAGAAGTACATGCACCACTTTTTAAAATACTGTGTCCTACTGTAATACATATTTTCATTATTTATTTTCCTCCTTCAACTGTTTGTAAGTTTGATTTATACCTATTGATATACCCCAACAAATTACTCCTTGTAAAACTGCGTCAGCATTTAGTCCTAGCATCCATATTGAGAAGCCTACACCAAGTGCTAGTAATACAACTGGAATATACTTATTATCTAATTGCTTATACTTCTTACATCCAACTCCTAAAACATAAAGAGCAGCAACTAAAATTAGCAACTGCTCTGGTATAAAACTTATTAAATTATCCATCTCTTATTTTCCTCCAATTCTATTTATAATTTCATCAATTCTAAGATGTGCTTGTTTTGTACTTGCTTCTACTTTTGCAACTCTTTCACTAATATCTAAGAAACTAGTATTAAACTTCGCTACATCATGTTTTATATCTCTTACATTCTCACACAGAAAAGTTATTTGTTGTTCTAATTTTGTAGTTGTTTCTGTGTCATCTTGTATTTTTTTATTTGAGCTATTTCTAAATGCTAAGTAGGATATTACAACTCCTGCTACTGCACATAATAGATTTATGCTTATTTCTTCCATATACCCTCCTTATTTCTTACATAAAAAAGAACTTAGAATTATCTAAGCTCTTTTTATTTAATTCTATTGGTATACAAACATCTATACTTTTTTAATATCTTTATTAATCCCAATAAGTATTCACCATACGAATGTTATAAGAATAAACATCAGATTTCTTTCTTCCAGGTGAATTTGTATATCCTCCTTGTATAACAACCCTCACAGAATTATCTTCATAAGTTAAGCTAAGAGTTCCATCACCATCATAAAATATTCGATAACTATTCAAATCTTTAGTATCAGTTTTAACATATTTAACACTTTTATGAACACCTATACTCATATCTCCTGGTGTAGTATAGTGAATAAAAGTAGCATCAACATATATACAAGTACTTCTACGAGTAAATGATGATGATGGATAATACATGCGAAAATCAACTGTAAAAGTATTTGGAGTACCTTTGCTATTCACTTTTGCAATATAAGGGTCTGACAGTTTATTACTAGCACTTTCAAGTTGAGTAGTCAATGAACCTATAGTATTTTTAAATCCAGTTATATAACTTGATAATTCTTGATAAGTATTTTCTTTTGTTGCAGGTGAACCAATGGTAGTTGCAATTAATTCTTTTCCTTTGTTGGCCTCTTGGAAAAAATAATCTGCACTATCAAAATAATCTTTTACCTTTTCAGATAATTCAACAAATGTATTGTTCAAACTTGCATCTATATCCTTTAATGCTAATACATTTATAATACTTCTTTTTCCACCTTTTAAACCCTCTTTCATTTCACTAATTTTACTTGCTATATCTTGTAGACTTGCATCATCACCTAATGGCATTATATTCTTGCTTATACTGACACCTTTTTCTGCTGTAGCATTAGCACTGTCTGTAACAACTATTTTAAGCGTGTGTAGTGCATTATCTTCTAATGTATAG
>NZ_JAGWDA010000036.1:0-5389 GCF_020657875.1 Clostridioides sp. ZZV14-6150 | reverse complement strand
ATAAATAACCTATCGGTTAGGCTTACATCTTCCACCTCCTATGGCGAGGAAGAGGAATTTCGCCATTATAGGTTAAACTCTGAATCTTTCTTTGCTTCATCTAAAATTTTAATTAATTTTTCATTCATTATATACATTCCTTTCTATATAAAAAAGAAGCCATCTAAAAAAAACTAAGATGACTTCACTTAATCGTTATAAACAGTACATTTACTAGTATAAAATAATTGGTGTACCTGGTTCTATATTTTCATATATTTTCTTTGCCTTAGAAAAAGGTGTATTTACACATCCATGTGAACCTGAAGATCTATATATACCTCCACCAAAAGAACTTCTCCAAGTAGCATCATGAATTCCTATATTTCCATTAAATGGAAGCCAATAACTTACAGGTGAACTATAGCCTTGACCAGTTAAAGAAACATTTCTAGCTTTATAGTTAAGAGGATATATACCTGATGGTGTAGCAAATCCCCTAGCTAAACTTCCTGTTACAACATCTGTTGATACAAGCATTTCTCCATTTTTAAAGAACCACATGTGTTGGCCAGAAAGACTAATCTCAACATAGGTATTACCAATATCATCTTTATTACGAGATACAGCTTTTTGCATGTAGATAGGTTCTCTTGTAACATTTTTCCCAGCTTTTACAACATCAACTAAAGCTTCAGCTTCTTTCTTTTTATCTATCAACCATCCATAAATTCCACCTGAAATAGTAATCTCTTTACCAGTTGCAGTTTTAAATGGTCTTGAATCTCCAAAAGTACTATATTTTTTGCTTAATCCTCTTGTATACTCTACCATCGCATCATTATCGAAAGTTATGTCATAATTTTTTTCTGAATCTACTTTTAACCATTTATTAATCTCAGAACCGTCTAAAGTTTCCTTACGGTCACTAAAATCATATGTAACAACTACACTGACATATTTATCTAATGTCTTAATAGCTTCTTTTAACTTTTCTGAATCCTTTGTATTGTTTGGAGCTTCATATATTTTACTTTCCTCTAAAGAAACAGAAGTAACACCAGAATTAATTGATTTTTGTACTAGTTTATAAAAATCATCTTTTTTTACTTTGTTTCCAAGTACCTCTGGTACTATAGCATAAGCATTTTTACTGCTATCATACTTAGGGTATGCACTCTTAGGCTCTACAACATTTTTACTATCAAAACAAGATAAAGCATTAAACCTTTTTTCTAGTAAATCTTTATCATATGAAAGAGTTACCATATTATTATACTCTTTAGATTTAAATATTCCACCAATCCACCCAAATGCACTTTGGTTATCTTTTATTTTTTGAACCTTATCATCTGGTGTAAACTTTAAGTCTATATCTTTTGATTTTATTTGTTCTTTTTTATTGTTTCTTTCCTCTAGACTTAAAGTATAAGAATTAGTACTTGATGTTAATAAATCATTTACTTGTTCAACTGTCTTTCCTGATGCTTTCACACCATTAATAGTAGTACCAAAGTAAAAATGATTTCTAAAAAAGATTGCCATCCCTATATAAGCTACAATCAAAACACCTACTACTATAGCTATCTTAACTTTTAGATTTTTTTGCCCACTTTCTTGTTTTGCTTCTTTTCCTTCAATCATAACTAAATCCTTTCTTCATTATAATTACCTATGTACTTTACTAGTTTTTAAAAAACCTTATTTCTTCTATATACCCAAACTATTATATTATTAATTTATATTTTTGAAGATAGAGTTATTTACATGATACTACTTTATCTTTTAGATAAAATGCTTATTGTTAATACCTCCTTTCAAAATCCCTTAAACATAACCTCTGCTACATAATATATTACCATACTTTTAAGTTTCAGTGTGGCTATCTGTCTATTTTTGTGACATTAAACTACTATTTTCAAAAAAAGAAACTAATATATTGTTAGTTTCCTTTTTTGATTTATTCTTATATATTAGTATCCAACTTAACATAACGTTGTTATATACATTTTATATAATTATTATTTAATTATTTTAGTTTCTATGTCCTTCCCATCTGCGTATTCTTTAAGTAAATCCTTAGCGTATCCAAAATACTCTTCAATATCTGATTCTGGACTAAATGAAAATATACAAATTAGTATTTCATTTACATCTGTTGTTATCATAGCTCTCTCAGAATCACTGGTTGGACTTCCAAATTTACCTAATGAATCAGATAGTATAGGTAGATTTTCTATATTTATCAACTCTTTTCCAATACCTTTATACTGCTCGCCTTCATCACCTACAGTAAAACATATTGGTGAATGTAATTTACCTATATTATATGTACCAACTGGATATAGTGATTTTATAGATATTAAATTATTTATTTCAACTATATTATTTATTGTATATAGACCCTTCCCCTGAACAATTCTTCTAACTAATGCTTCTGAAGATGTTCTATATCTACTTGGATTTTTACCAAGTTCTTTATATGCATCTCTTGCATCTTTAATCTTATCCAATTTCGTAATATCTTCAATTTCTAGCTTTTGATTTAAAATATTACAAAACTCATTTATCCCATTTATTAACTTTTCTGAGCTTTTATTTACTACTACTTTTGCTTGGATACATCCTAACTTTGCATCAGGCCACTTGTCCTTAAGTTTTTTATCAATGCTTATATCTATCATACTCAAACAACTCCTATACATTAAATTTTTAGTTAAGTTTTTTATCATCTATACATTATAGTACTATTCTTTTGTTAATAACATATTTATATTTAAAATAATTTATTTTTAACAGATTTTTGTAAAAGATAATTACTTTCTTCATATATGAATATTACAAAATAAAAAACACTAATTATCTAGCAAGCATTTATTAAATACAAGCATATATAATAGTGTTTTATATAAAAAATTAAATTTTATTTTTAGAGTAATTCCATAAAATTTTGAACTGGCATTGGTCTTGCAAAATAAAATCCCTGAACTAGATCACATCCAAATTGTTTCATTAATTCAGCCTGTTTCTTACTCTCAACACCTTCTATAATTACAACTAAATCTAATGATTTTGCTAGAGATACTATAGACTTTGCTATATTACGACTTTTCTCATCATTTTCAATACCATTAAGGAAAGACTTATCTAATTTTAATACATCAATTGGCATGTCCCTTAGACAACTAATAGAAGAATAACCTGTCCCAAAATCATCCATAGAAATTGAAAATCCATACTTTCTTAATTCATTTAAAACACTCTTTAATATATTTAATTCATTAATAGCTACAGTTTCTGTTATCTCCAATTCAATTAAATTTGAATGTATGTTATATGTTTGGATAGTCATATTGATAAATTTTACAATATCTGGTTGATATAGCTCAACTCTAGATAAATTTACTGAAACTGGTACTAATTTTTTACCTTGTTTTTCCCATTTAGATAAATCGATACAGACTCTTTCAAATACAAATCTACCTATTTTTAAAATCAATTGACTTTTTTCTGCTATTGGAATAAATATAGCTGGACTTATAAAACCATGTTCAGGATGATTCCATCTTATCAGTGCTTCACTTCCTATCATATCACCATTTACAAGTGAAAACTTAGGTTGATAATAAACTTCAAATTGATTCTTTACTAATGCTGTCTTTATATCATCTAAAATTATAGATTCCTCACTAAGCTTATTTCTAACATCTTCGTTATAAATAGCATAGTTTATATTTTTACCTTTGGCAACAGACCTCGCCATATTAGCTTTATTTACAGCCTTTTGAGCATCTACTTCTCCTTCTTCTACGAAGTAAATACCCACACAAAGAGAAATTTCAAATACTGTATTTAGATTATTTTCAATATTATTTCGTATACTATCAAGTTTTTTTATAATTTTATTTCTTCCATTTTTATATTCACAGAAAATAGCAAAATAATCACTTGAAAGGCGTGCATATATTTCACCTTCTGTTAATTCCTCTTTTAAAGCTCTTGCTATAGTAATTAATAGATTATCACCAAATTCATATCCAAAAGTATCATTAATCATTTTAAAATTATCAATATCAAAATATACTATAATATAATTTAAAGATGGTTTATTTAAAAGACACTTACTACATTCTCTATAAAATTTATTTTGATTTCCTATATGTGTAACTCTATCTTCATATGCTAACCTCAATATTTCTTTTTCATTAGATTTTTTTATGTACATTATATAGAAAATAATTGCAATAAACACAAATATAATCAATAACACTGCATATACAGCTCTCTTAATAATTTGCTCAGAATTACGAAATATAACACTTTCTGGAATTGAAAAAATCAAGTTCCAATCATTTATATAATTATCTTTGCTCTTCCCATTATCCATAGTAGCATATCCTAGGTATCGTCTTTCTCCTGACATATTTAAAATTGCTGCACCTATTTTATTTTTTTCTAATTGTTTTTTTAATTGATTTACATCTTCAATGTCATTATCCTGTTTTAATAATTCATAAATATTCTTTGACAATCTATCTTGTTGAGGATGAAGTATAACTGTCCCATTATTTTTTACAACATAAGATATACTATTATTTTCATAAAAAGATACATTTATAAGTTTCATTAGAGTATTGACATCATAAGTACAATATAAAACTCCAACTACTTTATCATTATTTAATATTGGTACTGAGATAGCAATCTTTTTTACAGACTTATTTACTTCATCAACATATGGACTTGAAACATACTCTTTGCCATTAATTGAATTTTTAAAGAATTCTCTATCTTTAACAGAAAACTTATTACCCTTAGTATTTTCTGCATTCCCATTTATATCAACAATTGCCATAGTATAAAATTTTTGGTTTTCCATTTCATCTAAAAGCTTTTTTATTTTTTCTTCATTAGACATGTTTGGATTTGAAGTATAATAACTTGAAAAAATATTTAAAATATCTAAATCTTTTTCAATTTGTCTTTGTGCTAATTGAGAACCTTGTATTGCAACTTCTTTTATATGTACTTCTGCCTCTGATATAAGAAGATTTCTTGTATCTTCTATATATAGATATCCTAATATCAGAAATAATGATGCCAATAAGAGAATTATAATTAATGTAACACTTTTATTTCTTTTAGTCATCTTACCCCTCCCTTAATTAGTCAACACTTTATATCCCTATTTATATCTTTTTTAATACAAATTTATTACTTATCTTACATACAAATATATCTAAATATTACATATAGATTCATTCTAATTATTATAATAACATTCTTTAATTAAATTTTGAATTAAAGTTTTAAAACTATTTATATTTTTTCAAATAAAATTAACTATTTACCTGAAATTAAATTACCTCTGTACACAACTTATTAGATTATTTATTTTATAGGAAGATTT
>NZ_JAGWDA010000035.1:0-5530 GCF_020657875.1 Clostridioides sp. ZZV14-6150 | reverse complement strand
AAGTTAAGCTCTCTAGCGCTGATGGTACTTGGTGGGAAACTGCCTGGGAGAGTAGGACGTAGCCACGTAATTTTTTTATTTGTCATATTGATTTAAAGTTTAAAATAAAATTCTAGATTAATATAAGAAATAAAATAAAAACCTATTGATATGAAAATCAATAGGTTTTTATTTTATTTAAGTTTTTAATTACGATGTTAAATATATTATATAGATACACAATCTATTAATTATCATCTAATATCTTATATTTAAAAATTGTTTGATTAAAATTATTATGCCATTATCTTAGATACAAATTCTTTTAATTTATCTAATCCAGACAAGAAAGTATTTTCATTACAAGCATAAGATATACGAATATATTTATCCATACCAAATGCTATTCCAGGAACAACTGCTACATTGTATTCTTCTAAAAATTGATTACAAAATTCTATAGAAAAACTATCTTTGTATTTAAACTTTTCAGCTATCTTAGAAAGGTCTATAAAAGCATAAAATGCACCATCTGGATTTACATACTCTACATTTTCGATAGAATCTAATTTAGATGTGATTAAATCTCTTCTAGATTTATATGTTTTAACCATATCATATATATCAGTCGAGCAATCTTTTAAAGCTCCATATGCTATGTATTGTGATGTTAAGCTTGGATGTGATATAAGATGTCCTTGTATAGAGCTCATTGCTTTAGCGATGGTTTTATTAGAAGCAGTATAGCCCAATCTTAATCCAGTCATAGCAACTGATTTAGAAAAACCATTTACAGTTATAGTTATATCTTTTGCTTCTTCACTTAATGAAGCAACTGATGTGAAATTTCCAGTGTAACAGATTTTTTCATATATTTCATCTGCCAAAATATATATTTTATTCTGTATACATACTTTTACAATTTCAATCAACTCATCTCTTGTATAGACACTACCAGTAGGATTTGAAGGATTATTTATTACAAGAATTTTTGTTTTGCTTGTTATAGATTTTTCAAGTTCTTCTTTTGTTAATTTGAATCCATTTTCTTTTTTAGTGTCAATAAAAACTGGAACAGCATTAACTAATTTAACCATTTCAGGATAACTAACCCAATATGGTTTTGGCAATAACACTTCATCTCCCTCATCTGTTAACGCTAGCAAAGTGTTTGTTATAGAATTTTTAGCTCCACTTGATATAACTATTTCATCTATTGAATATCTACAGTTATTTTCTTCCATAAGTTTTTTACAGATTTCTTCTCTAAGCATTTTCAATCCAGGAACTAAATCATATTTAGTACAATCTTTATTTAAAGAGTCAATTCCATAAGATTTTGCAACATTAGGTACATTGAAATCAGGCTCTCCTATACTAAGGTTGATTATTTTAATTCCGTCACTTTCCATTTCTTTAACTTTTGAACTAATACCTATTGTATAGGATGGAGTTATAAAGTTTAGTCTTTTTGATAACATAAAATGCCCCCTTTTAAATTATTATTTATATTATACGACAAATTTGAAAAATGTACATAAGGAAATTTGTAGATATATATATTAATACATATGAAAATAAGTATTTTTTGCCTAAAATTAGTGTAAAAAAAAGAGAAAAAAGTTTTGACTTCCAAAGTTGTTACAAACGCTGATGTTCAAAATATCTACATAGTATTTGCAATGATTTGCGTTAGTTTGACTATTATGTACAAATTTGGTAATCTTAATATAGTAATTATTAAGATAATCCCTTTAACTTAGTTGAAGGGGATTTTTTTAGACTTAATATACTACATATAGTGGTATGTAGATTAATAAAATACAATATATAGTAATAGGAGGTTTTTTTAATTGGTTGAGTTTGTAAAAAAGAGAGATGGAAGAGTGATTCCATTTAATGAAGATAGAATAACAAGAGCTATATTTTTAGCAGCAACAAATGTTGCAGAAAGAGAAGGTATTGTACCTGATTATAAGTTATCTGAGCAACTAACTCAAGAAGTAATAAAGTTGCTAAATCATAAATATTCTGAATCAGTTCCAAGTGTTGAAGACATACAAAATTCTGTAGTTAAGGTTCTTATAGAAACAGGTCATGCAAAAACTAGTGAAGAGTACATAGTATATAGAACTGAAAGAAGTAGAATAAGAAATTCAAAAACAAGATTAATGAAGGCAATAGAGGAAATTACTTTTGAGGATGCAGAAGATGCTGATATAAAAAGAGAAAATGCAAATATCAATGGTAATACAGCTATGGGAACAATGTTACAATATGGAAGTACTGTATCCAAAGAATTTTGTAAGACTCATATATTAAAGCCAGAACATTCTTTCGCACATGATAATGGAGATATACATATACATGATATGGACTTTTTAAATATGGGAACATTAACTTGTTGTCAGATAGATGTTAAAAAACTATTTGAGGATGGTTTTTCAACTGGTCATGGTTTCTTAAGAGAACCACAAGATATAATGAGTTATGGAGCTTTAGCTGCAATTGCGATACAAAGTAATCAAAATGATCAACATGGAGGTCAAAGTATACCATTTTTCGATTATGGTTTGTCTGAAGGTGTGTATAAGACATTTAAAAAATTCTACATAGGAAACTTAGCTAAAGCATTAAAATTGTTTAAAGGAATTGAAAATAATGAAGCAATAAAGGACATAGTATATAGAACAGAGAAAGAAACAAATAAAAAAGTTGGTCTTAAAAAAGATGAACTGTATTTAAACTCTGAAAAAGAAAAACTAAGAGAAACATTTAACATTGATGAAGAACTTATAAAGAACATGCAAAACTTTGCATTTGAAGAGTCATATAAAGAAACTGATAAAAAGACATATCAATCTATGGAAGCATTTATACATAACTTAAATACAATGCATTCTAGAGCAGGTGCACAAGTACCATTTTCAAGTGTAAATTTTGGAACAGATATTTCTGAAGAAGGAAGAATGGTAACTAAGAATCTATTATTATCACAAGAAAGAGGCTTAGGTAATGGAGAGACACCAATTTTCCCAATATTGATATTTAAGGTCAAAGAAGGTGTAAATTTAAATCCTGAAGATCCTAATTATGATTTATTTAAGTTATCATGCAGGGTATCAGCTAAAAGATTATTTCCTAACTTTAGCTTTTTAGATGCTCCTTTTAATGCTAAATATTATAAAGCAGGAGATCCAGATACAGAAGCTACATATATGGGTTGTAGAACAAGAGTACTTAGTAATGTATGTGGACCAGAAACAGTTAGTGGCAGAGGAAATATATCTTTTACTACTGTCAATCTTCCAAGATTAGGTATAAAACATGGAATTATAAAAAATGATAAAACTAATTTAGATGAGTTTTTTAAAGAACTAGATGAGAAATTGGACCTAATTATAGAACAATTATTAGAGCGTCTTGAAGTTCAAGGAAATAAAAAAATGAAAAACTTCCCATTTTTAATGGGGCAAGGTGTATGGAAAGATTCTGATGATTTGGGACCAGAAGACACATTAAAAGAAGTAATAAAGCAAGGAACATTGACTATTGGGTTTATAGGTTTAGCAGAATGTCTTATTGCTCTTACAGGTAAACATCATGGAGAAAGTAAGGAAGCACAAGAGTTAGGACTAAAAATAGTGTCATATATGAGACATAAAATGGATGAAGCTACAGACAAATATAAATTAAATTTCTCTTTGATGGGTACTCCAGCAGAAGGTCTTTCAGGAAGATTTACTAAAATAGACAAGAAAGTATATGGAGAAATTAAAGGTATTACAGATAAAGAGTATTATACTAATTCATTCCATGTTCCAGTTTATTATAATATAAGTGCATATAGCAAAATTGAGATAGAAGCTCCATATCATGAATTTACTAATGCAGGTCATATAACATATGTAGAACTAGATGGAGATCCATCTGATAACTTAGAAGCTTTTGAAACTGTCATAAAAGCAATGAAAGATTTGGGTATAGGATACGGAAGTATAAATCATCCTGTGGATAGAGACCCTATATGTGGTTTCTCGGGAGTAATAGCAAGTAATATATGTCCTGTATGTGGAAGAAATGAAGATGAAAGTGATATTAAATTTGAAAGAATAAGACGAATAACAGGATATTTAGTTGGTACAGTTGACAGATTTAATAATGCAAAAAAAGCTGAAGTTAAAGATAGGGTAAAACATAGATAGTTTTATTTGGAGGAATAAGTTATGAAGATAAGAATGTCATCTACTATAAGTCATGACAGTATAGTTGATGGACCAGGGTTAAGAATGGTAATATGGACTCAAGGATGTGTTCATAATTGTAAAGGATGTCATAATCCTCAAACACATAATTTATGTGGTGGCTTTTATATGGATACAAAAGAAATTATAAATGAGATAAAGTCACTAAAATTACAAAAGGGTATTACACTATCAGGTGGAGAGCCATTTTTACAACCAGAACCATTAGAAGAAATAGCAAAAGAAGCTAAAAAGACTGGATTAGATGTATGGTCCTATACAGGATTTACATTTGAACAACTACTAGATAAAAAAAATAGTGCATATTTCAAAAACTTGAACCTATTAAAGCAGATTGATGTTTTAGTAGACGGAAGATTTATAGATGAAAAAAAAGATATAAGTTTAAAATTTAGAGGTTCATCAAATCAAAGAATAATTGATGTTCAGAAGAGCCTAAAGTATAAAAAAGTGTTTTTAATTGAGCAGTATATGAAAGACGATTTATCTATAGCAGAATAGAACGTAAATAGACGAAGGTAAATATAAAAATATATTTACCTTCGTCTATTTTTATGTAAAAAGTTTTTGTTTAATTACGTGTTATATAAAATGTAATTATATTAGATTAACTGTTATAGCTTTGGTTTTATAATATATTAGTTTGTTTTAATGTATATTCTTTTTAGATAGAGTTTCAAAAATTAAAAATTGTTTAATCGATTCTCGGCTAGGAAACTAAAATATTTAGTTAGATTGTGAGCGTTTTAGTTAATCTACAAATTTATGAAGTAAATATTAAGGTATTGATAAATACTTTAATAAAATTATATGCTTGTGTACTATTATTACTACTAATATTATTATTAATATTTTTGAGATAAAATAATGCTGCTACTAAAGTAAGCATTTTCAACTAAAGTTTTCAAGTTGTAAACATATTTTATCATATAAATAAGCAGACTAATGAGAAATGATTATACATATGGATTTATCTTTATTCAAAAAATAATAAATTATGTAATATGTGGATAAATATGTTTATAATGTGGATAATATTTAATATAATAAGTTAAAACAATATGAATCAGTTGTTTATAATGTGGATAATATTACAATAGAGAGGTAAAGTGGTAATTTAAAAATAAAAAATGTAAAAAAAGTTGTTGACTCTAAAAGAAAAAGTTGGTATAGTAATACTTGTCCTCAAGAAAAGGGCATAAACATAAAGAACTTTGAAAATTAAACAGTAGGTTAATTTATAAAACAAGAAACAAACCATAAAGCCAGATATTTTGATAACAATA
>NZ_JAGWDA010000034.1:0-9301 GCF_020657875.1 Clostridioides sp. ZZV14-6150 | reverse complement strand
TAACCTACTGTTTAATTTTCAAAGTTCATTTTTCATGTTTGCCCTTTTCTTAAGGACAAGTAATACTATATCACCTTTATTTATCCAAGTCAATATAATTTTTTATTTTTTTTAAGATTTTTAATTTTTCTATGTTTTATCAGCTTAACTCTCATAAATTAATGATAAACAAAAGTCCTTATTTCATAGGACTAATATATATTTTATGCCCAATTTTCCTTTTTATTCTATAATTTAAATTTTTTATTTGTAGTAATACACATTTTTTTAAAATTAATTTACATTTCTTTCACTTGTAATTTTTGTAATCTTGTATTAGATTATTATTAAAAAATGATTTATCAATAATTTGATTGAGAATGACAATTTTTACATATCAAAGTATTATATAAATACTATGCTACATTTTAGGAGGATTTTATTATGAGCAAAAAAGTATTAATCATGTCTGCTTCTACTGGTGGTGGACATAATAGAGCGGCTCTAGCTATTAAAGAAGAACTTACATCCAAAACAATTGACGGAGAGCCTGTTGAATGCGAAATAATAGATAGTTTGAAATTAGTCAATAACATAATGGATAAAATAATTTCAAGAGGATATGAAAAATCTGCCATATATACACCCAAAGCATATGGAAGTGTATATAGATTATCTGAAACAAATCTTTTATCAAAAAATGAATTTAAAGGTAATCTAATAATTACATTTATGGCAAAAAAATTAAAAAAACTCATTAGAAACACAAAACCAGATTTAATTATAGGTACACATCCTTTTCCAATGATTGCTTTAAGCACATTGAAAAAAAATTTTAACTTACATAATAATGAAACAAATGCTTCTACTGATCATTTTTATAAGCATCATACAAGTACTATTAATGTTCCTCCTCTTATTTCTGTATTAACTGATTATACTACTCATTCCACATGGATACAAAATGAGATTGACTACTATATTGTTGGTCATGAGTATGTAAAGGAATTATTAGTATTTGATGGAGTTGAACCTAGTAAAATTAGAACATTTGGAATCCCTGTTGAAAAATCGTTCCATTCTCATAGAGACAAAAGAATTGTTCTTTCTGAACTAAATTTATCTCCTGATAAATTAACTGTTTTACTTATGGGCGGCAGCTTTGGAGCTGGAAATATAAAAGAAACTCTTGATGAGTTATTAGATACAGATAGAGATTTTCAGATACTTGTAATAACTGGCAGAAATGAAAGTTTAAAAGAGAAAATTGAAAAAAAACTTGTATCTCGTTATCATGACAAAAATGTATGTGTACTTGGATATACTGATAAAATGAATGACATTTTAGCTTCTATAGATGTTTTAGTCAGTAAGCCTGGCGGACTTACTACAACTGAAGCACTCTTAAAAGATGTACCCATGATAGTTCCATATTATATACCTGGACAAGAAGAAGAAAATCTTGATTTCTTATCCAATTGTGGTGCAGCACTTAGAACTACAAAGAAATATAATTTATCAATATTATTAAAAGTTTTAATAGATGACTCTAGTAGGCTAGAAATGTTAAAGAAAAATATAAAATCTATAAGAAAGTCAAATTCAGCCCAAAACATAGCTAATTTAGTATTAAGTATAATTTCTGATTAATAAAATAAATAAAATCCCTATAGTGTACCTATTAGGGATTTTTTATCTTCTAATTATTTAATTACTAGATTGGTTCATAAAAATCTTCTTCATAATCATACTGATAGTTTTTATAGTTATTTCTGAATTCAGTGTTTTTATTTCTTGGAGTTTTCTTAGTTTTTTTCTTGTTAGAAAAACTTATATCCTCAAAATCATCATATTTAGGCTTGTCTTTTGATTTCATTTTTTTAACTCTTTTTTCCTTCATTGCATTATGTTCTTCTAAGTTCATAATTGGTTTCATGTTGCACCCCTATCAAAATTTTTAAATGATTTATACAACAAATTATACAATACAGAAGAAATTTATTCAATAAATCTAAATCAAAATTAATCTAAATTTAACTCCAAAAAATTACAAAAATCGAGGTAATAACCTCGATTTTTATATTTCTCTTCTACCTTCCAATGCTTTTGATATTGTAACTTCATCTGCATATTCTAAATCTCCTCCAACAGGAAGACCATGAGCTATCCTAGTAACTTTGATTCCCATTGGCTTTACTAATCTTGCAATATACATAGCTGTGGCTTCTCCTTCAATAGTAGGATTTGTAGCCATTATTATTTCTTTTACATCTTGATTACCAAGCCTTTGTATAAGCTCTTTTATTTTTAACATATCTGGTCCAATACCATCCATTGGAGAAATAACTCCATTTAATACATGATATTGTCCTTTAAATTCTCTTATTCTCTCCATAGCTGCAACATCTCTTGGATCTTCTACCACACATATAGTACTAGAGTCCCTATTCTTATTTGAGCACATACTACATGGGTCTGTATCTGTTATATTGCAACAAATTGAACAATACTTTATCTCTCTTTTTGCGTCTATAATTGCCTTAGATAAAGCCTCCACATCATTAGTATTCATATTAATAATATGAAAAGCCAACCTTTGAGCAGTCTTTCTTCCAACTCCTGGAAGCTTTGAAAATTCTTCTATTAGTCTCGTTATTGGACCTGTATAAACTTGCATAAATATCACCTACTAGAATAACCCTGGTATATTCATACCTCCAGTTACCTTACTCATTTGATTTGCTTGTATATCATCAATATTTCTCAATGCTTGATTTACTGCACTTAAAACTAAATCCTGTAACATTTCTATATCGTCTGGATCAACAACTTCTGGTTTAATAGTTATATCTAAAACTTCTTTTTTACCATTAACTTTTACAGTAACTGCTCCTCCACCAACTGAAGCTTCTACTTCTTTATTTTCTAACTCTTGTTGAGCTTTTTGCATATTTTCTTGCATCTTTTGAGCCTGCTTTAATAAGTTATTCATATTTCCACCACCAGGCATCATTCCGCCTCCAAAACCTTTTTTAGCCATAAACACTATTCCTCCTAAACTTATTTTCATTTTATTATTATATCATAATAGTATTTTATTATTTACTTTCATTTTCATCAATACTATCTTTTATTTCTAGTATTTCTTCGTTTACTATGTTCTTTAGTATCTCTTCACCAATGTCTTTTTTTTCTTTAACTTCAAGATTTATATCTTTGACTTCTGATGACAATACTATTTTTACACTAAAGCTTCTATTTAAAACTTCTCTTATAGTCTTCTCTAGATAATCTATTGTATCTGGGGAGCTTAATCTAGTTTTTGCAAAATCAAATTTATCATCAAATATTACATATAACATGTTAGAATATACATTAAAACTTTTTACCTCACTTAAAAGAGCGTATATTGGCATTTTTTTATCTTTTTTAATTTGTTTAAGTATATTTTTCCATGATGATTCTATAAGTAGAACGTCTTCATTCTTTACCTCTTCATAAACGATGCTTTCTTTTTTTGAATTTATTTCTCTATTATCCTCATATTCATTTTCTTTACCACTATCATTATTTGTAATTTTAAAGCTACCCATTTCAATCATTTTTTCCAAATTCTCAACCCTTTTAATAAGAGCTTCTTTACTTTCATCAAACATTGGCTGAGCAATCTTCATTATAGTTATTTCTACTAAGACTCTTGGATTTGAAGATGATTTTATATCATCTTGAGTTGTTGACAGTATATTTAAAATTCTTATTAAATCATTTATATCTATGTCCTCAGACTGAGATTTAAGTTGCTCTATAGTTTCTTCTGGTAATGAGATTATTTCATCTAGTTCTGATGATACTTTGCAAACCATTAAATTTCTAAAATGGTCTATTAAATCATTTATAAGGTTTCTTATATCTTTCCCCCATAAAACAAATTCATTTAATATTTCAAGAGATTTTTTAGTATCTTGCGCTACAATACATTGAGACAATTCAAATAATTGTTCTATATTCACGCTTCCCATCAACTCAACAACATCTTTATAATCTACTTTATTCTCTCCAAATGATATACACTGGTCTAATATGCTAAGAGCATCTCTAAGTGCTCCTTGAGAATTTCTAGATATCAGATTAAGAGCTTTGTCATCTATGTCAATTCCTTCATCTTCACAAATTTTTTTCATCCTAAGAGTCATATCTTTAACAGTAACTCTTTTAAAATCATATCTTTGGCAACGTGATAAAATAGTTGCAGGTATCTTATGAGGTTCAGTAGTAGCTAATATAAAGATTACATATGAGGGAGGTTCTTCTAATGTCTTTAACAATGCATTAAAAGCTCCTTGAGACAACATATGAACCTCATCTATTATATATACTTTATATTTAGCATTAGCTGGAGAATATTTTACACTTTCTCTAAGTTCTCTTATATCATCTACACTATTATTTGATGCTGCATCTATTTCTACAACATCCATTGTATTATCTTTTAATATTGATTCACATATTTCACACTCATTACAAGGTTCTTCATTTAATTTATTTAAACAATTTACTGCTCTTGAAAAAATTTTTGCAGTAGATGTCTTCCCAGTACCTCTTGTACCACAAAACAAATAGGCATGTCCTATATTATCATTGTATATTTGATTTTTTAAAGTCTTAATAATATGTTCTTGACCAACAACATCATCAAATCTTTGTGGTCTATATGCTCTATATAATGCTTTATGCATCTTTTTACCTCTCTTTAGTAAAATTAATAAAAAAATCCCTCATTATCTAAGGGATTAGTCTTTTATATATTAAATGCTGTACACCATCTATCGACTTAATTCCATAGGCGTTACCAAAACAGTTAGCTCAACTTAGGCACCCCCGCGGCACACAAAAGTGATCACTTACCGCTGCTTCCTTCCGGATCTGACGGGGTTCATGAGCTTTCATTGCGCAGGACCTAAGCATCAACACCACTTATTCAGGGCGGCCCTACAAAAAATAAGCCTTTAGATGGAATTCAATCCTGCTATAGCGGATTGCAGGTTACAGGGCACCGCTACCTCCCCATCTAGTACAGCAAAATTACAACCATATTTAATTACTTTTATTTATTGTTTCTGGCGGAGAGAGTGGGATTTGAACCCACGATACAGTTTTACCCATATACTCGCTTTCCAGGCGAGCGCCTTCGACCACTCGACCATCTCTCCTTAATCTCTTTTTCTTAATGCCTTAAAAAATTCTTGCAATATGATCGAGCATTCTTCTTGCAAAACATCAAAAGCCACTTTTACATTATTATTTTCAAAATAATCTAATTTAAACTCATGCTGTTTCTCTATATATGAATTTTTTATATGTCTTGTCCCTATTATAAGCTTTTTTATTCTAGAATTAACTATTGCACCACTACACATTATGCAAGGCTCTAGTGTAACATATAAATCACAATCTGTCAATCTCCACCCACCTAATTTTTCTGATGCTTGCTTTATCGCTAAAATTTCTGCATGAGCTGTAGAATCTTTCAATGTTTCTGTAAGGTTATGAGCCCTTGCTATTATTTGATTATCTTTAACTATAACAGCACCTATTGGTGTTTCTCTCTTATTATATGCTTTATATGCTTCTTTTAATGCTTCTTTCATATAAAATGAACTTTCCATAATTCCTCCCAAAACTTATAACAAACTTATCTTATCATAATTCATTTTATAATTCAACTTAATTTTATTTTGTTTATTTAATATATTGCTATGCATAGCTACATTTAATTTAAATTAACCTAAAAAAAATTTTCAGAGTCTAATTAAATGTTGATTTATGAAAATATTTAGCTTTTTATGATGAATATTCTATTATATATATTAACATAAAAAAGTTATGAAATTATTAAATCTCATAACTTTTTTTAATTTACTATTTACTTATAGTATATTTTTAATCTTAAAATATATTATCACTTATATAATATTAATACATAATTATTTTATAACATCAACACCCATATAAGGTCTTAATTCTTCTGGAACCATTACAGAGCCATCTGCTTGTTGATAATTTTCTAATATAGCAGCTAAGCATCTTCCTATAGCTAATCCAGAACCATTTAATGTATGAACATATTCTGCTTTTGATTTTTTATCCCTTTTAAATCTTATTCCCGCTCTTCTTGCTTGAAAATCTTCAAAGTTTGAACAAGAAGATATTTCTACATATCTATTATAACTTGGCATCCAAACTTCTAAATCGTATTTAAAAGCAGCTGTAAACCCTAAGTCTCCTGTACATATTCTTACAACTCTATATGGAAGACCTAACATTTGTAACATAGTTTCAGCATCATGAGTTAATGATTCTAATTCCTTATAAGAATCCTCTGGTTTAACAAATTTAACTAATTCAACTTTATTGAATTGATGTTGTCTAACTAAACCTCTTGTATCTCTTCCTGCTGAACCAGCTTCAGATCTAAAGCAAGGAGTATATGCACAATATTTTATTGGAAGTTCTGCAACATCTAATATTTCATTAGCATGTATATTTGTCACAGGTACTTCAGCTGTTGGTATTAAGAAATACTCTAGCCCTTCTATTTTAAACATATCTTCCTCAAATTTAGGAAGTTGACCAGTGCCTATAAAACTATTTCTATTAGCCATAAATGGAGGTAAAACTTCTGTATATCCATGTTTAGCTGTGTGAGTATTTAAGAAGAAATTCATTAAAGATCTTTCTAATCTAGCACCTAGTCCTCTATATAAAGTAAATCTTGAACCAGTTATTTTTCCAGCTGTTTCAAAGTCTAGTATGCCTAAACCAGTTCCTATATCCCAGTGAGCTTTATGTTCAAAATCAAATTTTGTAGGTTCTCCCCAAGTTCTTACTTGAACATTGTCTTCATCTGTTTCACCTTGTGGCACATCTGGATGAGGTACATTTGGAATTCTCATCAATGCATATTCCATTTTTGCTTCAACTTCTTTTACTTTCTCATCAATACCTTTTATCTTGTCTGATAATTCTTTTAATCTTGCTTTTTCCTCTTCTACATCTTTTCCTTCTTTTATTAATTGTGGTATCTTTTTAGAGTTTACATTTAATTCATTTTTCATAACTTCAACTTCTTGAAGTATCTCTCTTCTTTTATTATCTAATTCCACTACAGCATCAAGGTCGAATTCTTTTTCGCCTCTTATTTCCATAGCTTTTTTAATATCATCTAAGTTTTCTCTTATTCTTTTAATATCTAACATATTAATTCCTCCTAATAATTTTTATAATATAAATTAATAATTCCAATTTAAATTAAAATATTTTTAACTTCAAATTCTTAGTTTAAACAAATTTGGAAAATAAAAAAAGACCTCCGTTTACCCTATAAAAGGGACGAAAATCTTTTATCCGCGTTGCCACCCTAATTGATTATACCCATATGTATAATCCTCTCAGACCTGTAACGTAGGTAAACGTCTAGCTTTAACTAGAAGCTCTAGAGTAGATTCAAAAACCATTGTAATGAGTTCTCACCATCCACTCATTCTCTGAATACAACCTGTTTTTTACTATTTTCTTTCAATGCTTTTAACTAATTGTTTTATTTGATAATCATTATATTATATATATTAACATCTTTCAATACTATTATTCAATTTTTTTTTAGAATTTTCTTTAATTTATTATCTTAAGTTTGATTTTTTTGTTTAATTAAAATATTATCTTTTATCCAAAGAATTTAAATTACTTGTGTTACTAAACAATAATGAAGCAGGAATAAATGGAACTTCTATTTTATTTTCATCAAATTTTTTCTTAACTTTTTCCATTACATCAAAATATACATCCCAGTAATCATCAGTTTTAACCCAAGGTCTGGCAACTATTTGCATAGTATTATTACCTATAGAGTTTAAACCTATGATTGGCTTTGGGTCATCTAGTATCCTTTTTTCATTTGTAAAAATTTCATTTAATATAGATTTAACCATATCTATATCGCTATCATAAGAAATATTATACGAAAAATCTATCCTTCTTTTATTTTGATGTGTGTAATTAATTATATTATTACTTGTCAATTGAAAATTTGGTATTATTATAGTTTTATTATCTGGAGTTTTAAGAACAGTACTAAATATTTGTATATCAGAAACTGTACCTTCTACACCTGACCCTTGAATATAATCACCTATATTGAATGGCTTAAAAAACAAAATAATCATGCCTGAGCCTAGATTTGATAATATTTCTTTAAATGCTAATCCTATACTAAATCCAGCCGCTCCTAAGACCGCTACAACTGACGTAGTTTGTATTCCTATAATCCCTAAACTTATCAATGATATGATGGATAGCATTGATATATATATACCATATACAATAAAATTATTTACACCTTTACTCATTCCATATTTAATTAGAAACTTAGAAACCATCTTTCTTACTATCTTAGCTATATAAATACCTATTATAAATATTGTTATTGCATATATAATATTTGGTATATTATCACTGAAATTATTAAGCATATTTTCTAAAGTTCTCTTCGTTATATTACTATTTGTTGAAGTAGTCTTAGCCAATGACAAAAAATTCATTTAACTCCTCCTTATGATAATACTCCACTGTCATCTAATTTTTTTATTATATCTTCAATAGTCTTTTCTTTGAGTGCTTCAATTGTATGAATATGACTACATTCTGTTAAGACTGATAATTGTTTAAACTCATTTGTTTCAACTTTTCTCATAAAATCATCTATATCCATTTTAGAATAAATATTAAGTTCTGCAGTTATTTGACCATATGTTGGATGATTTACAATAACATCTTTTACAATTCCACCTAAATCTACAATAATTCTTAGTTCTTCATAAATTTCTTGGGAATTTTTATGATTTTTACATTTTATTTGTCTGGAAAAGTATGGTTGATTATATATTATATATCCTTGAGGTGTAGCTATTATTTCAAAGCCTTTAGCCCTTATAAGCGCTATATCTTGTACTATTACTTGTCTGCTTACATTTAATAGCTCCGCTAGCACTCCACCTTTTACAGGATGCTTAGATTCCTTTAAAATATCTATTAATTTGTTTCTTCTTTCATTAGAATTCATATTACACCTTCTTTCTAAATCAAAACTTTTTGTCTATATTATATAATTTTATATTTTATCTTAGTATAAATCAATACAGAGTTTATATTCTGTTTAATTTTAGATTTTATGTTTTATGGCGAACAATAAAAAAAGATTACGTGGCTACGTCCTACTCTCCCAGGCAGTTTCCCACCAAGTACCATCAGCGCTAGAGAGCTTAAC
>NZ_JAGWDA010000033.1:0-10367 GCF_020657875.1 Clostridioides sp. ZZV14-6150 | reverse complement strand
AACAAAAATACTGAATGATTATTACTATCTAATTTCATTGTAATTACTTCCTTTCAGTTTTTACTACTGATTTTATAATACAATACATTTTTGAAAATCAAGTAAAATAAATAACCTATCGGTTAGGTTTACATCCTCCACCTCCTATGGCGAGGAAAAGGAATTTCGCCATAGGAGGTTAAATTTATTAGAAGATGGTTCTAAAAACTAATTTACTTATGCTCAATTGTTTTTCCTGAAGACATAGCATTGCGTTCTTGAACTAAATTTTCTATTAAATTATTTAATGTCCAATCAATAGATGTCTCAGTTACCATTGCTGTAAAAGGTCTATTTATTCTTACTTTTTTCAATCCTTCTAAAAATGCATTTACTTGTGTACTGGAAATATTATTAAATATTACAGACTTACTTTTAATTCCATTATCACATTCACTTGATATATTCCCATCCAAAATGTCTCTTACTATGTTTTCACCATTTTTATCACTTAAAATGATATGGTCTCTTATTCCAGCAAAATTACTAACATTTTTAATTAATGATAATTCTTTTTTATTAAAATTTACAAACATAATACACTTCCTGCTGTGTATTTTATCTAGATTATTATTATTTATTTTTTCAAATGACATTTTATCCATCCTTTCATTTATCTATATATTTTAATTTACCCTATCTATTTAAAATAATCAATTTTTACAGATAATTTTTATATTAATACCCCAAATTACATATAACTAATTCAACTATCCAAAACTAATATATAAAATTAGAATAATTAGATTAATATTTACAAATTATAATCTAAAGGAGAGATATGATACCATGAAGACACTACTAAACAAGAATTTTAGCATTAAAAACTTTTCATCTGCTTGGATTATAGTACTTGGTTGTATGTTGATACAAGCTATACCATTTAGTATTGTAGCAAGTATACAGCCCCAGTTTATAAGTTATGTTGTAGAAGGAGAAGGTTTTAGCTTAGCATCTTTTTCTCTAATATTTACTTTTGGTACTATTGCTTCAGCAATTGCATCACCATTTATAGGTAAATTATTTTCTAAGGTCAATATTAAGATATTATATTTATTAGGCTGTATAATTTCTAGCATTGCTTTTGCTACATTTTCTATATGTACTGAACTATGGCAATTTTATACGGTATCATGCATTGTACAAATTGGAGCTACAATTATATCTGCGATAGGAATACCAATTTTAATAAGTGCTTGGTTTGATGAAAAAAGTAAAGGAAAAGCTATGGGATTTGCTTTTGCTGGTGGCTCTATTGGTAGTATATTTCTACAACAACTTGTAGTTCGCTCATTAGCATCTCAAGGATACAGCCGTTCTTATCTAATATTTGGGATTGTAGCACTAATAGTTGGTATACCTGTAACATTATTTATGCTTAAAATGCCTAAAGATACTAATGAGAAAATAAGCTCTAAAATAAAAAATGACAAAACATCTAATAAAAATTCCCCTTCAGTATGGGGTTATACATTAAAAGAAGCTAGAAAGAATAAATATTTTTGGATTATGACAATTGGATTTGCTTTTGTAGGTATATATGTTTCATCATTATCTGTACAATATCCAACCTACCTTAGAAATTATATAAATCCAATTTTAATAGGAACAGTAGGTTCTACTTTTGCCTTATTTGCTCTTATTGGTAATTTATTTGGAGGATTATTATTTGATAAATTTGGTCAGATAAAAACACTGATTATATCTTTTATATTTGTACTTATGGCTACTTTATCACTACTATTTGTTGATACATCTGCTAATCTTGCATTTGTATTTGCTATTTTAAAGGGTCTTTCTGTATTTGCTTATATGATTGGACCTGCTTATTTAACTGGTACTTTTTTTGGTCAAAAGGAGTTTGGCAGTATTTTTGGGATTGTTCAGTTAATTTTTGCAATTGGATTTGCACTTGGTTCAACATTATTTGGATTACTCGTTGATAATTTTGGTTATAAATTCTCTTGGTCTATTATAATTTTATCAGTTATAGTCGCTTATGCTTTACTTATCACAGCTTCTATGGGAATGGCAAAGCTAAATAAGGATAGGTTAGATAAGTTAGCACAATAATTAATTCTTAATTTCTATAAAAATTATACAAAAAAGATGGAGGCTCTAATAACAACTAGAACTCCATCTTTTTATTAATTATATTATAATATAGCTAACTTTCTTTTATTTTTAACAGTGTTATCTATATCCTCATCTTTAACTATAGTAAATGCTTTTGTTGGACATACATTTACACATGCTGGTCCTTCTGGTGAATCTATACAAAAATCACATTTGTTTGCTGTCATTCTTTCTCTAAAGCAAAGCTTTCCTTTATCTACATCTTTTAGTGTAACTATATCTATCGCTCCTATAGGACATGCCAGCATACAAGTCTTACATCCTATACAATTTTCTTCATTTATTTTTATTGTATTACCCACCCTAACTATACCTCCATTTGGACAGGCCTTTGCACAAGGAGCATCTTCACAATGTCTACATTGTATTGGAGCACTAACTTCCTTTGTTTTTATGACAGAAAGTTTTGGGTTAAAGTTTATCTCATCTGGACTTTTGTAAAAAATATCTTCATCTGAATGTGCAACCACACATCCTATCATACAAGTTCTACATCCTATGCACTTATCAGGGTCTGCTATAACAAAATAATTCATTACTTAGCCACTTCCTTTCCTATACAATATGTAGTGTGTAATAAATGATGAGATTTTTCTCCTAATGGCTCTACTAGATATTCATCATATAATTTTTTGATGTCAGGATTTTCATGAGATTTTCTAATTGCCAAGTGTTCGTCATGCACATATGTTGCTTTTGTTCTATTTTCATAGGCTAAGTCTTTATATTCTTCTAGTAAAATTTTTGGCTGACCTCCACCACTTACACATCCAACAGGACAAGTCATAACCTCTATAAAATCTATATCCAACTTTCCTTTTTCTAAATCTTCAAGTACTGGTATTACATTTTTCAGTCCACTTACTACACCAACTCTTAAGTCTAAATCTCCTACCTTAATAGTTGATTTTCTAAAACCACTTTCTCCTCTTACTTGTTTTACTTCTACATTAGGTATACTTTCTCCAGTTATAAGCTCATAACCTGTTCTTATAGCTGCTTCCATAACTCCACCAGTAACACCAAATATAGTTCCAGCTCCACTGTAACTACCTAAAGGGCTGTCAAACTTTTCTTCTCCTAAATTTTTAAAATCAATTCCCATGTCTTTTATTAGGTAAGCTAGCTCTCTAGTAGTTAACACTACATCTACATCTCTATATCCACTAGAATCCATCTCTTCTCTATCACATTCATACTTTTTACATGTACATGGCATTATAGAAACACTAAATATTTTAGATGCATCCACATTATTTATTTCTGCGCCATATGTCTTAAATATTGCACCACCCATCTGCTGAGGTGATTTACAAGAAGATAAGTGATTAGTTAATTTAGGATAATTTTTTTCTATAAATTTAACCCAAGCTGGACAACAAGATGTAAACATTGGAAGAGTTCCACCTTCTGTAACTCTCTTAATTAACTCACTACCTTCTTCCATTATAGTTAAATCCGCTGCGAAATTAGTATCATAAACTCTATCAAAATTTAATGCTCTAAGTGCTGCTGCCATTTTTCCAGCACCTAAATATCCTAGATAGTATCCAAAATCCTCTCCTAAAGCTACTCTAACTGCTGGTGCACATTGAACCATGGTAAATACATCTGGGTCACTCAAAGCTTTTTTTACCCTATCTACATCACATACATTATGTGCTGCGAATATAGGTTCATTTATTGATTCTGGTATTTTTCGTTCTTGTTTTTTATCTTTCAAAAACTCAAATCCTTCATCTATAACTGAAGCATAAGATTTACAAATTTGAACACATTGACCACACATAACACATCTATCTAAGTTTATTTCTTGTGGTTTTCCTTCTTCCCCCTCAATAGCATTTACTGGACATACCTTTGAACATTCTCTGCATCCAGTACATAAATCTTTATCTATATTTATTATCATAAACGTCACCCCTTTATCCTTTATTTATTTGTCAACAATAAGCTAAGTGCAGCTTGTCTATTCTTAGCTTTTTTGTCATCTATTGGAGTAACAAGTTTTAATGCATCTTGAGGACATGCGCTTATACAAGCTATTTTTTCGTTGTCTTTACATAAATCACACTTATATGCTATTTTTTTATTTTCTTCCAAAATTACTTGTTCTACTTCTTTCCCATCTTTATATTGTGGAAGTAAATCTATAGCTCCAAAAGGACATGCTAGGAGACAAGTTTTACACCCTATACATTTTTCTTCATTAACAAACATGACATTGTTCTCTTTGTTTATAGCTTTTTGTGGACATGAATTTAGACAAGGAGCATCTTCACAGTGTCTACATTGTATTGGCATACAGAAAGTATCACCTTTTACTAAATAAAGTCTAGGTATAACTGGTATGTCAACTGTCCCAACCGTATATCCTACATTATTATGTTGGTTATGCATCGTAAAACAAGCTACTTCACAAGTTCTGCAACCAGTACATTTACTTGGGTCTGCTATTACAAAAGAGCCTATTTTATTATTCATATTATCCCACCTTTCAATTTGTATATTTCTAAGTCCCTAGTTATTTTTATTATATATATTTATATATTTTAGTGTTTTTTCAATACTTATATTTCGCTTGCAATTTTTACACAAATTATACTTATTGGCATATACTTTGTCAGTATCATCAATTACTACTCCACACACTTCACATCTTGAATATTTTTTCTCTTCTTTATTAGCACACATACGCTTCAGTCTCACTTTTTGATAACTCTCTGTGAATTTGCATAGATATTCATTCGTCTTCCTCTTACAAATCCAATAAGAGTTATATTTAATTTTTTAGAAAGCTCTATTGATAAATTAGTTGGTGCTGATTTTGATATTACAATAGGGATTTGAGTCATAGCTGCCTTTAGTATCATCTCTAAAGATATTCTCCCACTTACAACTACAGTCTTATTTTTTAATGATATTTCATTTAAAACACAAAATCCTATTGCTTTATCCATTGCGTTATGCCTTGCTACATCTTCACAGGTCACTATTTTTTTATCATTATCAAATATGGATACACTGTGTACTCCACCCGTATTTTTAAATAATTCTGACGAATTTAAGTTTTTATCCATTATACTGTAAATCTCATCATAATTTATTTTTATATTACTCTCTACAGGAGTACACCTTATATAGTCTAGTGAGTTTAAAAATATAATTTGTTCCTCTTCATCATCATGTTTCTCTTGAATAGTTACTTTTGTAACCCGTTCCTTATCATTTATTTCTATATCTAATATGTCTTTTTTATTTTCTATATATCCCTTTGTTCTCAAAAAACCAACTACAAGCTCTTTTAAATTATATGGTGTACATAAAAATGTATTTATGTATTTATCATTTAAAATAAAGCTAAGTGGATATTCTGCAATTATTTCTTCATATTCATTAGATAAATTATATTCATTTATTTTGCTTATTTCTAACTTAAAAGAATTCATGTATTTATAATCTACCAAACTATAACTGTTTTCAAAAACTTCATCTTTACTATTTTCTTGTGACTTAGTTTTTGAGTATATATTCTCCATAAGATATTTACCCTTTCGCCTTCTATAAACCCTCAATCTAATAACTACTAAACATTTGTGGCAGTCATTTTATCTTTAAGACTTTGATATTCTTCTCTTACACATTTCTCTGCTAACTCTTGGTCATCAAGTTTTTCAAGTTTAACAGCACAATACTTGTATTCTGGTGTTTTAGATATAGGGTCTAAATTTGCTATTGTAAGCTCGTTACAAGCTCCAACCCACCACTGATAAGTCATATATGTCGCTCCTTCTTTAACTCTATCAGTTACTGTTGCTCTTGTGATTACACTTCCCCTTCTTGAACTAATTCTAACTAATTCATCATCTTCAATTCCTAATCTATCTGCATCATTACAATTTATTTGAACACGACCTGGCTCATCTTCTAATGAACTAAGTGTTCTACAGTTACCAGTCATAGTTCTTACTGAATAGTGACCAACTTCTCTTACAGTACATAAACTAAATGGATATTCATCATCTTCAACTTCCATAGGAGGTCTCCATTCTGCAGCAAATAAATTACCTCTTCCATTAGGAGTAGAGAATTTTTGTCCTTCATATAGATACATAGTTCCTTTGTCTTCCATACTTTCACTCTTACAAGGCCACTGAACAGAACCTTGAGCCTCTATTTTTTCATAAGTAGCGCCTAAGAAATTTGGACATAATGCTCTAAGTTCATCCCATATTTCTTTAGTATTTTTATAGTTCATAGGATATCCCATTGCTGTAGAAATTTCACTTATAATTTGCCAGTCTGGTTTTACATCTCCTTGTGGCTCTATAGCTTTTCTCATCAATTGGAATCCTCTATCTGCACATGTATATACTCCATCATGTTCGCCCCAAGAAGTAGCTGGAAGTATAACATCAGCATGAAGCGCTGTCTTATTCATAAATATATCTTGAACAACAACAAACTCTAACTCGTCTAAAGCCTCTCTAACTTCTGATGCATCTGGGTCACTTTGTACTGGGTCTTCCCCAAATATATAATAAGCTTTAAGCTTCTTCTCTTTTAACACTAAATTTGGAACTTGAGTTAAACTATATCCATTATTAGGAGATAACTTTACTCCCCAAGCATTTTCAAATTTTTCTCTTATCTTATCATCAGTTACATTTTGATAACCAGGATATACATTAGGAAGAGCTCCCATATCACAAGCTCCTTGAACATTATTTTGTCCACGTACAGGCCCTATTCCAACGCTTTCTCTACCAAAATTGCCTGTAAGTAGAGCAATTGAGGCAAGCCCTTTAACTACATCAACAGCTTGACCAAATTGACAGACACCCATTCCATAAAGTATCATGGCCTTCTTACCTTTTGCATATTCTCTCATAGCTCTTCTTATAAGCTCTTCTGGAATTCCTGTCATCTTCTCAGCATATTTAGCTGTATATGGTTTAACAATTTCTTTGTACTCATTAAATCCTTGTGTATGGTTTTGAACAAAGTCTTTATTGTAGAGACCTTCTTCTATTAAAACGTTTCCAAAAGCATTTACTAAAACCATATTTGTTCCACCCTTTATAGGTAGATGTATATCAGCAATTCTTGCAGACTCAGTTAATCTAGGGTCAGTAACAATTAACTTAGCTCCATTTTTCTTAGCTTTAATTATTCTATTTGCAACTATTGGATGTGAATCTGCTCCATTATATCCAAATATAAATAAAACATCTGCGTTTTCTATTTCTGGTATAGAATTAGACATTGCACCACTACCTAATGAGTAAGCCAGACCGGCTACAGATGGTGCATGTCAGACACGAGCACAATGGTCAACATTATTGGTTCCTATTGTAGCTCTCATAAATTTTTGCATTATATAGTTTGCTTCATTACCAGGTCCTCTTGCAGAACCAGTCCCCATAATAGAATCAGGACCATATTTTTCTTTAATTTCGTTTAATCTTGAAGCTGTATAACTTATAGCTTCATCCCATTCAACCTCTTCTAGCACACCTTGTTTTCTTATCATTGGTTTTTTTAGTCTAGGTGTTAAAATTTTAGGGTCATTTAGAAAATCCCATCCATAACGACCTTTTAAACATAAACTTCCTTGATTTGTTCTACCATCAGCTGGCTCTGCTCTTAATATCTTGTTATCTTTTACTACTAGATATAATTGGCATCCAGCTCCACAGTATGGACAAACTGTTAAAATTTTCTTCTCCATACATTTCCCCCCTTAGATTTATCCCCTGATGAGTAAAATTTACCTTAAAGATAATGAAGTATTTTTATAATATGCAAAATTTACAAATATTTTGCAATATTATCTATTAAATTCAACAATTTTCTCACAATTCCTTTTAAATTTCAAAAAAAATATGTCATAATAATTCTTATATTTTAATCATCTAATTAAAATATTATAGTTCTTATGACATATTTTTTAATATATGCTTATTTAGATTTATCTAATTTTCACTTAAAACGGCATTTCTACCAATTCTATTTTTCATTCTATAGTGAGTGATTACAGTAAAGATACCACTTCCAATCAGAATCAAATAGTACATAAATCCACCATATAAAAATACTGCATAACCCATTAGAGGTTGAGGGAATACTGATTTAAATATAGTGAAAAATGCTAATTCATTAGCTCCTACATTACCAGGTGTTGGTATTGGTGATATTGCCATATATAAAAAAGCTTGTAGTGTTAATATATAAATATAGCTATAACCTTGTAAATTAAATGCTTTATATATCCAAAAAGAAACACTAAAGTAAGCACTTAATTGAATAAAAGTCACTATAATAGTTAAAATTAATACTTTTTTATTTTTAGCAAAAAAACTTATTGCTTTACTATAATCATCTATAAAATTTTCTATAGAGTCTACTTTACTCTCTAGGAATCTTAAAAACTTAATTTTTGCTAAATACTTTATTGAAACTCTCATAAAATATTTTATTTTTTGAGGATTTAAAATAACTAAAATTATCATAATTAAAACAAATGAATTAATTGCTATTCCTAGAAACACTAAGGGCATGATTACTTTCATTTGTTTTTCTAGCATAGCTAGATTCATTAATACTAATATTGTGCAATAAACAGTAACTACTATTTGAAAAATAATAGACTTATTTGTAACAACTGCACTTGCTTTACTAAGTGGCATTTTGCATTTTTTAAGTACATATATCTGTACTGGTTGGCTTCCTGAAGCAAATGGAGTTATTAGATTATAATAAAATCCCATAATGGCTAGCTTGAAACCAATAAATCTAATATTGACTTTGTGAGTACTTTCTATAATTATCTTCATTACTAATCCTTCAAGCATTATGTGAGACATTATTGCCAGAGCCCCTACAAATAAAAACTTTTTATCTACCATAGTTATAACATTTGATAACATCTTAATATCTAATGTTTTAAATACCAAGTAAATTGTTATACCTATTAGTAAAAATAAAAATGTATACTGTAGTAAGCTCTTCCTAATATTTTTTAGTTTATCCATTAGAAAAACCATCCTTTGCTCAAGATTTATATTAAACACCATATTATTAGTATACACTACTAATATTAATATTTTATAACAAAATACCTTACAATTTTGTCATTTACAAAAAATATTAATCTATAAATTAAATTTTAATATATAGATTAATATTTTACAAACATTTTGTAGATATATACAGTATTTGCACTGAGTATTATACCCACTTATATCCTATCCCCCATACAGTCTCTATTGTATAAATATCATAAGATTTAAACTTGCTTCGTATATTTTTTATGTGTTCTGTAATAACACTTATATCACTTTCTCCATCAAATCCATATACATGCTCATATATTCTTTCTTTTGAAAAGACTTGTCCCTTATTTTTTGCTAGAAATTCACATATTAGATACTCACTCTTAGTAAAATTTATCTTATTATTATCAACAGAAATTTCTTTTCCCAAAAAATTAAATTGAACATTTGATATAGTTAATGAATTTTTTTTCTCTCTATTTTCTCTTCTCAAATGAGCATTTATTCTGGCTCTTAACTCACCTACACCAAAAGGCTTTGTAATATAATCATCAGCCCCTATACCAAGACCATACATAACATCACTTTCCATATTTTTAGCTGTCAAAAACAATATTGGGCAATCAACCTTATTTCTTATATTTTTACATACTTCAAAACCATCCATTTTAGGCATCATTACATCTAATATTATTAGATTAAAAGGATTATAGTCAATATCAAGAATATTTTCTACATCACTAATTACCTTTACTTCATGCCCATCTCTCTTTAATATATTTTCAATTAACTTTAACATATCTAATTCATCATCTACTACTAGTATCTTAGACACACTAACACCTCCATTACATGTTTAATTACACTTTAATTTATATATTTAATTATATCTTTATAAATTTATATAAAATCTCATACTATTATATTATAACTTACAACGATTAATTAATATTTTACAACAAAATCATTTTAACACTTCAAACATAAAAATTTTATATTTTAAACGCTTAATATTTATTTTACAATAAAATTGCCGAAAAGCCCCCTTCTTTAGATGTGAGGATGAAAGGCAAGGTCTTAATATAAATAAAAGTCAGAATAATACTTGCAACCTAACACTACGAATGATAGATTATG
>NZ_JAGWDA010000032.1:0-10821 GCF_020657875.1 Clostridioides sp. ZZV14-6150 | reverse complement strand
ATATTCTAAACTTAAAAGCTTTCATCTGTATCATTTCTTCACCTCCTTTTAATTTATATTACAGGCTTACATCTCCAACCTACTTATATTGAGGATGGAATATTTCGCCTATCTTTGATAAAAAGATAAAAATAGCCATGCAAGTATAATATTAATAGGCTGTCTTTCCTCCTACTTATTATAGAACACATGGCTATTTGTATTTAGTTAAAATACTACTACTAGTTTAGATTCTAATACTTTTAATTTGATACTTATTCATCTGTCATACGATATCCTACTCCTACTTCAGTCAAAATATACTCTGGTTGAGCAGGATTTTTTTCAATTTTTCGTCTTATACTTGCCATAAAAACTCTAAGAGATTGGTTTTCGCTTTCATAGTAATTACCCCAAACCTTATCTATTATAAATTTATGTGTTAAAACTCTCCCTGAATACTTAGACATTAATTCAACAAGTTTATATTCAATTGGAGTTAAGTGTATCTCCTCGCCATTAATAGATACAGCATGCTTTTCATAATCTATCTTTAGATTTTTAACCTCAAAGGTTGTAGGAACATCACTATTTATCTTACCTTGTTGAACTTTATTTCTAAGGGCCACACGCACTCTAGCCAAAAGTTCTGTTACACTAAAAGGTTTCGTCAAATAATCATCTGCTCCACCATCTAAAGCCTCAACTTTGTCTCTCTCGTGTTCTCTTGCTGAAACAACAATTATTTTATTATTTTTAGCACAAGCCCTAACTCTACCTATTACCTCAATTCCATCAATATCTGGTAAACCTAAATCTAAAATTATTAAATCTGGGTCAAGAGAATGTATAAGTGATATAGCTGTGCCTCCATTGTCAGTTTCTACACATCTATAGTTTTGAGTTTCCAGAGACACTTTTATAAATTTACAAATTGGTCTATCGTCTTCCACAATTAAAACCAACGGTTTTACTTCCATTCGTCTTTCACCTCCCCTTTATCT
Source organism: Clostridioides sp. ZZV14-6150 (assembly GCF_020657875.1). Classification (NCBI taxonomy): domain Bacteria; kingdom Bacillati; phylum Bacillota; class Clostridia; order Peptostreptococcales; family Peptostreptococcaceae; genus Clostridioides; species Clostridioides sp. ZZV14-6150. Next base: position 9,838 of record NZ_JAGWDA010000032.1, on the reverse strand, counting down.
AAAGGTATACTAAATCTAAATGTGGCTCCTCCAGAAGGATTATTAAAAGCAATAATTTCTCCACCATGAGCTTGTACTATAGACTTACATATTTCTAAACCAAGACCAATCCCTCTTCTTTCAAGATTTCTTGCTTTATTCTTTGTATAAAATCTATTAAATATATTCTTAATATCTTCACTTGGTATTCCTTTTCCGTTGTCTGCCACTTCAAATAATACATTTTCAGCTTCTTTACTTACAGTTAATTCTATCTTAGAATTTTTAGGTGTATGTCTTATAGCATTGTCAATTAAGTTTACTAAAACTTGCTCTATCAATAATACATCCACATGAACTATTATTATTTCATCTGGTATATTGGTTTGTATCTCTCTACTATTGGCAAATTTTTTAACTCTTAGTATAGATTCCGCAATTATTTCATCTACAACCTCTGGACGTTTTTCAATATCCAATTTTCCTTCATCTATTCTGGTCATACTAAGTATATTCTCAACAGAGTGAGTCAACCAACTTGTATCTTCATATATATTTTTTAGTAGCTCTACTCTAGTTTCTTTATCTATTACATCATCATTTTCAAGTATAGTTGAAGAAGAACCTAGTATGCTTGTAAGTGGAGTTCTCAAATCATGAGAAATTGATCTAAGCAAGTTTCCTCTTAACCTCTCTCGTTCTGTTTCAAGATTAGCTTTTTTATTCTTTTCAAATAGATTTTCTCTATCAATTGCTAATGCAACTTGTGTTGAAACTGCTTCTAACAATATCTTTTCATTTTCCGTAATAATATCAATTTTAAAACATGCAATACCTATAACACCAAGAACATTGGATTCTTGACCTTTTATAGGAAAATAGTAAGCACTACTATTTTTACAATATTTTGTTCCAATCCCAACTGGCACACCTGTTCTAAAAGCCTCTTTTATAGCTTCCTTTTCTAATACTGAATAGAATATATTCTCACTTCCGTCATTATTACAAATATAAATACTTGGCTTACCTAGATTATTATCACCATCTGCAATAGTTACTATAACAGTTCTATTTAACATGTTTACCAAATTAGACCCACAAAATTCAATTATTTGATTTTTATTTTTTGCTTTAAGAAGTGTTTTATTATTTTCATAAAGCAATCTTATCATTTTCTCTCTTTTATGAGAAAGTCTTACTTCTTTTTTTATTCTAGAAGTTAAAGTACTTGTTATAATTGCTGCCAAAAGCATAATACAAAAGGTCATTGGATAATCTTTTCTATAAGCTATAAAAGTATATAATGGGTGTGTAAAGAAAAAATTAAATGATAGCACTCCTATTACTGAAGAAAGTATTCCAAAAAAATACCCATGTGTTATACTTGTAGCAAATAATACACCTAATATATACACTAAAATAATATTAGATTCATTAAAACCTACTTTTTTAAAAGCTACTGATATTCCAGTAGCAATTATCATAACCAATATAGTTTTTATAAAGTCCTTAATAATTATTTTCTTACTGAGATAGTCATCTTCATCATAATCATACTCTTTTAAGTCCTCATGATGTAGTCGTTCTTTTTTCATTTACTACAATTCCTCCTTATTGTTACTGTTTAAATTGACTCTAATGTATATAATACAATTTTATCATAATAAATTCAATCAATACATTTAATTAATACCTTCAAATTACTAAAAGGTGCTGTCTTAAAATGAAAATAAATCTCTATTTCAAAACAGCACCTTTATATATTTAAATCACTAATTTAATTTTTACATATTTAAATTGTTAGTTCAATTCAATCTAATAAATTATAATATCTTAATATTTGATTTTTAAAACATTCCTATCCGACAAGCATAAATATAAAGTGGGCACATACACCTGCACATAAACCACCTATTGTATGCGAAAGAATCGCTTTACCAGCTAATGGTCTTGCATCTAAAGCATCCATCATACCAATGTGTGTACTTAAATATCCACTCCAACACATACCCATTGCTGTAAATACTGCTATATCATTAGGAGTTATAGCACCTGATTTTATGAATTCTGGTACTAGAGATATTGCTGCTCCAACAGCACCTAATGCAGTTACAGGGAATGCTATTGCTTCTGGTGAAGTAAATCCAAATAATGGTTCTATTATAAAACTGATTTTGTCACCAATAGCAGGTAATAATTTTATACCTTCATATGCAGCTCCTGTGTAAACAGCTTGACCTGTAGCAGGGTCTGTAGATGGTCCAAAAGTTAATAACATAACTAATGTACAAACTACTAAAACTCCTGGTATTATAGCCATACCCATTTCAACACCTAGCTTACCACCTTCAAGTATAGCATCCAATGTTCTTTGGAATACATTACCATCTCTTATTTCTCTAAACTCTTCAATCTTTGCACTGTTTACACTTGCTTGTTTGTCATTATCACTTTTAGGGTCATAATTATAATACTTTTTAGTAAAAGTCAACATAATTCTAACACTAATAATACTACCTATTATTGCTCCAACGTTACCAATTATAGCTGGTAATACATATTCTTTACCTTGAGCTATCATGAAAGTTGTTACAATAAGTCCCATACCAAAAGCTGTTCCTAAGTTACATAAAGCAGGCACTTGGTATTTTTTAAAGTATTGTGTAAATGTTTTGTCTTTAGCGAATGGTATAATAGCTGGGTTATCAGATAAATAAGTTGCCACTACTCCTGCTATACTAGCACCAGGTAACCCCCATATAGGTCTCATAAGGCCCTTAAATATCTTATTTACTAAAGATATTACTCCAAATTCTGAAAGTAATGCACTAAGTGCACCTGCAAGGACTGCCATTGCCATTATCAAAAATACTGTGTCTAGTAAAAGTGCATGTGCCGTGCTCATTATTACTTTGAACATCATTCCTGCACCCATGATACTGCCTACATAGCCAAATCCTACCGCCAAAAGTACAATAAATACGAAGGTTTCCATACTTACTGCCTTGACTCTCCTCTTATCTGACAGCTTCTCCATTTTGATTTTCCCCCTTTTTAATTTAGAATTAAGGTTTCTACATTAATACAAATTTGTTAATACAAAACAAGTTCTAAAACTTACATCTGTGATTCAAGTTGTCGGTTTGTTGAAATAAAAAACCGTGACTGATATTATAACAATAAGAATATCTAATTTAATAAAAGATATTCTTATTCTATTTTATGTTATTATATTATCACCCTTTGGTATAAAAGTCAATTTTTTCTATTTCTGTGGTTTAATTTTATTTATGCTCTTCTTATATTTTTTATTATCTTTTATCTTCGAAACTATTCCATACAGATTAACTCTTCTAAATACTGTAGTTATAAATACTAACCCCAATGCAATCGAACTTGCACAAGATAATGTACTTACCCCATACTCTACTGCCTTAATATAGTCATTAGTTAAAACAGAATACATAGTGTTATATATTCCATAACCTGGTACTAAGATTATGAGACAACAAACACTTAAAGTTGTCGATGGAGTCATATAAATCCTAGCACATAATTCACAGTATATTGCAAAACATACTGTAGCTATAAAAAAACACAGGTTTACTGATACACCCATATTCAAACAAAACTTATACGAAAACCAAGCTATACTTCCACCTACACCTGATATTATCAAGTTTTTTCCCTTCATATTAAATAAGACTCCAAAACTTAAGGCTGTAAAAAAAGCTGCTACTACTTCTATAAACAATTTCATTTATATACCCCCTAACTTGAAGTATAATCCTAGTACCAAAAACATTCCTACTGCTATGGATACACCTACAAAAAATACTTCTGCCAACTTTGCAAGACCAGATATCAATTGACCATCTAACAAGTCTCTTAACGCATTAGTTAAAGCAAGTCCTGGAACCAAAAGCATTATTGCTCCTGCTATTAAATGGTCCATAGTCTTTATAAATCCAAGTTTTAGAATCACAATAGAACAAAAAGCTATAACAACTGCTCCTATCGCATTTACAAAAAAATCGTTTAGTGAGGACTTATTTAGGTACATAATAACAAATTTAGTCATTATTCCCACCATAAACGCAGCTATAAATTCTTTTAAATCTCCTCCAAATAATATAGAAAAAGTTGCTGCTGCAATACCTGCAAAAATTATTGTTACTATATCTGAATAATAATTATCTTCACTTATCTCATCTAAAATCCTCTCACATAACTCAATATCTAAATTATTTATACTGATTGCTCTTGATAATGAGTTAACTTCATGAACTAAGTTTAGGTCTACCCTTCTTGAACTTATTCTTTTAATTGCTGAATGTAGTTTCCCATCTACAAAAACAGATGCCATTACAGCCGTTGGAGTTGCAAATACATCTACATGCTCTATACCAAAAGATTGGCATATTCTACTTATCGTTTCTTCAACTCTATAAGTTTCTCCTCCACTTTGCAACATAGCTTTACCTGCATTTGAGGAAAAGTTTAAAATTCTATCTATATCCACAAAACATATCTCCCATTCTTTTATAATATTATTCATATTTTATTACAATACATTAATTATTTAAAACTATTTTAAATAATTAATATCCAACATTTAGATTTTATGAAAAAATTTGTTTTTTATGCTTGTCAAAAATAAATTATAAAGTTATTTACACCATAAAATGGCTGAATTAATATTTCATAGACACTTTCAACCATTGATATATAACTGCTTTAAATTTTACAAGCTTATTTTTCTTTTCATTATTTTTGTTTCAATAAAAAATTCTCTCTCCATTTACTCTTCATTTTACCAATTCTTCATTAAATACTTTAAAAACTACTACAATTGACGATTTACAATAACTATAATTTTAAATCTGTACACTTTTAAATTGCTCATAACCTAATAATTAGTTTATGTATATTTAAGTAATTAGTTTTTATATATTTATATGAACATTAGATAAAAGTGCTACATACATTACAAAATTTATACTTATCTAATATAACAACATAATACCTTATGTAAATCCATAAAAATCCATATCTCATATAAATGCAACTATTATTTTAACACCAACTACTACACAAAACAACATATTAAAAAGTAAAATACAAAATATCCACTATAAACCTTATTTTAATATTAAATATATTATATAATATATTTAATATAACTTAAATATAAAGAAAGGGGGTACTATAATGTTAAGAAAAGATAAAGTTTTATTATCACTACATAAGTTATGTAATAATATAACTTTAAAAGACCTACAATCAGAGAAAACAGGATTTACTACTCTTGAAGTTGCTAACAATTCATCTCTTGATAGAAGTAATACTAGTAAAGAATTAAATAATCTATATAATGAAAAGAAAGTTGTAAAAATATCTGGTAAACCTATTTTATTTTTACATGCTGGTATTATTGAAAATTTGATTGGTCGTACCTTAAATAGCTCAGAATATTCTATAAGAAATTGTAATGAACTATTTAAATCAACTAAAAATGATTCAGAAGATGTCTTCTCAACATTACTTGGACATGATTCTAGCCTTAAATTAGCTATAGAAAAAGCTAAATCTGCCATACTTTACCCTCCAAAAGGTCTTAATACATTGCTTATAGGGCCTACTGGTGTTGGAAAAAGTACATTTGCTGAAACAATGTACAAATATGCTATAGAAAGCAAAGTATTTTCTTCTGAAAGTAAATTTGTAGTATTTAACTGTGCTGAATATGCAGAAAATGCTAACTTACTTCTTAGTAATTTATTTGGTTATGTTAAAGGTTCTTTTACTGGTGCTAATAAGGATAAATTTGGGATAGTTGCACAGGCTAATGGTGGTATATTGTTTTTAGATGAAATACACAGATTACCCCCAGAAGGCCAAGAGATGCTTTTTCTTTTGATGGATAAAGGTATATACAGACGATTAGGAGAATCTGATGTCGTACATAGAGCTACAGTCTTTATTGTGTGTGCTACAACAGAAGATATACAGTCTTCCTTACTTGGAACTTTTCTAAGAAGAATTCCTGTTACAATTAATCTACCTGCTTTACAGGATAGGTCCTTAAAAGAAAGATTATCTCTCATTAAATATTTCTTTATTGTAGAATCTAAATATACTAATGCAACTATAAGAGTTCATAAAGACGTAATTAAATCATTACTACTTTATGATTGTTTTGGTAATATAGGTCAACTTAAGTCTGATATACAACTTATGAGTGCAAGAGCATTTTTAAATTATAAGACTGAACTAAAAGACAACATAGAAATAGACTTATCTCTTGTTCCTGACTATATTTACACTGGTCTTTTAAAGTTGAATGAAAATCGCAGTAATTTAAATAAATTATCAGAGCTTGATTATATGCTTTTTTATGAATTCAATGGTAACAACTTAGAGGTCGAATATACAAAAGAACTATCTAAATACAATATAGATACATCAAACAATGGATTTAGATACTCTACAGAGATTCCTTATCTAGAAAATGATATAAGGAGTATGTTTATAAATTACATGGAGAAATACTCTACAAAATTACTTTCAGTATCATCAGTAACTCATTCTGATTATACAAGTAATGAGATTTTTAAAGTAATCAACCCAAAGATTTACTATGCTGTTGAACACTCTTTAAAAGAGGCTGAAAAAATCTCTAGAAATAAATATACAAAACAAACTTATGTTGCTCTTTCAATGCATATAAGTGCTCTTATAGAAAATATAAACCAGGATACATATAATCCTAAGTACAATCTATATAATGATAAAATTTTCTTAGAAAAAGATTTAAATATAGCTAAAATAGTTTTAAGTATAATTGAAAACGACCTACAGATATCTTTACCCAAAGATGAAGTAAAATTTATATCTATGTTTCTAAATAGTACATACCTTGAGCCTAATAATCACTCTGAAAGTATTGGAGTTATAATACTTGCTCATGGAAATTCAACAGCTAGCAGTATGTGTGATGTAGCCAATTCACTACTTGGTACAAACCACTGTAATGCAATTGATATGCCTTTGGATGTGAAAGTAAGTACTATACTTGACAAAGCTATAGAATTGGTAAAAGAATGTGATGAAGGTAAGGGGGTACTCCTTTTAACAGATATGGGCTCTCTTATAGCTTTTGGAGAACTTATTTCAGAAAAAACAAAGATTAAAACACGCTCTATTGAAATGGTGTCTACTCCAATAGTTTTGGAGGCAGTAAGAAAAAGTACTCTACCAGAAATGACCTTAGATGAGTTAGCTAACTCTTTAAGTTCTTTAAATCCATATATTGGACGAGCTGCAATTGACTCATCAGAAATAAATTATCCTGAAAAATCGAGAGATTATGCTATAATAACTACTTGTATAACAGGTTATGGTTCAGCTATGAAAGTTGCAGACTTTATAAATTCTTCGCTAAAAAATATCAATAAGTACAATATTAACTTAGTTCCTCATAATATAGAGAGTTTTAAAATGTATAGGAATAAATTTAGTAATACTAAAATTTTAGCAGTTGTTGGTAGTGTAGACTTTAATGTTGCTAACACTCCATTTATACACATAGAAGAACTTCTAAATGGATATGGCCTTGATATGTTAAACAAGATAATAGAAGGTACATTCAATGCCAATATTATCACTAATATAAAGGAAACAAATCTATCATATAACAGCTTAATAATAAACTTCATGTCTCAGAACTTAGAATTATTGGACTCAGTTAAATTATTCAACTATGTTAATTCATCATTATTTTCAATAATAGAATTAATAGACGAAGACCTTAAGAGTAAATTTAAACTTGGATATATACTACACTGCTCTTTTATGATAGAAAGATGTTTTAAAAATACAACTTTTCCATATAATAACATTACTGAGTTAATTGGTAAAAATTATAAATTATATGAATTAATACGAGAAGCTTTTAAAACAACTGAAGCTTACTTTAATATTTCGATACCAGATGAGGAAATTGCTTATATAATAGATATGATTAATGAATATCTAAATAAATAGAGCCTATAGTTCCTATCTTGCGCACATAATTAGTATATGAAATGGAGGATGAATTTTTGAAAAGAAAAGTAAAACTTTTAGCAATACTTGCATTAATTTTTACATTTATAACACCTGGATTCTCATTTGCAGATAATCCACCAGTCCCAAATTCTTCAAGGGCAGCATTGCTTATAGACCAAGATACTAGAAGAATATTATTTGAAAAAAATAGCGACGAAAAAATGCCTCTAGCTAGCTTAAGTAAGATGATGACATTTTTACTTGCAATAGAGGCAGTAGATAAGAATCAAGTTAAAGAAACTGATATAGTAAAAATAGACAAGTCTACAGCTTCTGTCGGAGGTTCTACTTGTAAGCTTAAAGATGGCGATGAAATACCTCTAGGGGAGCTTATGCAAGGTCTTATGCTTGTTTCTGGAAATGATGCTGCTATGGCCATAGCGAAATACATTGGTAAAGATGAAAAGAATTTTGTAGATATGATGAATAAGAAAGCTGAAGAAATAGGAATGCATGATACGTATTATTTTAATCCAAATGGTCTTCCTAGATATACTGACCCAGAACGTAAAGAGCCTCCTATCGAGAACATATCAACAGCTCATGATATAGTTACTCTTGGAAAGTATATGTATGACCATTATGAAAGTCAGGTTACTAGAATAACTACTATGCAAGTTTATAATGATACTAAAAAGGATTTTACACACTACAATACAAATCCTCTACTTGTTTCAGTTCCTGGTGTTGATGGAATAAAGACAGGTTATACAGATAATGCTGGATATTGTTTTGCATTTTCTATGATGGTACCTAAAGATGCTAAAAATGAAAGAAATCATAGATTAATAGGTGTTGTACTTGGTGATGGTAATAAGAAGAATAGAATTTCTTCTTCTGCTAGCTTATTGAAGTATGGCAAAGACAATTTCCATTCTAAAAAAATAGCTCATAAGGGGGATACTATAGAAACTCCTTGTGTTGATGGTATTGATGATTTTAAGATAAAAGTTAAGGTAGATAAAGATTTATATGGTGTTGTTTCAGATAATGAGAATATCAATCCTAAGATAGTGTTTAAGAGTATGAGTTATCCTATCAATAAGGGAGATATTGTTGGTGTTGCAAAGTATTATAATGATTCTGGTAAGTTTGTTGGAAGTGTTAATGTAAGAAGTGAAAGCAATATAGGTTGTATTCCTTTGAAGGACAAAATTAAGATTAAGGTCGCTAAGATAAATAGAGAGCTTGAAGGCAGAAATTCTGTTTGTTTTAAGGCTTAGTGCTTAGATAAGTTTAGAAAGATTAGATTAAATTTATAGAAAACTCCACTTTATGGTGGAGTTTTTTGTTATTTTATTTTTACAAAAAAATTAAAATAGTGGCAACAATTGAGGATGTGAGGGAGAGTTGCCACTATCTTGTATAGGGTATTATATTATGTTTTTAAGCTAGTTTTTACTATCTTCTATGTTTATATAATAACTCTTGTGTATGAATTTAATAGATAATTCATATGAATATTATGTGAAGTTTTAAAGGTATAGTTTTTAAATTTTTCATATGAATATTATTCAAAATTTGCTACTTTAGTATACCAAAAGAGCTGTAGGTAAATTTGTTTTTATACAAATCTACTTACAGCCCATTTTACATACTAGTTTTACTTATTGAAATTAAAAAGATTTACTGCTATTCTACCTAATAAAGAGGATACAGTTGTTACTGTTGTTTTAGCAGGTACTGTTACCTCTATTGATTTTGTATCTGCTGTTTTTCCACTTGATGTATGCTCTACTGTAAATACTAA
>NZ_JAGWDA010000031.1:0-19888 GCF_020657875.1 Clostridioides sp. ZZV14-6150 | reverse complement strand
TTAGCAGGTACTGTTACCTCTATTGATTTTGTATCTGCTGTTTTTCCACTTGATGTATGCTCTACTGTAAATACTAATGTAACTTTTGTTTCTGCATCTGGTGGCACTATTGTACCATCTTTCTTTATAACATTTTCATTAGTTGATGATTTTATTGATATAGTATATCCACTTGATACTGTTGGCATAGTTAGTGTTGTTGCATCTTTTGTCGGTTCAGTTACACTTGTTATTTTTGATGCCTCATTATCTACTGCTGTTTGTAATTCTTCATCTGATGATTTAGCTGGTACTACTACACCTATTTCTTTAGTATCTGCTGTTTTTCCACTTGATGTATGTGTTACTGTAAATACTAGTTTCACTGTTGTTGCTGTATTTTGTGGTACTATTGTTCCATCTTTCTTTATAACATTTTCGTTGCTTGATGATTTTATTGCTATTGTATATCCACTTGATACTGATGGCATAGTTAATTTAGTTGCATCTTTTGCTGGGGCAGCTACACTTGTTATTTTTGCAGCCTCTTTATTTACTGCTGTTTGATTTTGGTTAGAAGAACTTCCTCCACTACTACTTCCTCCTGAAGAACCTCCACTTGAAGAACTTCCTCCTGATGAGTTAGAACCTGGATTATTTCCACTTATCGATGGAGAATTATCTCCCTTAACAGTACTTATTGTACCCTTATTATCTATAGTAGTTCCTTTAGAATTATTTGTAACTGTAGTTATCTTACCACCGTTATTTACTTTTACTTGACTTGCTCCAGATGCTACTGTTAAACTACCAATCTCACCTTTTGAATTATTTTCTATCTTAGCTCCATTTTTATCATTAACTTTTAAGTTAGTTATTTTTCCATAGTTAACAAAAGTTCCATCTTTAACATCATCTATAATTACATCATCTACTTTTGCATAGTTATTTACATCCCCATTAGGCATGTTGATAGTTACAGTCTTTGTATATGTACCATTTAAGTTCACTGTTACTGCTTTGTCAGTTTGTATTGTAAATGCTTCTTTAACTTCACTAGTTGGTTTAAAGTTTATAACATCATTAGCAGTTGCTTTATCTACAGCTGATTTTAATTCAGCAATTGTTTTAGCCTCAACTGTACTTACTTCTTGTAATGATTTCATTTCATTAAATGCTGTTTCATTACCATTTCCACCAACCTTAGTTATTTTATCAAAACTCTTAGAGTTAACTAAAGTTTTTTGTGAAGCTGATAGATTTTTTCCAACTAAAACTACTGGGGATTGATTTTTAGCACCTAGTACACCTACTGCTAATGCATCTATAAGTTGGTCTTGTTTAGCCATACCATCTTTAGTTACATATGCATTTTTTAAATCTGTCTTTTTATAGAATTCTTTTACTACTTTTGCATTTGTATCATTTCTATCTGTTCCACCTAATCTTGTACTATTTGGTAGTTTATTTTTTACAGCTTCAGAAACTGAACTTTCCCCACCTACTACATAAGATTGAGTTATTCCTGCATCTTTTATAAATTTATCTGCAACTGCTGTTCCATTTTTAGAATCAGCAAGTATTACTGGCATATTATTTTGTGCAGCTGGAGCACCCACGCTTACTGCATCTGCAAGCCCTTTTTCACCATTAACTACAGCTATTTTCTTAACATCACTTACTGCATCTAATCTTTTTGCTAACTCTAAAGATGTTTGGTATCTCTCTGCACCAGATATTCTTTCAAAAGATATTTTTAAATCTTTTATTTGTTTTTCTATATTTGCACTTAATACAGAAGTTCCACCTATTAAATATACTTTCTTAGCTTTTAATCTTTGTAACTCTGCTTTTGTCTTATCATTTAATTTATCTTTACCTGTTAAAAGTATAGGAGCATTTTTTGCCTTTGCAAATGGTGTTGCAGAAAGAGCATCTGCTATAGATGAATCATTTACTATTACTACCTCATCAGCATTTTTCCATCCATCTTGACTTATTTTTACAGCAGTTTCATATCTCTCTTGTCCTGTTAAATTTGTTGCTACTGTTTGCGCACTAGCTATACCTGCTGTAGAACTTCCAGCTATCATAGTAACTGTAAGCATAGCAGCAATCTTCTTTGGTATTTTCATTATATTTCCCCCTTGTCCATTAGTAGTACCTAATTGCTTTTTTTGTTACCGTTTTAATTCTAAGAGATACTTAATGCCTAACTTTAAAGAGGTTTTCTAACTATAATGATTTCATAATTAATATATAATTTACTTATTATTTTCTTATATTATAGTTATTATAAAGGAATACGTAGATTTTCTAATTGCTTGAAAAATTAGTAAATTTAAATTTTAAGGTGAATTTGATTTTTATGCTGATGAATTGTAGTAAAAAAGTAGATTTTATGTAAAAAAAGTAGCTCTTAGAATTAAAAGTGCTACTTGTTTTATAAATAAATTTCATCATTTATACTTATGATTATATATTAATTAACCAATTTTATCCATATGAAAAGCAAATTAATTTGATGTTTTTTAAATTATTTTTTATATTTATATTTTATTTTGTTGTATTTTTATGAGACAATATAAAAATAATATAAAACTTATATAAAGATAATATAAAACTCTATCTTTCCATCATAAATTTCAACCTTATATCTAAAATTATTTTCTTCAAGTATAGTCTTGACTATTGTAAGACCAAGACCAGTACCTGAAAGTTCTTTGCTTCTTGACTTCTCTAAGACATAAAAAGGCTTCCATATATTATCAATATCATCTTCTCTATCATAATCTATTCCATTTTTTATAGATAAAATAATCTTATCCTTATCTCTAAAAAGATTAATCTCTATCTCATTATCACTAGTATACTTTATCGAATTACTAATCAAATTATTAAGTACCATATCTATACTATCTTTATCAGAATTTATTATAAGATTTTTATCTTCTATATCACACTTAACACTTATATTATCCTTAGATATCAATAATTCATAATTTTTTAAATTCTTAAGCAGTCTTTCCTTTAAATCTACTTCACACAAACTAACTTCTTTTTTCTCATATTTAGCCCAATATAAAAGGGTATTTATTGTATTAGACATATTTTCTGCCTGTTCAATTATTGTATCTGTATAAGTACCATCATCCAAGCCATCTTTCATACCTATAGCGTATGCTTTTATAAGTGCTATTGGAGTTTTCATTTCATGAGATGCATCAGATATAAAAGACTTCAAATTTTCATTCCTTTTATTTAATTCATTGTGTGCCTTTTCAAGCTTTACACTCATTATATTTATGCTATAAGCTAACTCTTCTATTTCATCGTTCGTTTTTATAGCCTCAGTTCTAAATTTTAACTCAGATATATCCTTAGATAAAAGCTTTAATTTTTCCATAGGCCTTATAATTCTGTTTGAAAGTATAAATGTAAGTATAGTTATTATAATTACTGAAAATATCCCCATTATTATATTAAATCTATTTACTATACCAATTGTTTCTTCTGAATGTTCTATTGGTATAGATATAGCAAATAAATAATTATCCTTTTTCATAAACTTTACTAGTAGACTATATTTGGTTTTTCCTTGATTATATATTTTATTAATACTTTTATTGTCAATATCATTTAAAACACTTCCTTCAATCCAAAATTTATTTAAGCTCAAACCTTTATTCCAAAAGGCATCTAGTAAATCTTCATTTATTTTATCTATGCTATTTTTATCTTTGTAATTTTTATCTAATGTTACATATACAATGGCTGTATTGCTTTTTTCTTCAATTAATTCAATATTTGACTTTAATTTATTCATATCCTTATGTTTTATTTCATTTTCAATGTTATTCAATACATTTCTTTTTTCATGTAAATAATACCTATGAATAAACATACTATTTATAGCTATAGATATTATATAAACGACTACAACTACTATTGATATACTTATAGATAACTTCTTATTTAGTTTAGTCATCAAAATCCTCCAGACTATATCCTAATCCTCTGTAAGTTTTTATTATATCTTCTCCTACTTTTGTTCTAAGTCTTCTTATATGAGTATCTACTGTTCTAAAATCTCCATCATAATCCAATCCCCAGACTAAATCTAAAAGTCTTTCCCTAGATAACACTATTCCTTTGTTATTGACTAAACAATGAATTAATTCCAATTCTTTTTTAGTCAATAGTAGTTCATCATTACCTTTAAAAACTTTATTTGACTCAAAATCTATTTTTAAATCTTTTATATTAATTGTATCTTTATAATTTACCAATTTCTTAGCCCTTATTATTAAAACTCTAGGGTCAAATGGCTTTTTAACATATTCATCTGCTCCTATATTGAGTGCCTCTATTTCATCTTCGCTTTGACTTTTAGCTGTCAACATAAGTACCTTTGTATTACTATTTTCTTTTATCTCTTTACAAACCCCTATTCCATCAATTACTGGCATCATCCAGTCCAGTATTGCTAAGTCTATTTTATTTTCATAAAAAACATTTAAAGCTTCTTCCCCATTTTTTGCAGTAAATACATTGAAGCCTTCTTTTTTAAAATAAGCACAAAGTATCTTAATCATACTCACTTCATCATCAGCAATTAATATATTCATATATTCACATCCCTAAAATTATTATATTTCATATTATATCCATTGTTTCAATTATATAAAATATATGTTACAGGAAGTTTACAATTATTACTAAAGCCCCATATAAAATACAGTACAGATAAGCTTTAATACTAAGTCTATAAATAAAAAAGTACCTCATTTACAATTAAAAAATCATTTTGAGATACCTTTTACAAAATTATATATTCTACATAGCTTATCTAAGCTTAAATCTTAATCTATTGAAAATCTAATTTACCCTAATTACTATTGTATTTTATAGATATAGCCAATTTATCTAAATCCTCATTAATACATCATATGCATTTATTTAAAATAATCCTAATATACCTGTAATAGCACCTACCACTATCAATATACCCATTATTTTTATTGGAGAAAGACCTTTCTTTAAAGCTAAAAGCACTAACAAAGTAAGTACCAAAGGAATTAATCCAGGAAATATCTTATCAAGCAAATCTGTCTGAAGACTAAATTTAAAATCTCCACTAGTATAGCTTATTGGTGTAGATAAATTAATAAATCTACCTACAAGTCCGCCCATAACTAAAGTCCCTAATATAGAAGCACCTTCTATAACTTTATTTACTATTCCACCCTGAAGTATACTTTCAACAGCTTTTTTACCATACTTATAACCATTTGTCCACATTCCAAATGAAATTGAAGTCATTATTATATATTGAGCTAATACAAATAATATCGGTCCTGCAATTGATGCTCCTCCCTCAGTTAAACCAATACAAACAGCTAATACTATAGGTGTTATAACTCCTTGAGTTAAAGTATCTCCAATCCCTGCCAATGGTCCCATCAAACCTGTCTTTATGGCATTCATACCATCACCACTTATTTCATCTGCTCCATTAGCTTTTTCTTCTTCCATAGCTATTGTTATTCCATGTATAACACATCCACATATAGGCTCTGTATTAAAAAATGCCAAGTGAGTTTCTACTTCTTGCTTTAATTCTTCTTTATCTGGATATAGTTTTTTAAGTACTGGTAACATTGAATGTGAAAATGCTGTTGATTGTAATCTTTCATAATTGTAGTTAGATTGTGCAAAGAAAAACCATCTTAGCCATGACTTTATTACATCTTTTTTGCTTAACGTTTTCTTAGCTACTTCACTTTTTGTATTTGACATAATATTTTCCCCTTTCTTATATATTTAAGATGTTGCACCATCTTTTCCATATTTAATTGAAGTAATTGTAAGAGCAAGTATTACTCCAATAACAGATATTACTATTATATCTACTTTAAAATAAACAGCCATTAATATACCTAATATGAAAAATGGCATAGTAAACTTATTTCCAATTAATTTTAAGTTCATAGCAATTCCTAGTGCTGGTAACATAGCTCCAATTACATTGAATACATGTAATACATTATCATTCATTACTTCTAACATTCCATCTATTGCATTTGGCCCAAAATAAACAACTAATAACGCTGGTATAAAACTCATTACAAACAATAGTATCTGAGGTGGAACTATATTTATAAATGCTACTTTATCTATATTCCCTTTTTGCACCTCTCTATCTGCCCAGTGTGCAAAAAAAGAATTTACTGTCATTTTACCTATCCAAAGCACAGTTGCAACAGTACCTAACGGAACAGCTATTGCCATTGCAGTACTTACATCTAAATTAGATGCTATAGCTAAAGCAGTACCCACATATCCTGCAAAAGCTGGGTCTCCCATTTGAGCCCCTCCTGCTGATATGAATCCTAAATATATCATATTTATACCTGCACCTATAATTGCTCCTTGAACTGGGTCTCCTAGTATAATTCCTGTTACAAATCCAGCTAATAAAGGTCTATTCCATGTAAAAAATCCAACATAAGTTAGCCATGGACTCCAAGAAAGATAATAAAAAATTGCTATTAAAACTGCTTGAATTAGTGAAATTTGCATGTTCTTCCTCCTTATTTACTTTTAAATATTTACAAAATAGGCCTTACAATAATGTTCCTACATCAATTTTCTTTGCATCTGGAACTATTTGTATAAAACATTTAACATCTTTTGATATTAATTCCTTAAATATTTCTTTCTCTTCATCTGATACTGATATATTTTTATAAAAACTTTTTCTTCCAAGACCAGCTCCCATACCCCCAACATTTAACTCTTTTAAATCTACTCCATTATTTACTAGACCCAAAACAGTTTTAGGATATTTAACTAATACTATTAAATTCTCATCTCCATCATATGATTTTAAAACCTCAGCACCTGATTTTATATCATGCACTTCAACCTTAACAGTTGAAGGTGCTGCCATTTGTAAGACTTGAACTATAAAAGGGTCTTTTACAACTAAATCATCTACTATTACTATTCTCTTTGCTGATGTAATCTTGCACCAAGCAGTGATAACTTGCCCATGTATTAACCTATCATCAATTCTTGTTAATGCTATATTGCTCATAATAATTCCTCCAAAATTTTAATTTATTTTATATCTTTAAAGCTGCTTTTACATCCTTAATTCCTGAAACTCCAACTTCTTCACATAAACTTTTTAAATCTTTTAACTTCATAGTATCTCTGTTTAAAAACAGTTCTAAAAGCATAGGCAAATTTACACCTGTTAAACATTCCAATTCACAGACCTTAGCAAATTTGTTTATTATAACAGCAGATGTATTGAAAGGAGTTCCTCCATAAAAATCAAGTAATACTAAAATACCTTCATCTTTATATTTTTCAATTCCATTTTCTAATTTTCTACTAAACTCATCTATACTGTCACCATGGTTTAATCCTAAAGTTTCTACTTTTTCTTGTTTCCCTACTATTAATTCAGCACTTTCTAACATTGCTTTAGCCATATTCCCATGTGCAGCTATAATTATTCCTGCCATATGAATCATACCTCTCTTAACTTTTTTATATACACTATAAATTACTATCTTTATTACTCTACCTTAATTAGCCACATTAACCATTATCTTACCAAAGAAAATATCTCTTTTGTATATTTTTTCAAAATAATCTGGCACTTCATCTAAATTTATTCTGTGTGTCACCAATTTTTCAACATTCATGTCACCTTTTTGCATATGATACAAGCCAGCACTCCATTCTTTTCCTGGAAATGGAAATGAATTTCCAAACCAAGTTCCTTTCACAGTTAGCTCACTTCTCACTATCTTTTCAAATTGTTCTCTGCTTAAAGCTACATCTCCATATGGTACTCCTGCATAAAGTACTGTCCCACCTTTTTTAGCTAATAACAATACCTGACCACATGTCATTGGAGTCCCTGCTGATTCAATAACAATGTCTGCTCCAGCTCCATTAGTTAATTTTTTTATCTCTTCTACAATATTTTTTTCTTTTGCATTTATACAAATATCTGCTCCTAATTCCTTCGCTAATTCTAATTTCTCATCAAATACATCTATAGCCACTATTTTTGTAGAACCAAATATTTTTGCCCATTGTATTGAAAACAAGCCTATTGGTCCTGTTCCAAGTACTACAACAGTATCTCCCACCTTAGTTTCTGACCTAAAAAGTCCATGTCCTGCTATACACACTGGCTCTAAAGCAGCAGCCGTTTCATAACTTATTTCTTCTGGTATTTTTATTAAATTTCTCTCCTTTACCTTTGTGTATTCAGCAAAACATCCTCCAAGCTCTTTATTTCCTATTATTGCTACATTATTACATCTTGAATACAGCCCTTTTTTACATTCATCACATTCAAAACATGGCATAGCTGGACAAACAGCAACTCTATCTCCTATTTTAAAATCTTTTACTTCTATACCAACTTCTGCTACCTCTCCTGAAAATTCATGACCTAAGATTTCTCCAACCATATGAGGGCCTGTCTTTGAGTATTTCGATATATCAGAGCCACATATCCCAGCAACTTTTACTTTAACTATTACATCATCTTTTTCTAATATTTTAGGTATATCTGCATTCTCGACTCTTGTATCTCTTACACCATAGAACTTAACTGACTTCACATTAACCACCTCTATTTTTTATTTTATTTAGATATATACTCATCTTTTTTATGTAAAATATATAAAGCAATTTTTATGCCAATATTTGTAAATATAGGTTTCATGCCATTTATCATACTATTATTATATGTGTGTCAAAGTGTGTCAAAAAAATTTCCTACAAAAACTTATGTGTGTTAATACAAATGACACTCACTTTCTTTCTTGGCACTTTTCTAAACTTTTTTATAAAATGTACTTTTTTTGTTATTTTTGTAAAAATGTTCGGAAAAATTCTCTATTTTTGTGATATAATATTAAATGTAAGGCATCAATATAAATTTTTATACGAATACCAGAACTTTTTTGACACTAATGCCTTATTCAATATAATAATTTAATATTTTGGAGGTTGTTTATGAAAAAAGTGTATCAAGGAAAGACTAAAGATGTTTTTGAATTAGATAATGGAAATTGCTTACTTAAATTTAAGGATGATGTAACTGGCAAAGATGGTGTATTCGATCCAGGTGAAAATACTGTAGGGCTAAGCATAGATGGAATTGGTAAGGCTAATTTAGAAACATCTGTTAAGTTCTTTGAAATTCTAAACAATGCTGGAATTAAAACTCATTATGTAAGTGCTAATTTAGAAGATGCAACTATGGAAGTGTTACCAGCAAAAGTTTTTGGTAATGGATTAGAAGTTATTTGTCGTTATAGAGCTGTTGGTAGTTTCTTACGTCGTTATGGTTCATGTGTTGAAGAAGGAGCTAAGTTAGATTGTTATGTAGAAGCAACTTTAAAAGATGATGACCGTTGTGACCCACTTATAACATCTGAAGGTTTAGAAGCTTTAAATATTATGACTCAAGCTCAATTCGATTCAATGAAGAGTATGACTCAAAAAATTTCTAACATAGTTCGTGATACTATAGCTGAAAAAGGACTTGAACTTTATGATATTAAGTTTGAATTTGGATTCTACAATAATGAAGTAATATTAATAGATGAGATAGCATCTGGAAATATGCGTGTTTATAAAGATGGTGTAATAGTTGACCCTATGGATTTAACTGCTTTATTATTAGCAAAATAATTATACAAAATATATACATATAATTTTCAAATACAAATCTAATAAACTTATAAATAAAAATAAGCTATGAAGCAGAAATTCTATAAAATGTTAATTACTTTAAAACATTTTATAATTTCTAAGTTCATAGCTTTTTATTTTGTTGTTAAAATATTTTAGTTTATATACTCTATAACTATCATCTCCTACTATTTATCGTAATTCATACTTATTAGTTGGTAGATAATAATTTCAATCCTACAATCCCCACTACAATAAGACCTATACATAAAATTCTAGCCATATTAACTGGTTCATTTAAAAGAGCAATTCCTACAATAGCAGTTCCAACTGTACCAATTCCAGTCCATATGGCATATGATGTTCCAAGTGGAAGATGTTTAAGTGCTAATGATAAAAAATAAAAACTAACAATCATCCCGACAACAGTAAGTATACTTGGAGTCAACTTAGAAAATCCATGTGAATTTTTTAATTGGAATGCCCAAAAAACTTCAAATAGTCCTGCAATAAATAAAAATAACCATTTCATAAAATCATCCCTCTTTTCAAATAATATATCTCTTTTTTAGCAATAAAATAACCTGAGAAATATTATAAAATATCTCCCAGGTTTTTATCCTTCCGTGTTCACAACAAAATTATGTTGTGGGTTTTATCTTGGACCAGACCAATCATTAATAATTGCGGAACCCTATAAAACTCTAGTATTATTTTATTGTCTTTAAAATAATACTATCAACATAGGTAAAAAAAGTCAATATAGTGATATGATATAAATTATAAGAGTATAAATTAAAATATATATCTATAGTAATTTGTACTCTTCAGTTGTATAACATACTCAACTTACATATTTTGTATTTATATCTAATTTTTATTTAATATGTTATAATAACATAAAAATATCGAAAGGAGTAATTTTTATGAATTCCTACAAAATTGCAGTATGTCAGATGATGACTACAGAAAATAAGATTGAAAATATTAATCATGCTGTAGAAATGGTAACAGAAGCTGCCAATAATGGAGCTAAAATTGTGGTTTTACCAGAAATGTTTAACTGCCCATATGAAAATAAATACTTTCCTAAATTTGCTGAAGAATATCCAGGTGAAACAACAAATACATTGAGTAAACTAGCTGAAAAACATGGAATTTATCTAATTTCTGGTAGTATTCCAGAATTAGAAGATAACAAAATCTATAATACTTGTTATGTATTTGATAAAAGTGGAACTTTAATTGGAAAACATCGCAAAATGCACTTATTTGACATTGAAGTTACAGGAAAAGTTAGCTTTAAAGAATCTGATACTCTTACTGCTGGAAATGATGTTACTATAATAGATACTGAATATGGAAAAATGGGTATTGCTATTTGCTATGATATTCGTTTCCCTGAATTATCACGTTTGATGGCTCTTGAAGGTGCAGAAATCGTTATCTTGCCAGCAGCATTTAATATGACAACTGGACCTGCACATTGGGAATTATCTATCAGAATGCGTGCTTTAGATAATCAAGTATTCTATGTTGGTGCTGCACCTGCTCGAAATAAAGATGCTTCTTACATAGCTTTTGGTAATTCAAGAATTTCAGACCCTTGGGGAAAAATTATCGCTCAGGCTGATGAAAAAGAATGCATTATCTATGCTGATATTGATAGAGATTTAATTCCTAATATAAGACAACAATTGCCATTACTTAAACATAGAAGAACAGACTTATATGAACTTAATATTTTAAAATAAAAAATTATATGACCCCATAAATTAATTATTTAAAATGTTTATGGGGTTTTTATTATTGTAATTATACCAACTACTCTTAATTACTAATTGGTTACTAGTAGTTATTACCTTTATTAAATATCCTTATTTTTCTCACTTATCATATCTTCCAACTTTATGTGTGGATTCTGGTATCTCTTTTTATTTTTAGTTACATCTTTCCATTGAATTGCTTGCTTAGGACACCAATGTACACATGCTAAACAATGTTCACAATTGTGTAAAAACTTCGGTCTGCCCTCCTCAATATCTATATTATTTACAGGACATACTTTTGAACAAATACCACATTCTATACAGCTATCTTCAACTGAAAAATGGCTATCTTGATTTGCACAAGATGAAATATATTTTTTATAAAACTTTTTGTATATAAAATTTGTTCTGCCAATTTTATTATTTTTCTTATTTACAATATCTTCTGACACTTCATTAACCTTGATTTCTGCTTTTCTAAGTAAATTGTCAATTTTTTTATCATCTTTTATTTTAAACTCACAAATGTAATTAGAAACCATCTGTATCCTTGAACCTAGATTTAGTCCATGACCCTTCTCTTTCAACAAAGCATCCACATCATAAATTGCGCTTCCACCTATCACGCCTCTACAAGTTACTACAGCAAAAATATATGGTTTATCACTTTTAATATTTAAATTTTCCAATAATTAGACACTTGATTTATTTAGTATATAAAAATATACTGATTTTAATCACTAAAAATAGCATGTTTTTATGTAGATTTAATAATTTGAGAAATTATTGAGATTTTTATACTAAAATAAAAGTTGTTTAAAAAGTTTTATTTAGAAAGGAGAATTTTTATGAACAGTAAAATACTCGTCGTAGATGATGAAGAAGGTATCATCACTTTATTAAAGGATTATTTTGAAATAAATGATTATGAAGTTTACACTGCCCATAATGGAAAAGAAGCACTAGAAAAAATATCTAAAAATCCAGACATTATTCTACTTGATATAAACATGCCTGAAATAGATGGAATTGAAGTTTGCAGTAGAATTAGAGATTATATATCATGCCCTATTTTGTTTTTAACAGCTAAAATTGAAAACACTGATAAACTTAATGGTTTTCGTGTTGGTGCTGACGATTATATTGTAAAACCTTTTGATTTAGAAGAACTTGGTGCAAGAGTTTCTGCTCACTTAAGACGTGAACAAAGAAAATCAAATCACACTAAAGTCAAATTTTATAAAGATTTAGTAATAGATTATGAAGAAAGGTCAATTTCTATTGATAATAATCAAGTTTCACTTTCGAAAAAAGAATTTAATATCGTAGAACTTCTCTCTACGAATCCTGGTCAAGTATTTGATAGGGAGAGGATTTATGATAGAATATGGGGCTATGATAACAATGGAAATAGTGATGTTATAATGGAACATATCAGAAAAATACGAATTAAATTATCAAAATATACCCTTGAAAATTACATAGAAACGGTATGGGGAGCTGGTTACAAATGGATAAAATAAAAAATATGTCATTAAAAAAATCTTTTTTCTTTCTCACTCTATCTTCATTAATTATAGCATCAGTACTTACAACTATCTCATACATTTTACTTAATTATATATATCACTCTATACAAGACAAATATTTACAAACTCCCTTATACACAGAAACTATAACCATAATGCAAAATAATATAAATCAATACAGCGATTTTGATAAAGTGTTGATTAATATTATTAGTACACTTCAGCTTGTACTCCCACTTGTATTTTTTATAGGGCTTCTATTATTAGCTGATATAATTTTTTATAAGGTAAAATTAAAGACACCTATTGAAATACTTAATAAAGGAGCAAATGAAATATCCAATAATAACTTAGATTTTTACTTAGAATATAAGAGTAATGACGAATTAGGTAA
Organism: Clostridioides sp. ZZV14-6150; assembly: GCF_020657875.1. Taxonomy (NCBI): domain Bacteria; kingdom Bacillati; phylum Bacillota; class Clostridia; order Peptostreptococcales; family Peptostreptococcaceae; genus Clostridioides; species Clostridioides sp. ZZV14-6150. The sequence continues at coordinate 6,488 of NZ_JAGWDA010000031.1, read as the reverse complement.
TCTGTGCAATGCTTTCGAGAAAATGAGGTCCCAACTAAATAAAAATAATATAAAAATGTGGACCATGATAGATGATAGAAAACAGCTTAATGCTGCTTTTTCTCACGATTTAAGAAATCCCCTAACAGTTCTAAAAGGATACTCAGACTATTTAACAAAATACATACCAACAGGAAAACTTAGTGATAAAAAAATTTTATCAACTACACAACTTATGTCTGAACATATTGACAGAATTGAATACTATGTAAATAGTATGAATAATGCTCAACGATTAGAAGACATAGTTATTACAAAAACTATATTGAATATAAATGATTTTATAGAAAATTTAGATAGTAATATATCTATTTTATCAAAACAAACTGGAAAATCTTTTAAACTTACAAATAAGGTGGACAGTATAAACATATTATTTGATGAAAACATTATTCATAGGGTTATTGAAAATATAATATCAAATGCATTTAGATATGCAAAAAATAAAGTATCTATACTTATATACCTTGAGCAAAAATTCCTTATTTTTGTAATTGATGACGATGGTGTGGGATTTAGTGAAGAATCTCTAAAATCAGCATTAAAACCTTTTTATAAAGATAAGACTTTAAATAATAACAACTCAAATTTTGGCATGGGTCTTTATATATCTAAAGTATTATGTGAAAAACATGGAGGTTCTATTTTTATTGAAAATAATTTAATTGGTAGTGCTAAAATTACAATAAAGTTCTCAACAAAAGACTAGAGATATTTTAATTTTTAATCTGGATTTATCTGGATTTCCTTGTATAAAACATAATAAACTTTTAAGCTTTATTAACATGCACCCTATAAAAGTAGCTAATTAATAAAAGATAAAATCTTAAGCATAAATATATTCTTTTTATCTAGAATTTACTTCTATTTATATGAAAAGTTGAGAAAAAATTGAGTTTTATAACTTACACTCTTCTTATACAAAAAAGGAGAGTGTTTTTATGATTATAAAAGCAAAACAATTATCAAAAATATATGGTTCTAATAACAACAAAGTTGTTGCACTAAACAATATTGATTTAGAAATAAATACAGGTGAATTTGTTTCTATCATTGGACCTTCTGGAAGTGGAAAAAGTACACTTTTACATATCTTAAGTGGATTGGATAGTCCTACATCTGGCCAAGTATTACTTGATGGGAAAGACATGTATAAATATAGTGAAAAGGAACTTTCCACTCTTAGAAGAAAATGTTTTGGATTTGTATTTCAACAGTTTAATCTATTGCCTGTTTTGACAGCTTCAGAAAATATTTCAATGCCTGTATTATTAGATAAAAGACAACCTGACAAAAAATACTTAGATGAAATTTCATCATTGCTTAGAATCTCAGATAGATTGCATCATCTTCCACATGAACTCTCAGGAGGTCAGCAACAAAGAGTTGCCACTGCTAGAGCATTAATTGCAAAGCCAAATGTAATATTTGCTGATGAACCTACAGGAAACTTAGACAGCAAAAGTGGTAGTGAAGTTATGAATCTTCTTATTAAAACATCAAAGCAATTTAAAAAGACTCTAGTAGTAATAACTCATGATGATAGGATTGCAAAGCTTGCTGACAGACAGCTTTCAATAATTGATGGTATACTTATGGAGGTGAAATAGTAATGAAAAATTACCTTTCACTTTCAATAAAAGAGTTAAAAAACCAAAAACTTATGACTACATTAATTATTATTGCAATAATGATGTCGACTATAATGACAACTGTAGTAGGTCAATCAATTGGTATACTTCAAAATTTAAGAACTGAGCAAGCTCGCTCTTTTAATGGTGATAGACATGTATCCTTTCACCAGCTTAATAAAACTCAAGTTGATACACTAAAAAAAGATAATAGAATCTATCAAGCTGGTCTTTCAACAACACTTGGCACTAGTAAAATAAAGAATACAGGTATCTCTATACTTGTAAAAGAATACGATAAGGTAGGACTTTCCAACTATCCAAAACTAATGAAATTAAAGTCTGGAAATCTTCCTAAAAATAAAAATGAGATTGCCTTAGATGAAAATACCTTACAGCTTATGGGAATAAAACCAAAGCTTGGTATGACTATTCCTATGGATTTAAATATCTCACTTTTAAATGATACAGAACAGCCCTATAGTTATAAAACCAATTTTAAACTAATTGGTATTTTAGAAAATGACTATACAGGCTATGCAAGTGGAATAGTAAATAGTGTTGTAGGTAAAGGTACATCAGAAAAACTATTACCTAAAAGATATACTTTATCATCATTGGATTTTAAAATAAAGCAACAAAATAAATTTCAAGAAATTGTAAATCAATTAGCTAGAAAAGTCAATATTCCCCGTAGTTCAATTCAATACAACTGGGTTTATTTAAATACATTAGGAATTAACTTTGAAGGAGATAAAAACAGTTCCAATAGTGACAGCATATCTATAATTATAGTAATATCTTTATTTGTTGCACTATTAGTACTACTGGCCTCTGGACTTGTAATCTATAATATTTTAAAAATTTCTGTTACAAAGAAAATTAAAGAGTATGGATGTTTAAGAGCAATTGGAGCTGAACCAAAGCAACTATATAAAATTATTATTTTACAAATTTTATTTTTATGTTCTATTGCTATACCTATTGGAGCCATAATTGGAATTGTTTCTTCTGAAAGTATAGCTAAAATGATTACAAATATCTTAAATCCAGATATATTTTTAGTAAATAATACTAAAGAAATGACTGAACTTATACATAAAATTTCAACAGGCTACTTAATACCACTATTATTAAGCGTTGGTATTTCACTAGTATTTTCATTTGTTGCGGCTTTACCATCAGCAATATATGCTTCACATGTTTCTCCTAAAATTGCTATGGCTGGTAACACTACCAAAATCAAAAGAAAAATTAAAATTAAACGAGAAAAACCAATCAAAAACTTCGAAAGACATCTAGCATGGCTAAACCTAAAAAGAAATAAAGGTAGAACTATAATCACTATACTATCATTATTTATGAGTATAACAGTATTTGTTGCACTGAGTGAATTTTCTAATGTATTAGATGTATCCAAATCGGTTAGCGACCTAAAAAAAGGAGATTTTTCTTTAACAAATGAAGTTCCTGGCTTTGATAAATCTACACTTGATAAAATAGTTAACATGAAAAATATCAATCGTACCTCTTTTATCAAATACTCTGAATATAAACAAGGAGAAATAAATACAGATATTAACTTTGAAAATGGTTCTGAAATGTTAAAAGTTATTGGAATTGATGAGCAAACTCTTAAAGAATTAATACCTTCTATCACAGATTCTTTATTAGAGGATTTCAAAAATGGTTCTCTATGCCTTATAAAAAATCCAATTGCTATTTCTACACCAGATACAAAATTTAAGGCTACAAACCTAAAAACAAAGGATAATATTACAATTAATAAAAAACAATTAAAAGTATATAATACTGTAGATAAAATGATTAATTTACAAGGTAGTGGTTGGTTAAATGGTATTGATGTTATTGTATATGATACTGTATATGACACCCTAACAAATAAAGATAGATTCAGTCAGATAAATGTTTATGCTAAAGATAAATCAAATTTAGAAGAAGTAAAGTTATCTATTGAACAAATTTGTAAAAACAATCCAGGCTCTCGTTGGATATCGTACATTGAATCAGACAACCAACTTAAAGAAAGTTTTAAACAAATACAATTTTTAGCATGGGCCATTATACTATTTGTAGGATTGATTGGCACTTTAAACATTATTAACACAACTCATACAAACATTAATACTAGAATTAATGAAATTGGAGTTAAGAGAGCTATTGGTATGAGTAACAGTAGTTTATACAAAATGTTTTTATGGGAAGGTTGCTATTATGGAATATCTGCTGCTATATTTGGTTCAATTGCAGGATATGCCAGTGCTGTTATAATAAACATTGCTACTATAGAAAAAATTGATTTTACTAATATCCCAATTATTTCGATTTCACAAGCTACACTTGTTGCTATAATTGCATGTATTATAGCTACTCTTATTCCGTTAAGAAAAATTAAAAAAATGGATATTATTGATTGTATAGATATTATAGAATGATAATAATAGATTAATATCTACAAATAAAACATAATAAATTATCTTTTTCAAATTATAATTCTATAGCTTTTTTGATTATATATCTTTAAGACCACAAATATTGGTATCGCCTTTATTTATGGTCTTTTTTATGTTTTCATTTAGTGTATATTTACATATGCTCTCATATCTTGATATATTTTAGAGTTTAGAAGTAGCAAATTAGTAAAAATAGTATATGAGTTTAATACAATTTGTAAAATCAAACACTTTTTATAAAAATCACATTAATTGACTTTTAAATCCACAGTTATGTACTTCTTTTGATTTTCTACAGTCTGTCCTCCAGTAATATAATGAACATCTGTATCTTCTGTGCAATTTATAATGCTGTCAAAGTATATAGGTAAACTTGCTGAAAACAAAAAACTCTTACCTTGCTGAATTTGAAAATGGATATGTGGCTCACTTGTATTTCCGCTATTTCCACACCTTGCTATTTGCTGTCCTTGCTTTATAAAATCACCTACACTGACTATAAAGCTATCTTTTTTTAAATGTGCTATTGTGCTGTATTCATTTGATGAATGCTTAATCACAATATAATTTCCCCTTATATCCGAAGCAGAGCATTGTACTTCTACTTTATTAGAAATAGGAGTGTCTTCAAAACTATTCTTAATTTCCACTACAATACCATCGGCAGGTGCTATAACAGGTTGATTGTAACAAAAATAATCAGTTACAGAAGTTCTGTTGTTGGAATATGATTTTCCCTTTCTTTCTATAACAAAGTCATAAGCATATCGTTGATTACATATTCCCCAAGAGTGTGAGTTTTCTTTGTCAATTCCTCCATTTGCAACAAGCCATCTTCCATTGAATGGAAGAATATAACCATTCACTGTTTTGTGATTGTAGACATTAGGTAATCGAAATAGATTTCTCAAGTAAATAATTGGTATCCCTATTAACATACCAATGTTTTGAAAAAGAAATTTTAAGTCTTTTACTTCTTGCATATCATCATCACATTTTAATACTAAAATAAGCGATAAAATAAACTCTAAAATAGCAAGTAAGAAAAATAAATAAAAAAGTTCCAACAATTTAATATTTAATATTGTACCAACAATTCCAATACAGCCCATCCAGTACATTTTCTTTATGATTTTAATAGCCTTTTGCACAGAAAGCCAACCCCTTATATATTCCAATTATATTAGTCATATATTACCATATATAGTATTATAAAGTCATTTCTTTTATGCTTTAAGTAAAAATATTTACAAAAAAATAAAGTTGCCAAAGTAAAATTAGATAGAGTTGCCAATTTTACTTTGGCAACTCTATCTAATTTTATATTTATAAGTTATACTTATAAGCTTTACTGTATGTAAATTAACTATACTAAATTTACTCTACCTAATTTAAAGTATTTATTAATCTATAAGATTATATTTCTTTAGACATCTAACATAATTTGCTACTAGATAATAATTATTTATATCATCTTCATCTAATCCTTTAAATACAGTTATTTCATCAGTAAGTTCACTACTCCCTTCCACAAAAACACAGCCTGTTTCAAATTCCATACCCACAACAATAGAACAAGCACTATAAACTTCTTCCTGATTTTCATATAAAGTCTTTGCGTTTCCTTCATTTTGAATTGTAAATACAATAGGTTTTAATTCTTTATTGCTCGGTATCTTTTTTGAAAAAGGTTTATTTAACTTAATATTATTAATGACTACATTGTTAAATTCTTCCGAAGCTTCTTCTTTTAGTGTATATTTTTGTTTTAAATATTCTATTAATTCTAAAATAGACTTAGAATTTACATTTAAAGTACTTCTATATTTTTCATATACAGATTTCCATTCTCTAAATTTTTGTTGTGATATTTCCTGTGTATCTGTATTTATTTTTTCTTCTGGCATTTTTTTCATATAAAATCTCCATCCCATCTTTATGTAATCTTATTGATACATTTCATTTAAAAACCTTAATTTATTAATTTTAATATTTATATCCTACTTCTAAAAACTTTACAAGTCAATGTAATTTTGCTATCTTTGGTTTATAACAGTTTAGAATTAATTTCTTTTATAATGGTAATAGATTAATATTATTTAATAAACATGACATTCTGTTGTCATGTTTATTGTGCTATTATATTTTTAAAATTCTTTTGCTTTACAATTACTTTTTATAGTATTTAAGGCTTAAAATTAAGGAGTTGTAATTAGAAAATAAAAATATATTTAAATATAATCAAATATAGTATAATATAATCACATAAAGGTGTGATTATATGAGTAAACATTATAAACCTAAAGAATTTGCAGAATTATTAAATATGTCAGTTATAACTCTG
>NZ_JAGWDA010000030.1:0-21582 GCF_020657875.1 Clostridioides sp. ZZV14-6150 | reverse complement strand
ATAACAATAGTTATCTTGACCAAGAAGCCACCACTTCAAACATTACCGTAGGTAGTTAAGTGGATGGTAGTTCACGAGAAAAGATTGAAGATAATCCTTCAAATCCTAAAATACTTATAACAGTCAAAGGGCTTGGATATAAGCTTGTGAATAGAGTTGATTAGACTGAATTCTAGTAGTTGTTTTTTAGGCACCCATTTATGAGTGCCTATTAATATATTTATACTTTAGTAAAATATTTATAGTCTCAAATATAACAAATACAAGAGATACTGAAATATTAAAAATAATTAATAATTAGTATTGTCAATAAACATAATATCTCCTAATAGTATAGGAATTTATATCAATTGTTTTTCTATATTAAATACCTTGTCAATCCAACCTTTATAAAACTTTTCTTCGTGAGAAACCAAAATAATACTTCCTTTAAATTGTTTCAAAGCATTTTGTAAAGCATCTTTTGTTTCTGCATCAAAGTGGTTAGTTGGTTCGTCTAAAATCAAGAAATTACAAGGGGATAGCATCATACAACATAATTTAACTTTAGACTGTTCACCTCCACTTAGAGTGGAAACACTTCTTGAAACATGTTCTTCTTTTACACCACACTTGGCTAAAGAGCGTCTGATTTCTTTTGTACTTAATTTTGGATACTTATCTGCCATTATTTGAAGTGGTGTTTTAGTAGGATTTTCCCATTTTAAATCCTGTTCATAATAACCAATTTTTATCTGCTCTGAGAAGATGAAGTTTCCAGAAATACAAGGAATATCTTTAACCAATGTTTTTAGCAAAGTGGATTTACCAATTCCATTGAATCCAGTTATAACTATTTTTTGACCTGCATTAACAGAAAAATTTAATTTTGGAAGTAATGGATAATAGTATCCAACTTCAAGATTAGTTACTGTAAGTGAGTTTTGTACAGACATTTCAATTTCTGCAAATTGGATACACGGTTTTCCTGTAAAGTTAGGAGGAGCTATTCTTTCTATTCTATCCAATTGTTTCTGTCTTCCTCTTGCAATTTTTGAATTTACACCAGCTTTATTTTTACGTATAAATGTTTCTTCTTTTTCTATTTTCTTTTGTTGTGCTTGATATTTTCTAATATAATCCTCCCTTAAGTGTGATTTTTGTTTAAGAAATTCTGAGTACTTTCCATGATACTTTTTAATCATTCCAAATTCTATATCGAGAATACCTGTGGAGATTTTTTCTAGAAAGTCAAAATCATGTGAGACTACAATAAATGCACCTCTAAATGTATTTAGATAATTGGCAAGCCATTCAACATGTTCTTTGTCTAAAAAATTTGTTGGTTCATCTAATAATAAAACTTCATAATTAGAAAGTAATAATTTTGCCATAATTACTTTTGCTCTTTGACCTCCACTAAGTTCCCCAATAATACGATTCATTCCTATTGAATCTAGTCCAAGACCATTTGCTACCCTATTTATTTCATTGTCTATAGAGTAGAAATCACTTGCTATTAATTGCTCTTGATAAGTTGATGCCTTAATAAGTTGTTGCTCATTTCCAGATATAGCACTTTCCTGATATAGCAAATTCATTTCTTTTTCTATTGTATAGAGGTCTTCAAATGCAGTGTGCAAATACAGAGATATTGTTGTATCTCTATTAATATCTGCATATTGGTCCAGATGACCTATTTTAATATTAGGTTGCCACTTAATCTCTCCTGTATCAGGGATAACTTCTCCTAATAAAATTTTAATTAAGGTGCTTTTACCTACACCATTTTGGCCAACCACACCTATATGTTCGCCTTTGAATAAATCAAAGTCAGCTTTTTCGTACAGTGATTTATCCATAAAACATTGTGATAAATTATTTACTTTTAATAAACTCATAATTCAAACTCCTTTTTTACTATAAAAATTTTATGAAAATAAAAAAAGCAGAGGAATAGCATTATAAAATGCCGACCTCTGCTTTTGGAAAAACAAAAGGCCATAGATAAGCATTGCTATCTATGGCCGTAAAATCTATATATCTATCGGCAAATAGGTAAATTTAAATAAGCATAGTTAAAAAACTACACTAAACCTATATTTGCCGATGAAGATAGAAGCTTTAAGCTTCCAGATTAACCTCTACACAACGCTTCATCGTATACATTTGTGTAGAGTTAAGTTTTCTAACAAGTTTAACTAATTTTATATAAATCATAATTGTTCACATCCTAATCTCAATATTAATTCTAATTCATTTATATTTAAATTGTACTATTGTACTTTTGATTTTTTCTTATTTAATTTAATACATATATCACTAATTATAGCTTAAATCATGGTATCATAATACTTAATCATAGTCAATATAAAAGATATTTTTACATGACAACTTTTATAATACAATAGGTTTAAATTATAGCAATTCTCCATATTTTTTTGCAAAGATTTTTTTTAACATAGTTACTAATACCATATAAGATAAGATAGTAAAAATCAACCCGATAAAGTAAATATTTGTAAGTGGAATCATACCAATAGCATTTCCAAATGGTGTATAAGGTATAATAGTCCCAATTGTAATTCCGATTGTTGTTAAAAGTGTTAGTTTCCATGAATATCAAGAGAGTATTCTAAGATTACTTTATCTTGAGTCAAAGTTCCTGTTTTGTCAGTGCAAAGTATATTCATAAAATATTGCAACTTATAAAATCAAAGGTGTAGTATTGTTGAACTTTCAATGGTATGCTAAGATATTTATATAATTATAATAAATAAAAATATATAATGACTATATAAAGTTATACTTTCAGAGTAATCACTAAAAATATATGTTTATTTATTCTTAGATAAACATATATTTTTTTAGTATTAAGTGTAATGATAAGTTTATGCATGATATAAATCTAAGTAATTTATTATTAGAATGATTATAAATAATTTGAGAGAAGATTTTATATGAGGGGGGGGGCTAAAGTTTGTGTCAATTAAGAGACTGATTTTCATCATATTTTTAATTAATTGTATGATATTTATGTGTTTTCCAATACAATCACTTGCAAAGACAGAAAGTCGTGTTATAAAAGTAGGTTTTTTTGATTTTGAAGGATATCATGATTATGATAAAAATGGAAATAGAAATGGGTATGGATATGAATATCTTCATGAGATTGCAAAGCATACTGGTTGGACATATGAATATGTATCTGGTACATGGGAAGAGTGTCAAACTATGTTAGAAAATGGACAGATTGACTTACTTACTTCTGCACAATATACAAAAGAACGTGCTGAGAAATTTGATTTTTCAGAAGTACCTATGGGAAGTAGTTATGCACGACTTACAGTAAAAAGCGGAAACTCAAAGTATACACCAAATGATTATAAAAATTTTAATGGAATAAAGGTTGGACTACTTTATGGAAATAGTAGAAATGAACATTTAAAGAAATTTGCAAATGAAAAAGGATTTAATTACACATCTAAATATTTTAAAAATCAGGAAGAATTGGAAAATGCATTAAAAAGTGAAAAAGTAGATGCAATATTAACTAGTAGTTTGAGAAAAGTCAAAAACGAAAACGTAATTGCGCAATTTTCTCCATCTCCATTTTATTGTATTGTAAAAAAAGGCAATAATGAACTGTTACAAGAGGTAAATGAAGCTTTAGAAGATATTGAAATGGATAATCCGGCATATAAGTTTAATTTATATAGTAAGTACTATCAGTCTAGTAATAAAGATACATCTATTCTTTCTAGGGAAGAAAGAGATTACTTAAAAAGAAATAATAATATACGTGTAGTAAGTATGCCAAACTCCTATCCATTATCATATTTAGATACAGGTGGACTTAAAGGTATTGTACCAGATATATTTAATTTAATTGTAAAAGATCTTGGATTAAGTATAGATTATGTAAAAGCTAATTCATATAAAGAATCGATTGATATGGTAAAAGAGGGGAAGGCAGATGTTATATGTTTTTTTAATTCAGATTATGGATGGGCAGAGCAGAATGGAATTAAGATTACATCTCCTTATATGACATTGAACTATAGCATGATAACTAAAAATTACAAAAATACTAAATTTGATAATATAGCTGTTGCTGAGAGCGATACATTCAATGATGAGTATCTCAAAGAACACTATAAAGGTATCAACATTCAAAGATATAAATCTGAAGAAAAAGCTATAAATGCAGTGAAAAGTGGAGATGCAGATGCTGCATTTGTAAATACATATTCTGCTGAAGACTATATACAAAAAGATTATAATAATTTAAAAGCAATTCTAGTTAATGATTATAAAACTAATATATCTTTAGGTGTTGGAAAAAATATAAATCCAACATTATATTCCATTTTGGATAAGAGAATAAATGCACTTAATAAAGATGAGTATTCAGAAATTATTGCAAAGCATACAATTTTTCAAGACTATAAAATTAGTTTATCACAGTATATTCATCAGCATCCAGTTCAAACAGTTTTAATTTCTTTTTGTTTCTTTTTAGTTATAATAGCAGTACTTTCTTATGTTATTGCAATCAACAAAAGACATTCCACTCATATTTTTAATTTGGCATTTAAAGATATAGAGAATGGAGTTTGGAATTACAATGGATTTGAAGAACAAGCACCACGAGTTCTAGAAAAGCATAGAGAAAAATTTTATGCATTAATTGCTTTTGATATATCTAAGTTTGCTATCATAAATGAAAATTATGGTAGAGATTCTGGAGATATGATTATAAAAGAAATTGCATCAGTTTTGAATAGAGTTATTGGAGACAGGGCATTAATAGCTCATGTAAAAGCGGACCATTTTCTTTTACTTTTACCTTATGATTTAAAAAAAGATTTGGAATTAACTCTTATTGATATAAGTAAAAGTACTTCATACTTTGAAGTTAAGGGGCTTGGCATTAAAGTAAAGGCAAACTTTGGAGTATATATTATCAAAGATGAAGACATTGTTATTACAAAAGCTATTGATTATGCTGAAATTGCTAGAAGAAAAGCAAAAAGAAGTAATTCATCTATTATATATTTTGATGAATCTCTCAGAGAAAGTCTTAACAAAGAAAAAGAGATTGTTGATAGAATAGATTATGCATTAGAACATAATGAATTTCAGGTTTATTATCAACCTAAGTTTGATATGAGAACAAATAACATTATTGGTGCAGAAGCACTTGTTAGGTGGAATCATAAAGAACTTGGATTTATGATTCCAGGAGAATTTATTCCTATACTTGAAAAGAGTGGTGGAATTATAGATGTTGATTTTTTTGTGTTAGAAGAAGTATGTAAGTTGACAAGGTTTTGGATAGATTCTGGAGTTAAACCCATTTCAATCTCTGTAAATCAATCAAGAGTACATTTTCAGAAAAAAGATTATATAAATAGATTACAAAATTTGCTTGCTAAATATGATATACCTAAAAGTGTAATTGAACTTGAGATAACTGAAAGTCTATTTGAAAATGATAGTATATCAAATGATATGATAAATGAGATTAAGGAGCTTGGTTTTTTAATTTCTGTTGACGATTTTGGTTCTGGATATTCTTCATTACATCTTCTAAATCAAGTTTCTGTAGATATTCTTAAAATAGATAAATCTCTCTTAGATAATTCTGAAGGAAAAGGTAAAGTAGGTAAGATTATTAGTAAAGTAGTTGAGATGGCAAATGACTTGGGATTAGAGGTAATTTGTGAGGGGGTTGAGAGGATAGAACAAGCAGAATTTTTAATGAGTATTGATTGTTATTATGCACAAGGTTATTTGTATGCAAAGCCTATGCCAAAAGATACATTTCTTAAAAACGTAGATAAATTTAAAGGTATATAAAAGAATATATATAATATATGTATGTAGAGAAATACATCTAATATTAATTACTAAGTAATGATTGTAATTTTATAAATATATAAATTATAATCATTACTTTTTTTATAAAATAAAAAAGTTTGTTACTATAAAATAATAATTTGAAGAGTATTAGCTTTACACTTAGAAAATTGAGTTGATATACAATAAAAATACTAACATTAATTTAGTTTAAATATTTTAAGTGTATTATGTATGTTATATTTAATTAGTTTAAAAATTTAATGATAAGTATTAATTTTCATTAAATTTTATTGAAATAATTTAAATTATTTACTTATTTTAAATTATTAGCTAAAATTATACTAAATAATTAAGGAGGTGAATAGATATAGACGAGATAGATTTAAAAATAATTAATTCTCTAAAAAAGAACAGTAGAGCCTCAACTTCTGAAATAAGTAGACAAGTTAATCTATCAATACCAGCAGTTTCAGAGCGTATAAAGAAAATTGAACAGTCAAATATAATTCAAAAGTATACTATTCAAATCAATCGAGAAAAAACAAAATATAAACTTTTAGCTTTCATATTTATCAATACAGATTTATCTAAAAGTATAGAAGAGTTTAAGAAGACTATATTGGAGTATGACATTGTATTAGAATGTCATCACATTTCAGGAGAATATGATTATTTAATAAAAGTATTAGCAGAGGATACAAATGAACTTGAAGAATTTATAGCAATAACTTTGAAAAAAATCAGAGGAATCCAGAAAGCCAATACAACCATTGTTTTATCAACAATTAAAGAGGAAATTAATACAATCAAAGATATTTTTTAGATGAGCATAGACTTAAATGGTGATTATATTAATACCTACTTTATTACATATTTTTAGGAGGAAAATACAATATGAAAGTTTTAGTTTTTTTAGCAAAAGGTTTTGAAACTATGGAATTTAGCGTATTTGTAGATGTTATGGGATGGGCTAGAAATGATTATGATTACGATATAGATGTAGTAACTGGTGGATTTAAAAAGCAAGTTGTAAGCACATTTAATGTTCCAGTATTAGTTGACAAAACAATAGATGAAATATGTGTAGATGATTATGATGCTTTAGCTATTCCTGGAGGATTTGAAGAGTTTGGATTTTATGATGAAGCATATGATACATCTTTTTTAAACTTAATAAGAGAGTTTGATACAAAGGAAAAGATAATTGCTACTATTTGTGTAGCAGCTTTATCTGTTGGTAAAAGCGGTGTTTTAAAAAATCGTAAAGCTACTACATATCATTTAAAAGATGGTCAAAGACAAAAACAGTTAAGTGAATTTGATGTAAATGTAGTCAATGAGCCAATTGTTGTAGATAGAAATATTATAACTTCATATTGTCCAGAAACCGCACCACATGTAGCTTTTAAGCTTTTAGAAATGTTGACATCTAAGGAACATATGGAAGTTGTAAAATTAGCTATGGGATTTAAATTATAATAAATTAAAGTTTATTTAAGTAATCAGAACCCCAATCACACATAACATCTAAAATAGGAATAATGCTTTTTCCAAAATCGGATAATGAATATTCCACTTTTGGAGGTACAACAGGATAAACAACTCTTATAATAAAACCATCTGTTTCTAATTCACGTAATTGTTGAGTTAGCATTTTAGGAGTTGCTTTAGTAATTAATTTTCTAAGTTCATTAAATCTTAATGTGGTATCTTTAAGATGCCAAAGGATAAGTGTTTTATATTTACCACCAATCAATGCAAGTGTTGCTTCTATAGGACAACTGTAATTACTTGAACATTTTTTCATTTTTTTAGACCTCTCAATATATTTTGAAGTACCCTTTTTGGTACTATGTTACAAAAAAGTGCATTATTGTAATATATAATTATAGTGATAAGATTATAGCATAGGTTAAATAAATCATCAACTTAGCCCAATAAAATGATAGGGGGGAAATAAATGAATTTTGTTGAAATCGCCAAAAAAAGATATTCTTGTCGTAATTATCAGGATAAAAAGGTTGAAAAAGAAAAACTAGATAAAATTTTAGAAGTTGCTAGGATAGCTCCAACAGGGGGTAATCGTCAGCCTCAAAGATTAATTGTAATACAAGAAAAAAAGGGTCTTAATAAAGTTTCTAAGGCTGCAAATATATATGATGCACCATTAGCAATTATCGTATGTGGAGATAAGGATAAAGTTTGGACAAGACCTTTTGATGGTAAACAACTTACAGATATTGATACAAGTATAATCACCGACCACATGATGTTACAAGCAACTGAACTTGGGTTAGCGAGTGTATGGGTATGTTATTTTAATCCAGATGTAATTAAAGAAGAATTTAATTTGTCAGATAATCTTGAACCAGTAAACATATTACTAATAGGATATGAGGCTGGAACACCAGAAAGCCCAAATAGACATGATAAAACTCGTCTTCCTTTAAATGAAATTGTTTCTTATGAAACTCTTTAGATATAAAAGTAAGTTATCTATATGAGATGTATAATGAGTTATTTTTTTAAATAAAGTTCTATAAAAAGTTAATGCTTATATAAAATTAATTTTAGTGAAGTATATATCTGATTGAACAATGATGTATACTTCACTATTTTAATTACTTAGAATACCTACTAATACTTTGAATATCCACTAAACTTAAATTTTCATTATATTAATAAAAATACATCGATATTAATTAAAATACATCAATTAAATCAATTTTCGAGTCTGGAAAACCACTTAAAATATAATCTTTTATATCGCTTAGGTGGTCATAAATTTGTTTTTCAGAAACTCCATCAGGGCCATATACAAAGTATAGAATATTTTTAGTTTCTTTTGTAATCTTTGTACGATTATCTGGTCCATTAAGAATACTAGATAGTATACCAAGGTTATCTGATAAAAATAAATCGTCTCTTGTTAGAGTTTGCTCTCTTTCTCCTATACCATAAAAATGTTCATTTTCATTTGCTAAATCTATTTTTAAAGGTGATTCTATTTTATCAAGGTCATGTCCTGCTGTTAGAAGAAGATTTTTTAATTCTGCTAAAAACATTGCTTGAATAGGTAGACTTACATTTGGAATACCTTTTGATTTTAGTAAAAGGGATTCTAGTTGAAGTAATACAGGATAAGTTTTCTTAAATTTTTTATAATACTTTATGTAGTTGGAAAGAGGTTCTGTTTTAATCTTTTCTTTACGATTGTATTCAGGATTTTGTGCAATAATATTTTCAATTTCAGAGGTTTTAAGAAGTAAAAAATTTTCTTCATTAGGCGTTGAATAGGTCATATTTACAATCATAACTCCAAATTTAATATTGGGATAAATTTCTTTTACTCTACTTGATATTTCTAACATAATTTAGACTCCTTTTTATTTTTTGTTTTATGGTATAATCTTAGCAAGTAAAAAGTGGATTTTGTAGTTCCATTTTTATAGTAATTTTATAGAACCACTTTTGGAGGTATTAAAATATGGATTACAATTAATAGAAATAGTGACATATCATTATCAAGACAAATTTATGATTTATCCTGTACAGCAATATGCAATTGAGAGTAAAGTAGAATATGACCATGAAGTTGTCCTAGGATATGCTCATCTTATTTTTGATGAAATTGAACAGGGAGTAAGAATACTTAGCAAAATAATACATACAAATCAAGATGTATAGGGAATGTTTTTACAATAGCTTATTTTTAGGTATGTATTTTACTTTAGTTTTTTTACAACTCACATATTCATTTATACTACATACTTCTAATTGTATTGTGTGGACAAATTACTTATTGTATTCTGAAATCATCAATTAAGGAAGGTAGATGAAATGGATGAATAAGATAATAGAAGTAATTAATTTGCAAAAAAGCTATGATGCTTTTAAAGCTGTGAAAGGGATTGATTTTTATGTAGAGGAAGGTAATTTGTTTGCATTACTGGGAGCTAATGGTGCTGGAAAATCTACAACAATTGATATTCTTTGTACATTATTGAATTATGATAGTGGAGAAGTGATTATAGATGGGCATAAGTTAGGTGTAGAGGATAATAAGATTAAAGAAAAAATTGGAGTAGTATTTCAAGAAAGTATACTAGACCCACTCTTGACAGTAAGAGAGAATCTTACAATTCGTGCAAAATTTTATATTAAGAATAAAGATAAAGTAAGACAAATTGTGCATGAATCTGCTTTATCTGTAGGAGCTATGGAATTTATAGATAGACCATATGGTAAATTGTCTGGAGGTCAAAAGCGTAGGGCTGATATAGCAAGAGCTCTTTTAAATACTCCTAAAATACTGTTTCTAGATGAGCCTACAACAGGGCTTGACCCAGAAGCTAGAAAATGTGTATGGGATACTATATTAAAATTACAAAAACAATATGGTTTTTCTATAGTTCTTACAACCCATTATATGGAGGAGGCTTCAAAAGCTGATTATATTGTAATGCTTGATTATGGTGTTATAACAGCAAAAGGTTCACCTCATGAACTAAAATATAAATACAAAGCAAATAATTTAGATGATGTATTTTTGAATATAGTTAGAAATAGAGGTGAAAAAAATGTTTAATATAGCACAAAGAAATATAATGATTTTTTTAAGAAATAAAAGAGGCGTATTTTCATCTTTTTTAGGTGCAATAATTGTAATCGCTATATATGTTATTTTTTTAGGAGAAAATTTGAAGGAAGGTTATCCAAATATTAAAGACATAGATATATTAATGAATAGTTGGGCAATGGCAGGAATTATTTCTGTTGTTTCTGTAACTACAACAATGGGTTCATTTGGAGTTACAGTATTGGATAAGGAATTAAAAAGAACCAAAGATTTTTATTGTTCGCCTGTTAAGATGAGAGAGCTGGTAGGAGGATATATTTTAAGTTCATATTTAATTGGTGTAATTATGAGTATATTTACATTTATACTTGCAGAGATATATATTGTATTAAGTGGGGGACAATTTTTACCTATGCTTTCTATTATAAAGGTCATTGGTGTAATATTATTAACAGTTTTATCATCTAGTGCAATGATATTTTTTATTGTAAATTTGTTAAATAGCATAGATACATTTGCAACTGCTTCTACGATTATAGGTACTCTTATTGGATTCTTGACAGGAATTTATATACCTATTGGAAGCTTACCTCAAGCAGTACAAACCATTATAAAGTTATTTCCAATTTCACATGGGACTGTATTACTTAGACAAATTATTACGGAGTCTCCATCAAAAGTAACATTTGTGGATTCAACAAATGTATTGACTGTATTTAATGAACATATGGGAGTAACATTTGGTGGTATTGGCAGTTTGCATGAAACTTCAATTCATATTATGTTTCTAGTTATTTCTGCAATAGTCTTTTATTTTGTTACTATACTTATGGTATCAAGAAAAGAAAGCTAGAAATTAATAGTAGGAAAATACAGTATAGTCTTTTTATAGAAATCAAAAGAAAGGATGTGTTAGAGTGAAAGTAGTAATTGAAACTCCATTAGATGGAGAAGAGGATGAAATTATCATAAGATGCAGAAATCTTGATGATGAAATGCTTAAATTGATTTTTAACATCAGGATGCAAAGAGAGTCTCTTATAGCATATAAAAATGAACAACTCTATCGTATCAATCCTTTAGATGTTTATTACTTCGAATCTGTAGATAATCATACTTAACTTTATTGTAAAAATGATGTTTATGAGTTTAAGAAGAAGCTTTATCAGATTGAGGAAATTTTTTTTAATAGTGATTTTCTTAGAATATCCAAGTCTGTAATATTAAATCTTACAAAAATAGACTCAATTGTACCAGCGTTTAATGGTAGATTTGAAGTAATACTAGATAATGGTGAAAAGACAATTATTTCACGTCAATATGTACCAATATTGAAGAAAAAACTAAGGATATAAAGGAGTTGATTGAATATGAATTTAATAAATATACTAAAGAATGTAGTTCGTTATTTTTGTATGATAACTACAGGAGTTTTAATATCTGTTTTTACTTCTTGTCTATTATTTAGCCCTGACGAGACATTTAGTATAAGTATTTTCCAACAGATTTTATTAATTGCATTGGTAACATCTCTATCCACATTAATTTTTTATTCAAAACGAGAACTAGGTAGAAAAGAGTTACTAATTCGTCAAGTAATTCATATGATTTTTCTGTTTGTTTTTGTTATGTGGTTTTCATTTAAAAGTAATTGGATTGATAGTGGGCATATTTTTCAAGCTCTGTTTATAGCACTATCTATATTTATTATCTATCTTTGTATAACACTTGCTACTTGTAAAAGAGATAAGAAAGAATCTATTTTATTAAATAAAGGTCTGAAAGAATATAGGAAAAATAAAATTAATAAATGATAGCTAAAGTAATTCAACAAATTGTAAATTTATTATTAATTAAGTTTTTATACAAGTCATTTATTTAAGATAGCAATTTATATTAAGAAGAAAATTCTTGTATGAGTTATAATACTTAAAAGGAGATGATGAGGTTGAAAACAAATACAGATGTGATTATGGAAATCATTGATTATATAGAAGAACATCTTACAGAAAATCTAAATCTAGATAAAATAGCTGATGTTGCTAGTTATTCAAAATATCATTTACACAGAATGTTTACAAATATTGTGGGATGTACTATACATCAATACATTAAAAGAAGGAGACTTACTGAAGCAGCTAGACAACTTGTATTTACAGATAAATACATTATAGATATAGCTCTTACAGTTGGATATGCTACACACCAGTCTTTCACATTAGCATTTAAAACTTTATATAAAGAATCTCCACAAATATATAGAAGTAAAGATGAATTTTATCCTATTCAACAAAGATTTGTTTTAAATTCAAATCATCAAATCCAAAATGTAGAGTGTATTTCTTATACAAGTATTAATTATGAACGAAGAAGAGATGAAATCAATTCTTATCTCAACTTTAATATTAATTGTGAGGTGAAAGTAGCATGAATTTAGTACCACATGTGATTGAACAGACAGGTCAAGGTGAAAGGTCTTATGATATATATTCAAAACTATTAAAAGATAGAATTATATTTATAGGGGAAGAAATTAATGATGCTATTGCAAGTTTGGTAGTAGCTCAATTACTATTCTTAGAATCAGAAGACCCAGATGCAGATATAACTATATATATAAATAGCCCAGGAGGGGTTGTAACATCAGGGTTTGCTATATACGATACTATGAACTATGTCAGATGTGATGTATCAACTATTTGTATTGGTATGGCTGCAAGTATGAGCGCCTTTTTACTTGCTGGAGGTACAAAAGGAAAAAGATATGCCCTACCTAATGCAGAGATTATGATACATCAACCTATGGGTGGTGTTAAAGGGCAAGCAACAGATGTAAAAATAGCAGTAGATAATATATTGAGAAAAAAGGAAAAATTAGATAGAATTCTTTCTGAGAATACTGGAAAATCAATAGAAGATATTAGAATAGATACAGATAGAGATAATTTTATGTCTGCACTGGAAGCTAAAGAATACGGATTAATTGATTGTATAATGGAGAAAAGAGAGTAGAGTACTCTTTTAAAAGCTTAATATATAGTATATAACTAATATTAAAATAATCATGTTTAAATAAACATGGTTATTTTTTGTTTAAAAAAGAAGTTTTTAAAATGGCAAGTAAATGATTAATAAATAGTAATTTTACATACAAGTTTAGATATTTTCTAGAGATATTAACCAATGTGGTTGTAATGGTATTATAACTTATAGACCACACTGGTTAAGCTGAGTAGAAAATATTAATTTTTTTAATCAACTAATAATAAACCAAAGTGATTTTGAATTTCTCCCTTTTCTCGCAAAGTATTTATTTCAAGTCCATTTGACCTTACTGTAGCAAAAACATCAATACCACATGCTTCCATTGATGGAGCAGTCTTGTTAGGAAAACTACAAGTATCAGGATTACATTTGGCACACTTTGTACAAGGACCACTTCCAAAAGCAATTGCTTTATAGTATCCATCTAAAAAAAGTTCTCTTGCTATTTCAACAGCTAGAGGAGTAACAATACTCATTTTGTGACATCGAAATAAAATAGCTTTTCTGTAACAATCTATTATTGCTTGTGTCTGTTGATAAGTTGGAGTGTTGGGCGGACAACAATGACTATGACCATATGTATTACAACCAAACTGACACTTATAAATTGTCCATGCCGCTGTGACAATCGTTTTAGGGTCTATTGAAACTGCAATATCAGCTCCACTGGATTTTAACATTTCAAAGTATTTTTTCATAATTTACCTCCTACCAAAAATAGTTTAATTTTTTATATTGTATGAATGATTAAATTTTACATATTCTTATACTTATGGTAACGCAAAAATACATATCAATCAAATCGAAGTATTTAAATTATGAATTCAATAAAAATGAACTATAAATATACATGATAAATAAACTTACCTACTGATTTTTTGTCGTTAAAAATTTTCTAACTTTCAATAACAAAATAAGAGGAAATACCATATATTACTTATGTCTGTAATATATAAAAGACAAAGGAGTTGTACATTATGATTACAATAAGTTTGTGCATGATTGTTAAAAATGAGGAAGAAGTTATAGGCAGATGTTTAGAGTGTGTAAAGGATATAGTAGATGAAATTATAGTTGTAGATACTGGTTCTACAGATTCCACAAAAGAAATAGTTTCAAAATATACGGACATGGTGTACGATTTCGAATGGATAGATGATTTCTCTGTTGCGAGAAATTTTTCATTTTCTAAAGCTTCTAAAGACTATATAATGTGGCTTGATGCAGATGACATAATTTTAGAAGATGATAGAAAAGAATTATCAAAAGTTAAGGAAAATTTAGATACTTCTATTGATATGGTCATGGCAAAATATAATGTATCATTTGATGAAAACGGAAAACCAACTTTATCATATTATAGAGAACGCTTATTTAAGAGAAGTTCTAATTATAAATGGGTTGACCCTATTCATGAAGTAATACCTCTTGTTGGAGAAATATTTTATTCTGACATTGCAATATCACATAAAAAACTTCACAGACAGGACCCTTTAAGAAATCTCAGAATTTTTGAAAAAATGATTTCAGAAGGTAGGATATTGGAGCCAAGACATCAGTTTTATTACTCAAGAGAATTGTATTACAATGCAAGGTATAAAGACGCTATAGAAGGTTTTACTAAGTTTTTAGACTCTTCAAAAGGGTGGATTGAGGACTGTATAAGTGCTTGCAGAGATTTAGCCACATGCTATTACTTAATTAATGATGAAAAAAGTGCCTTATATTCTTTATTTAGAAGCTTTGAATTTGATGAGCCAAGAGCAGAAGTTTGCTGTGATATAGGAAAGCACTTGTTTGATAGACAAAGATATAAAGAAGCTATTTTTTGGTATAAGGTAGCGTTAACTAGAGATAAAAATGACATTAATGGAGGATTTAAGTCAAATGATTGTTATGGATACTTGCCGTGTATACAATTAAGTGTATGCTATGACAAACTAGGAGAAATGGATAAAGCCATATCTTATCATGAAAAAGCAAAAGAAATCAAACCTAACGATAGTGCTATTTTATACAATGAAAATTATTTTAGTAAATATAAAAGTTATTAATAAGTCACAATAATACTAATTTTGACATATTATGTAGAGAGCATGAAAGCTCAAATATATTAGGAGGTGCTTTAAGTAATGAGTAAAAATAAATATTTTGGCCCATTTGATGGTAATAACCATGATAACAATTATGGTGATTGCAATAGCGGTTGCGATAGTTGTAATAGTTGTGACTGTCATCATGGTTGCCCACCATCATGTATAGGTCCAACAGGTCCAATGGGTCCCAGAGGTAGAACAGGTCCCACAGGCCCAACAGGTACAACCGGACCAATGGGTCCAACAGGAACAATAGGAAACACAGGAGTAACAGGAAACACAGGAGCAACAGGGTTAATAGGCCCAACAGGAGCAACAGGTTCAGCAGGCCCAACAGGAGCAACAGGAGCAACAGGATTTGGAGTAACAGGTCCAACAGGAGCAACAGGAGATACAGGAGCAGATGGAGTAACAGGTCCAACAGGCCCAACAGGCCCAACAGGAGTAACAGGAGCAAATGGAATAACAGGTCCAACCGGGATAACAGGAGCAACAGGATTTGGAGTAACAGGTCCAACAGGTCCAACAGGAGCAACAGGAGTAGGAGCAACAGGAGCAACAGGTCTAATAGGTCCAACAGGAGCAACAGGAACACCTGGAACAACAGGCCCAACAGGCCCAACAGGTCCAACAGGAGCAAATGGATTGATAGGCCCAACAGGAGCAACAGGAAATACAGGGGCAGATGGAGCAACAGGTCCAACAGGCCCAACAGGAGCAACAGGAAATACAGGAGCAGATGGATTGGCAGGCCCAACAGGCCCAACAGGTCCAATAGGAACACCTGGAGCAACAGGCCCAACAGGAAATACAGGAGCAACAGGGGTAGGAATAACAGGAGCAACAGGAGCGACAGGAGCAACAGGTCCAACAGGAGCAGATGGATTAGTAGGTTCAACAGGAGCAACAGGAAACACAGGAGCAGATGGAGTACCAGGTCCAACAGGTCCAACAGGAGCAACAGGAAATACAGGAGCAGATGGAGCAACAGGCCCAACAGGAGCAACAGGAAACACAGGAGCAGATGGAGTACCAGGTCCAACAGGAGCAACAGGAAATACAGGAGCAGATGGAGCAACAGGAGTAACAGGTCCAACAGGGGCAACAGGCCCAACAGGAGCAGATGGAGCAACAGGCCCAACAGGAGCAACAGGTCCAACAGGAGCAGATGGATTAGTAGGTCCAACAGGAGCAACAGGATTAGCTGGGGCAACAGGAGCGACTGGAGCAACAGGAGCAACTGGAACAACAGGAGCAACAGGAATAGCAGGAGCTAGTGCAATAATACCTTTTTCATCAGGTATACCACTATCACTTACAACTATAGCTGGTGGATTAATAGGAACACCAGGATTTGTTGGTTTTGGTAGTTCAGCTCCAGGTGTAAGTATAGTTGGTGGAACAATAGATCTTACAAACCCAGCAGGAACATTGACTAACTTTGCATTTTCAATGCCAAGAGCTGGAACAATAACATCTATTTCAGCATATTTTAGTACAACATTAGCACTTTCACTTATTGGTTCAACAGTTACAATTACAGCTACACTTTACCAATCAACTACACCAAATAATACATTTACAGCTGTACCAGGAGCAACAGTTACACTAGCTCCACCACTTACAGGGTTATTGTCAGTAGGAACAATTTCCACTGGAATAGCAACAGGATTAAGCATACCAGCAACAGCAGAAACTCGTTTCCTATTAGTATTTACTGCATCAGCTTCAGGTCTTTCATTAGTTAATACTGTAGCAGGATATGCAAGTGCAGGAATTTCAATTAGTTAGATTAAATAATTGAAATAAATAGACTTTCAGCATCTAATTTAGATGCTGGAAGTTTTTTATTTTGATATCAATTGATAAAGCATAATATAGAGTACTGGTATATAATATAAAATAATAACATGAAATTAGAGATAGAATTGTCTAGGGGGATATTATGAAAACTAAAATTGAAGAATTAATGAACCGTTTTGTAAAAGATTACAATAAGTCAAATAATGTAAATTCAAAATGGCAAGAACTTTTATTTGCCTATGCATCTGCTGAAGATGAAATGTTTCAGCAGTTAAAAAAAGTTATAGGAACATCTCATGCTATGCCAAAAGACTTCTTGAAAGATGGTAAGACTATAATTACATATTTTATACCCTTTGATAAAAACATAAATGATAGTAATATTGGAGGGCTTGAATGTTCAGAAAGTTGGGCAAGAGCTTATATAGAAACTAATAAATTGATTTCTGACTTGAATACTTTTTTATGTGAAGAGCTAGGAAACATGGGGTTTGACTCCTACGCTATTCCTGGGTCATATAATTTTGACAATGATAAATTGATTAGTGATTGGTCACAAAGACATGTAGCATTCATAGCAGGTCTTGGAACTTTTGGTCTAAATAATATGCTTATTACAGAAAAAGGATGTTGTGGAAGGGTAGGAAGTATAATCACAAGTTTAAAATTAGAACCAACTAAAAGACCAGAAAAGGAATACTGCTTGTATAAACATAATAACAGTTGTAAAAAGTGTGTAAGTAAATGTGTGAAAGAAGCTTTAAAAGAAGATGGGTTTGATAGAAATAAGTGTTATGAAATGTGCATGATAAATGAGAAAAAATATTCTTATATAGGTGGATGTGATATCTGTGGAAAATGTATAGTTGGAGTTCCATGTTCAGTAATAAACCCATCAATGTAAAAAGTTTCTGTTAATTAACAATTCTAATTTGATATGTAATAAACTACAAATATAAATAAAAAATAAAGAAATTATGTTGATTGACAACTATTTGTGCTATTGATAGACTTATATGTATTGCTGTGGTATAAGGAGGGGTGAGACTTTATGCTTGATTTAATCTTTATTTTTGCATAGCAAGGGCTATTGCAACTATAAAATTTAATATACAGATAGCCCTTTGCTATTCCTAATAAAAAATTACTGTTTAATAGGAGAGCAAAATGAGCTATAAAAAAGCAATACATGTATTACCAGAAGAATTACTTGAATTGATACAAGAATATGTGGATGGAGAATGTATTTATATTCCCAGAAAATCAAACAATAAAAGAGAATGGGGAAGTAATACATCTACTCGTGAAGATTTAACAATTAGAAATATGCAAATTTATGAAGATTATCAAGTTGGTCATGATTTGCAATATTTATCAGAAAAATATTATCTGTCTTTGAAGAGTATTCAAAGAATTATATTACAAGAAAAAAGAAAAGATATTTAAATGTAAGCCAGTATAGTTATATAGCTATACTGGCTTATTTTCTTTTGTTAAAAATGTTTAAGGTATAGTTTTTTTTTAGTGGATGCTATAATTTAATTAATTTCAGAAGCTTATATAATAATAAAATCCAGAGGTAGTGTCTATATTAAGAGAAAATAATTTGTTATATAAGTATATAATTGAAATTAAAATTTATTAAAAATTAGGAGGTACTATTTTGAAAAAAATGCTTGATTATATTCCACCTTTTCACAACTTTCTATTTTAGCAATATTATAGAAAGGAAATTGTATTTATGCAAAAAATTACTTGGGAGATTGAGTATAAATCCCAATTGCCAGTAATTAGGTACTGCAAAAAATGTGGAAAAAAGACTGAATATATTTGTTCAGATTTATTTAGAGTGAATGCTCAACATAAGTATTTAGATATTTGGTTAATATATAAATGCTCAAATTGTGATTCTACATGGAATTCAACCATATATTCTCGTATTAATCCAAAAAACTTAAATCCAGAAATATTAGAACAATTTTATACGAATGATTATAATCTTGTTAAACAATATGCTATGAATGTTGGGCTTTTACATAGAAATGGGGCGGAAGTTGGTATCCCAGAATATAAAATAGTAGGTCAAGATATTTGTATTGATGACCTTACACAAGTTCATATTGCAAGTAAGTATCCATGTCAATTAAAGGTATCCACATTATTACGTGAGAAGCTTGGCTTATCTCGAAAGGTCTTTGAAGACATGCTAGACTGTGGGATGATAAAAAGTATATCTGGAGTTGACTTAAGGAGAAGTAAATTAAATTATGAGATTGTGTTACAAATTGGAAAGAGTAAACAAGAATATTTAAATCAGTTAGACTAGCCGGTTTAATATGTTTTATGTAACATCATTTTAAATAAGTATAGCAGCTTTAAAAATACAAAGAAGCTATACTTATTTATGTATAATAGCATTATCTTTTTTCTAGATTTTCTAATATCTCGTAGTAGTGTGTTGTAGCTAGTACACTTGGCTTACCTTTTTTACAGAAAGATAACTTGGATAGCTTTGGGACTACACGCTCAACAACAATCTGATTATCTGGCATTTTAGATTCAAGTATCTTTAATGCTTCTAGAAATCTCTTATCCTTCTTTGCACGATTATAAAATGATAAAACATAAACATAAAGAAATAGATTGTAATTGCGGAAAGGATATTCAACTTGCATGAATAATGTACCAATTCCATAGTGGCAAGGTCCGATTGGTTTTCTAATTGTCCAATGTTCAAGTAAAAAATCTACAGCCTTATCAAGTTTTGATTCTTTATTTAAATAGTCGCTAAAACGGAATGCATCTAATATATTAAGTGTTGGAAGTGGGTTTGAGTACTCAGTTTCTGGACCTCTACCAAAACTGAACTTATTGCAACGCCAACCACCATCAGTATACTGAGTATCTAAAAAGTATTGAAACGTCTTTTCGATTCTAACATCTGAAGCATATCCAATGTGGCAAAGTGCATTGGTTGCATTAGCTGTATGGCAGGGATAAATACCTCCTTTTGGATATAATTTAAAACGCCCATCTTCTCTCCATGTGCTAAATATCAAGTCAGCGCATTCTTTAAGTAAAGTATCAGTAGGTTTCATACCCAATTCCAATAGATAAAGTACACTATCTAGTGTGGTGAAAGGTGAACCTTTCATTAAACGTTTGTCAGGTGTAGCCCAATAGTCTGCACCATTATCATATCTGTGTGACAATATCTCTTCTATATCTGATAAATATTGATTTTCTACGTTCATTTTTTAACTCCATTTCATGTTAGATTCTAACTAAATTTATCAAAAAATTTATTATAATAGTATTGATGCTTATAATTGATTTACTTTATTCAAAATTGCATCTATAGCTGTATCAGGAACAACTGCTAAGTCTTCTGCATTAAAATAATAAATTATATTAGAGTCAAATAATATATTTGAATTTGGTGGAAATTCATCATCTCCAAGCCAAAGTATAAATATCATAGAAGTATTACCTATGTATGTAAACTTATAAGCTAGGTCACCCATTTTTATTTTTTCAGCTCCAATATTCTCCATGACTAATTTATATTTATCTATTTGAGATGTAAAGATTTCTGAAAGTCTTGCTAGAGTTCTATTTAGAAAGTTAGGATAATAAACATTACCTCCAGGAACTTCTTTAAAAGTTATATATTTATTTGTAAGAGGTATACCTTTAGCATTACACAAATACCTAAGCATTAGAATCTTAAGTTCGAAATTTTTACAGAGACTTCCATTACTATTCCAAACTTCTCCACTTGGATAATCAACCGTATACTGTCTACCAAAAAAATCAATATTAAATTTGCTTGAATCACTATTAAAGTCAATATTACTTAAATTACTAATTGTATGAGGGTCTAATTCTTTGAGTTTTTTTCGTGCATAATCAAATGGAACATTATAATTACTTGTTTTAATATTTTTATCCATAATATTTTCCTCCGATTTAAAGACCTAAGTATATATTTGTAAAAGATTTTCTTATTATTGATTTTATTATATATCTAGAATATTACAATATCAAATTAATAAATAAATTTTGTTATTTAAAGGAATCTATTTGACACACTCCCCATAGCTAAAGCAAGGGGATTCTTGGTGGCTAACGACTTAACACTATCTAAACGATAGAATCATAGGTGGTTACAAAGCCAAGCTACTTGGACGGTGTCTTCGCCACTACTACCTTATA
>NZ_JAGWDA010000029.1:0-22036 GCF_020657875.1 Clostridioides sp. ZZV14-6150 | reverse complement strand
TGATAGGTCGAAGGTGTAAGTGCAGCAATGTATTTAGCTTATCGATACTAATAGGTCGAGGACTTGACCAATATTTACTTGATGTTTATTAATTAAAATATATATGCAGTTTTTAGAGTGTTAATTTAACTCATAATAGAATAAGTGTGCTGGTGTGGCTCAACGGTAGAGCAGCTGACTTGTAATCAGCAGGTTGTAGGTTCGATTCCTATCACCAGCTCCAGTGAAGACTATGTTAAAAACATAGTCTTTTTTATTGTGTAATATATTTATTCTTTTATATATATATAGTTTATATAAATAGACAAGAAGTTGATAAATTTAAGTAAGAAATAGCTATACAGATTAAAATAATTATTTTAATCTGTATGTGAATACCTTAACGCAAAATTTTGATTATTTGTGTAAGAATTGGTAGAAAGATATGTATATTTAATTTGAAACTAACTTGCCATGGATTACCATTCTAGCATCATCAAATTCATAAGTGCATGTAGAAAGTGTAACTATCTTATCTTTGCTATTTACTTTAATATTTGATTTATGTAATGATTTGGAAGTAATAGCATCTATGTATTTTTGATAGTCTGATTCACTATTAAAGCTTGTTTTTAGATAATCATAATCAGATTCTACAATATAGGCAGAAAATACTTCATATAATAATTCTTTTCCATCCATAGTGATTTTTATTCTATTATTTTCTTTAAAGAAATCATCATCTTTAAACTTATTTAGATTATTAAACATTGTTTTGTTTTTCATATTATGTCCATATACTATAACATTTTGGTCATCCAGAGATTTATTTCTATAATCCATGAATAATGTACCTGAGATAGATTCTTTACCATAAAAGTTTTTGTCAAGATAATAAGAATTATCTTTAGATTGTACAACTGGATAATTTATGTTTGTATTATCAACAGAAAGCCAAAATTTAAAATCTCTGTTTATTTTTGATAAGTCTTCTTTTTTATTTTCTTTTTTCTGAAGTTGAGCAGATGTTTTAGTATCATAGTTGTATTTGTTAAGTTTTAAGTATATATTAAATCCACTGTAGATTATTACTAATATTAGTATAATATTAATTATTACCCTATATAATTTTTTCAATATTCCACCTCAAATCATAAATAATAGTTTATATACCTATATTACACTATTTTTGAAGAAATTTAAATTTTTAGTATAATATTACTTTGACATACTTAAGGATTTATGATAATATAGCTAAGTAAAATGAATATTAAGTAAGCCAGATAATCGCATGTAATTTTACATGAGGAAAGTCGGAGCTCCATAGAGCAGGGTGCTAGGTAACACCTAGTGGGAGCAATCCTAAGGATAGTGCAACAGAAATAAACCGCCACTTATGTGGTAAGGATGGAAAGGCGAGGTAAGAGCTCACCAGCAGCTAGGCGACTAGTTGGCTATGTAAACCCCACCTGGAGCAAGACCAAGATAGGAATAAAGAGTGCTGCTCGTACTCTCCGGTAGGTAGGTCGCTTGAGCTTATTGGTGACAATAAGCCTAGAAAGATGATTATCTAATACAGAACTCCGCTTATAGACTTGCTTAATTTTTTCGATAGGTAAAACATCAGTTTAAACTGATGTTTTTTTATTTGCAAATTTGTCTAATTTACTTTCAAAATTTTGTGGAATATTGTAATATAAGTTAGTACAGATATTAAAAATGGTATAATATAAGATAGATATAAAAAGAAAAAGTAAAATGATGTAAATAATATGATATTATATAAGATGTAGTAAATTTAGTAACTAATTATTAAAATATCATAATCAAATTAGTAATTTTACATAATGTAAATATCACAATAAAATAATTGATTTAAGGAGTGAAGGTTTTGAGTGAAAATAATATAATAAGAAATACTGTTTTAAATGTCACAGCAAGTTTTTTAAAACAAGAGTCTAAGATAAATGAAAAATTAGAAGGTGTTTTAGAAAAGAAATTTGAAAAAGTAGAATTCAACGAAGCAAAATATGCTGAGCTTTTAAAATTTAATATATTGTTTTATAAAACATTAGCAAGAAATACAGAACCACTTATCGGGAAATGGATAGTAGATAAATACATACCTGAAATAGATGAATTAGAGAAAGACTTAGAATTGACTACAGCTAAATGTAGAAAGTATGTAAATAAGGCAATGAAGGATGGTTTAGACTGTCTAAAAGCCAACGATTTAAGTAGTTTTTTAGCTTATGATAAAATGGACCTATCAGAGAGACGAAGACGTTTAGAAAAGGATTATAAGGTTCTAAATCTATATAAAGACCTTCTTAATATAACACTTAGAAAGATAAGCTTAGAAAAGAAAGATTGTGCAAGTTTATTTCTTAAGAATCAAGCTGATGCTAAAAGAGAACTAAAAAGAGAAATAATATTCTGTGTAAATAAGATATTAGCTAGTAGCAAAGAGGTAGTACCTAAAAATATAGAAGAAAGTTCTGAACAAAGTAGTGAAGATATAAAAGCAACAGAAATTGAGGATTTACAATTAGGTAAAGATAATTCAGAAAATGATGTTTTATTAAATTCAGTTAAAAAGTCAGAATTAGGAAAAGAACCACAGATAAATGATGTAGAAGCAAAGTTTATGGATAAACTAAATAGTTTAAATGATGAAAGTATATCTCAAACTGTATATAATGAATATAAAAAATTATGTGGGTTAGAAGAACTTCCTTATGTTGAAGGCTATGGTTTTGGTAGAGAAGTTATTAAAGACTTTGTTTGTGCAACAGTTGCATTAGAATTTTTGAAGAGAAGAAATAGAGATCTTATAGAAGGTGCGATGAGACTAACTATAATTGGAGAATTTGGTGCTGAAAATTTTAAGGAATTCATAGATTATGTAATTAAAAATAAAACAGAAATTAGTGAAGATGTTTGGGAAGAAGCACACGTTGTTCTAAAAGATAAATCTTCTGAATTAGAAAATCACGATATTGTATCAAAGAGAACTAGAAAAAATAAAGACATTGATATTGAAGAATATATTTATATGATAAAAAATGCAGATAAAGATGTTTGCTTTAGAAGTAGCATTTCTATAGAAGAAGATACTAAAGAGGAAGATGCTAAAGAAGACGTAATTAATAAGAATGACAATATAGAGAATGTTCTAGAAAATAAAGAGAATATTGAAAAAGAGCACGATGTAAATGAAGAAGAGATAATTGAATCAGAAAATAAAAAGAGTAGAAAAAAAGATAAATTATTTGGATTTATGAAAAAAGAAAGCAAAAAAGAGGATGTAGTAGAAGTAACTGAAAAAGAAGAAATTAGCCTAGGTAATACTTCTGATGCAGTTACAGATGAACCTAATGAATTTATTAAGGACAATATAGAAAACTTAGAAGAAGTAAACCAAAGTTTAGAAGAAGAGCGTAGTATAAAAATAGAAAAACCAATAAATAATAATGAGTTAGATAAAAAACTATCAGCAAGTAATGAGCCTAAATCTGAAAAAGAAAGTAAGGGATTAGGTGATGAAATATCAAAAGAAGCAGAAGAAAAAAAGGTAGAAAGTGAAAAATCAGTAGTAATACCTATTAACAAGAAAGAAAAAAATAGTAAAAAATC
This sequence comes from Clostridioides sp. ZZV14-6150, assembly GCF_020657875.1. Lineage (NCBI taxonomy): Bacteria > Bacillati > Bacillota > Clostridia > Peptostreptococcales > Peptostreptococcaceae > Clostridioides > Clostridioides sp. ZZV14-6150. The sequence continues at coordinate 18,421 of NZ_JAGWDA010000029.1, read as the reverse complement.
CAAACATTCTCCTAAGTCTAATTCTAAGGAAAAGAAAACAGAAATAAAAAATTATGAATCAAATGAAGAAGATTTTATAGATGATGAAGAGGTTGGTTCTAAAAAAAGCAGATTAAAAGAGACTATTATAGCTATCGTTATAGTGGCAATTGTTGGTGTAGGATACTTTATAACAGTAGGCAATAACAAGAAAAATGATAAAGACAGTACACCTCAAAAGGCATCAACTCAGCAACAGGCTAACAACAAACAAACAGAAGAAGAAAAGAAAGCAAAAGCTGAAAAAGAAAAGAAAGCAAAAGCTGAAAAAGAAAAGAAAGAAGCAGAAGATAAGGCAAAAGCGGAAGAAAAAGAAAAAGCTGAAAAGAAAGCAAAAGAAATGGAAGCATATAAAGATGGTAAAGGTGTATATTATACTGTCTATGCAGGTTCACTTAAAGTTGAAGCAACAGCAAAAGAAACAGCAAAAGAATATGAAGCTAAAGGTATTTCTTCAACAATAGTTCAAGAGAATGGATATTATAAAGTGAAGATAGGTGATTATTCTGAATATGGAGAAGCACAAGAAAAATGTAATGAATTAGCTAAGAAATCTATTGATACATATATAGCGATGTATGATAAGTACTATGATTATAAATTAGAAGATTTGAAAGAATCAGCTCCTTCATTAAGTGCTGAAGAACTTAGACAAAAATATGAAGATTTAAGAAGTGAGTTAAGAAATAAATCTGGATATCGTGAATATGTTAAACATTTAGATAAACTTTATGAAGAAATAGTTGAAGGTGCTTAGGATATTTATAAAATAAGGACAAATTATGTCTCAAAATAAAAAGTATTAAAAAATATTATTTATTTTGAGGCATTTTGTCCACCTTTAGAAAATAATTATAATTTTGTTTAGGCGGTGAAGGTATGTTGAAATTAGGAGAAAAAATTATATATGAGCTTTCAGATGGATTTGAGCTTAGTGGTATCAGTAGATATTCAAAAGAATCTAAAAAACTTCATATAACAAATTTAGGTAATATTATAATCAGCAAAGCAGATGAAGTTAATGATGAATCAGGGGTAAAATATATATATAGTTTTTCAGATAATAAAAAAAAGTTAGAAGCAGTTTTAGAAGGTTCTCAAATAATTATTTATGGAGATAACTTGCCTTTTTATATAAAAAGTGAGAATTCAAGTAAGAATGTTACAGCAAGTTTAACTATGAAAATAACTTTAGATGAATATGATTTAATCTGTAAGAGCCAAAGAGAATTTATATTTTATTTAAAAGACAACATGACTATCTTGAGTTTAGATGATAATAAATTTTATATGGGTGGAATTAATAAAGATAACGAAAAGTTTATATTTATCAGTGGAAAAAATAGATTTGAAATAAACTTTGATGATATAGAAAGATATATTTTAGAAGATAAGAAAGTTTCTCTAAAGGGTTATTTTCATATGGAAAGAGAAGGTCTTATAGTAAGGTCTGTTTCTATATTTAATAATAATATAGAAAATATAGTTCCAGCCGATTTAAGTGAGAGAGTTAAAGATAATAAGAAAATAGGAAATCTTCCTAAAGATTGTGATATAGTATTCTGTAAAATATCAGGAAACATAGATGGATTTGATTATAAAAACACAAATATGCTTTTAGTAAAATATCAGGATCAACTTATTTTTATAAATAAGAAGTCTAAAAAAACTATTGTTAAGTCAACAAAAGATAATTGTTCAAAGTTAATTTTAGGAGAAGACATTATATTATATGATAATAAAAATGTATTTAACTTGCACATAAATGATAAAAATAAAGAAGCTATGCAAATAGAGGATTTAAAAGACATAGAAAATGAAATAGTAGGATATACATTAAAGCATGCCCCATTTTTTATCCAAGAAGATTTTAATAGTTTAACGATACTGAAATCTTTCCAAAAAGAAATTATATCTATAAAAAATAGTGATGTCAAAGATATTGTAATTAATAGAGAAATTGAAAGTAGAAATTCTAATTTTGTAGAAACAGAAATAAAATTTAATAATCAAAAAATAATTTTAAATTTAAGTAGAAGTATGGTTCAAAAACTTATGCAAGATGTATTTATATATGCAAAAAAACCACTACTTAAAGACGTTTCTGTTGAGATTTTATATAAAAATTGGTCTAAAGCTATGAATGATATGATAATATTTAATTTCTTTGGAAATATCTATTACATGAAATCTGAATTTGATAAAGTATTAGAAAGAGAATTGAATGATGAAATAAGAATAGAAGTCATAAATGCACTTTATAATCAGATACAAGAACAGAGAAATAATTTAGACTTAATATCAGCTTATACTCCAAGAATATTAGAAAATCAAGAGATAGAGTTATTTGAAAAGTATAATGCAAAACTTGATGTACAAGTATTTAGACAGATTAAAAATTTATTCTTTGATTTATCATACAATATAAGTAGTTATTTAGATGGAGTTGAAAAAAGTTTAGATAATATTATATTTGTAATATCAGGTGAAGATAAGAAGCGATACAATTATAGGATGTTAAAGGAAAGTGAAAGTGCAAACTTGGATGTATTTTTAAAACAAGCTATATCAAGATTAAATCATTTAGTAGAAAATATGTATCCTTACTATGTGGATGAAACTAGTAGAGAGATGTTTAAGTTATTTGAAGTCTTATGGAAAAACTATAAAAATATTAATGATGATAGTATAAAAGAAGTATTATTCGAGAGAATAACAAATACATATGTATTTAGACAATTGACATTAAATAATAATACAAATGAAAGAAGAAAAGACATAATTGAAAAAATATATAATTCTGTTGATTACGGAGCCAATAAGCTAGATGAAAATATGTTTTTCACAGGAGGAATGAAGTATGTCAAGTAAATACAATGTATGGAATTTTAATTATGAATTTTTAGGACTAAATTCAAGTGATGAAAAAAATAATGAAGTTTATTATGAGATTGATTTAGATGAAGTCTTAAATGAAAACTATATAAGTGAGGATATAGATGGAGATTTAGATACTGATGGAAATAGCATCTTAGGAGAATTAATATCAGAAATGGATATAGATGAAGATGTAAGTGTTGACATGACATATCAAGAATTAGAAGTGGATTTAGAAGATTTAGATTCATATTTGGATGATGATATAGATAGTGATATAAAGGGCATTTTAGATGAAATTTAGTACCTATGTGAGTTTTAGGTATAATATAGACAATATAATATATTAACTTATAAAAACTAAAGGTAGATGAAATTTCATCTACCTTTATGTTCTTGTAATGTCAAGAATTGGGATAATATAGAGTTTGAAGAAAAAGTATAAATATGGTATATTAATTTGGTACAAGAGAAAATTTACGAAGAAGGGTGAAAAAATGCAGATGACAGTAAAAAAAGCGATAATACCAGCAGCAGGGCTAGGAACTAGATTTTTACCAGCAACAAAATCACAGCCCAAAGAAATGCTTCCTATAGTAGATAAACCAACTTTACAGTATATAATAGAAGAAGCTATAGACTCAGGAATTGAAGAAATTCTTATAATAACAGGTAGAAATAAAAAATCTATAGAAGACCATTTTGATAAATCAGTTGAATTAGAGTTAGAATTAGAACAAAAAGGTAAGACAGAAATGCTAGAAATGGTAAGAGATATATCAAATATGGTAAATATTCACTATATAAGACAAAAGGAGCCAAAAGGTCTTGGACATGCAATTTACTGTGCAAAAAGTTTTATAGGTGATGAGCCTTTTGCTGTATTATTAGGTGATGATATAGTAGACTCAAATGTGCCTTGTCTAAAGCAATTAATAGATACTTATAATGAATATAAAACAACTGTACTAGGTGTTCAAAAGATAGCTAAAGAAGATACAAACAAATATGGAATATTGGATATAAAACATATAGAAGATAGAGTTTACAAAGTTAAAGATATGGTTGAAAAGCCTGCAATTGAAGAAGCACCATCAGACATAGCCATACTTGGAAGATATATAATAACTCCTGCAATATTTGATATATTAGAGAAACAAACACCTGGAAAGGGTGGAGAAATACAGTTAACAGATGCACTTCAAACTCTTGGAAAACAAGAGGCTATTTATGCTTATAACTTTGAAGGAAGAAGGTATGATGTGGGAGATAAGATTGGCTTTTTAGAGGCGACAATAGATTTTGCTCTAAAAAGAGAAAATCTAAAAGATGATTTAATGGATTATATGAGAAAAAAAGTAAGCGAAAAATAAATTTAGAAAAGAGGTAATTACTATGGCGGTTTTAGTAGCTGGAGGAGCAGGATATATAGGAAGCCATACAGCAATAGAACTTTTAGAATCAGGTTATGAAGTTGTTATAGTTGACAATTTAAGTAATAGCAACTCAATAGTAGTTGATAGAATTAGCGAACTATCTGGAAAACAAGTAAAGTTTTATAATATTGATATAACCAATAAAAATGAAATGCACATTGTATTTAAAGAAAATAATATTGAATCTATTATCCATTTTGCAGCTTTAAAAGCAGTTGGAGAATCAGTAGAAAAACCAATTGAATATTATAGCAATAATCTAATAAGTACATTAAATTTATTTGAATTAATGAGAGAATACGGTGTTAAGAAATTTGTATTTAGTTCATCAGCTACCGTATATGGAGATCCACATACTTGTCCTATATTAGAAGATTTCCCACTTTCTGTAACTAATCCATATGGAAGAACGAAGCTTATGATAGAGCAGATGTTAGTGGATATATCAAAAGCAGATGAGTCATTAGATATAGCACTTTTAAGATATTTTAACCCAGTAGGTGCTCATAAGAGTGGAAGAATTGGTGAAGAACCAAATGGAATTCCAAGTAACTTAATGCCTTATATAACAAAAATAGCAGTAGGTAAATTAAAAGAACTAAGTGTGTATGGAAATGATTATCCAACTCATGATGGGACTGGAGTTAGAGATTATATACATGTATTAGATTTAGCTGCTGGTCATGTAAAGGCATTACAAAAATTAGAAGAAAATCCAGGACTTGTTGTTTATAATTTAGGAACTGGTAAAGGATATAGTGTTCTTGATTTAGTTAAAGCATTTTCTAAAGCCAGTGGAAAAGAGATACCATACAAAATTGTTGGAAGAAGAGCTGGAGATGTAGCAATGTGTTACGCAGATTCATCAAAAGCAGAGAAAGAACTTGGGTGGAAAGCTAAATATGAACTTGAAGAAATGTGTCAAGATTCTTGGAGATGGCAAAGTATGAATCCAAATGGATACGAGGCATAAAATGAATATTAATGGGGTAAATGTAACAAATTTGTAAATACAAGATATTGGTAATTTTATGTTATAATTAGAGGCGTGTAGTTATGTTTCTAAAAGAGGGGGAAGTTATAGTGAAAAAAAGTCTAAAAAAGTATTTAGTACTAGCAATGACTTTAGTTTTAGTATTTGCATGTGGCGTACCAGAATCAAGTGCAGCCAGTAAACATGTAATTATAGTAAACTCAAGAAAAAATACTCTAGGATATTTTGTAAATAGCAAGCTTGTAAAAGAATTTAAAGTTGCAACAGGGAAAAAAGGTTCAGAGACACCAACAGGTAAAACAAAGGTAGTTAACAAGATAAAAAATAGACCATATTATAAAGGAAATATACCTGGAGGAAGTCCAAAAAATCCATTAGGAGATAGATGGATGGGATTAGCATTAAAAGGAACTTATGGAGATACATATGGGATACATGGAAATAACAATGAAAGTTCTATTGGAAAACACATTTCTGGTGGATGCATAAGAATGCATAATAAAGAGGTTAGATGGTTATTTGACCAAGTTCCAGTAGGTTCAGATGTAATTATAGATTATAGTAATGACAGTTATACTAAAATAGCAGCAAAATATAAGATAAACTTAAATCAAACAGGATGGAAAACAGAAAATGGTAAGAAGTATTATGTAAAATCTGATGGAACATACCAAAAAAATAGTTGGTTAAAAGTAAATGGAAAAATGTATTATTTTGATGCTTCAGGAGTAATGCAAACAGGATGGAAGACAATTAATAACAAAAAATATTACTTAGGAACTGATGGAGTAAGAGTATCTGGATGGAAGGTAATTGATGGAAAAACTTATTACTTTAATTCAGATGGAGTAATGCAAACAGGATGGCAAGAAAAAGATGGCAAGAAATACTATCTAGGAAATGATGGATTATCAGTAGTAGGATGGCAAGAAATAGATGGTAATAAGTATTACTTTGATAAAACAGGAGTAATGCAAACAGGATGGCAACAATTAGAAGGTAAATCTTACTATTTAGACAAAGAAGGTAAAATGTTAACAGGAACTCAAAAAATAGATGGAAAAGATTATACTTTCAATGAAGATGGAACAATAAACCCTACATGGAACACAGTTATAGGAGCAAATAGATTTGATACAGCTAAAAAAATAAGTGAAGTTGGAAATTGGAGTGCTGATAGTTCAGATACTGTTGTATTAGTAAATGGAAATGCAATAGCAGATGGAATAACAGCAACACCTTTGGCAAGTAGTTACAACGCAACAATATTACTTACTAATACAGATAAATTACCAACTGAAACTATTTCAGAAATGAATTCATTAGCACCTAAAACAGTAATTTTAATAGGTGGAGAAAATGCAATAAGTTCTAAATTAGAGCAAGAAATAAAGACTACTTTTAATGCAGAGACAAAGAGAATATCAGGCCAAGATAGATATCAAACTGCTATAAGAATAGCTAATGAACTTGGAAACAGAGAAGAAATAAAGACAGCTTATATGGTTTCTGGAAATGGAGAAGCAGATGCTCTATCTGTAGCTTCTAAAGCTGGAGAAGAAAAACAACCTATAATATTAGTTAAGAAAGATGGAATTACAGAAGAATCTTATATATGGCTAACAGAAAGAAAATTAGAAAATGCATATTTTATAGGTGGACCAAATGCAATCAATGATTCAGCAATAGCTAAGATGAATGAAATAACTACTGAAGATGTTTCAGGAAATAGAATATATGGAAATGACAGATTAGATACCAATGCTAAAGTTATAGAAAAATTCTATGGCGATACTGATTTACAATCTGTATTAGTTAGCAAATCAGATGCTTTAGTAGATGCTTTATCAGCTGGTCCATTAGCTGCAAAATTACACTCACCAATAGTTTTAATGGATAATTCAGGATTATCATCAGAACAAAATAGAGTATTTGCAAATAAAAGAGTTGAAACTCCTTATCAAATTGGAGGAGGAGTATCTTATATAGGCATGGATAAATTAATAGATATTCTTGGAAAATAATAAAACTATATAACTAATGTATAAAATGAAATTGAGATGTAAAATTCAACAGCCTAAAGCTTTGATTATTTATATCTCAATTTTTTTATTATAAAATTAAGTTTAAGTTATCTAAAAATCTTGGAATATTTTCAAAACTCATATAAAATAAATATAGGTGATATCATCATATGTTAAGAGGGTGAGTGAAATTATAAAGAAGAAGTATATAATGTTTATTGATGAAAGTGGGAGAGCTGATATAAATCATGAGGACCCATTTACATTAACAGGAGTAATTTTTGAATATAAATATGCAGTGAGTCAAGGTGATTATGTCTGCTGTTTAAGGAAAGAGATGGATGCATTTAAAGAGTATTGCTTTGGAACTAGTAATATAGGAATACACTTGACTGACATATCCAGAAAGTCAAGAGCATTTGAAAGGTTTGATGATTCACAAATTAAGTTATTTTATGATGAATTACCTTTATTTCTATCTAAACTAGAGTGCACCATAATATCAGTAACAGTAGATAAGACTAGATTAAAAAAATATTATGCACCTTCAAAGGAACCTTATGTTGTGGCTTTTATACATGTACTTCAAAATTTCTATTCATTTGTAAATAATGAAAATGTAGAGTCTGCAAGAATAGTTATTGAATCAAGAGATGATGTTTCAAATTTAAAAGTACAAAAGGCATTTTTTGATGTTTTTAATAATGGAACAATATATTTAGATATAGATGAAGAGTTAAGAGATAAGGTAAAAGGTTTTATAATTGCAAAAAAGGAAGATGTAGATTACAAAGAGGGTTTAGAAATAGCTGATATTCTATGTAATCCTCTTAGTAGAGCTAGAAGAGGATTAATAGAAGCAAATCCAAAATGTATACAATATGGGGAAAAAAATAAAATATTTAAATCTGTAAGAAGTAAAATATACACTCCAACTAGTTTAAATGACATAAGAAATTGGGGTTTTAAAGAAGTTCCAATTATAGAGCCTGTTGGACCATGGCTTGAAAAAATGAGATAGATAGATTGACAAATTTTTAGAAAATTGATATAATATAAGTAACTAAGTTATTCAGGAATTGAAATACAGTTGCTGTTATATAACGATTATTGCTGGGACTCGGATGCCGACTGTCAGTTAAGAATCTATACTTTTAGAAGTATAGATTTTTTTATTTTGGAAGAAATACTAAAAAAGAGACTATTTAAAAATAACCTCTTTTATTAATTCTTATAATTGAGCATTTTTAATGACAAAGTTTTTGAAATTTTTAATCGCAGGTGGTAAATATCTATCCTTTATAACTGCTAGGTAAAAATTTCTTTCCCAACTTGGATAAACGATTTGAATTACTTTTACTTTTGTAAACTTAAGCATAGACATATTTGGGACTACAGCTATGCCGAAATTTTTTGCAACTAATCCAGCAATTACTTGGTCTTCTTCTACTTCATGAACTATGTTAGGTTGTTGATTTATTTTTTTAAACATGTCATCAATTATATATCTAAGTCCACTTCTTTGATTAAATACTATTTGAGGATAAGGTATTGTTTCTTTTAAATCTATAGTATCTTTTGTAGCCAGTGGGTGGCTATATGGTACAATTAATACTAAATCTTGTTTGGCTACAGGTATAAATTCAATTCCCTTCTCTTTTTCAAGTTTTGAGCAAAAAGCAATATCGTATTTTCTTTCCTTAAGACCTTGGATAATATCAGTAGTTACACCTGTATGGAATTTAAAGTCAATTGATTTATCAGGATTAGATTTTAAGAATCTATGAACCATATCAGGTATAAAGTCTGTACCAAGTGTTCTAAGGAAAGCTAAGTCAATTTGCCCTTCACCAGTACCAGTTATCTTTAGTGACTTTACACTTGAGTCTAAGATTTCTAATGATTTTTCCACATCTTTTAAAAATATTTTACCATATTTAGTTAAAACTATATTTCTACCTTCCTTTTCGAATAGAGACACTCCAAGTTCACTTTCTAACAAAGAAATAGCATGGCTCAAACTTGGTTGTGTTATAGATAAATTTTCTGCTGCTTTTGTATAGTGCTCTAAATGTGCCAATGTAACAAAATAGCGTAAGTGATATAAATTCAATTTTTGTTCATCCTTTCATGAGTATCGTATTTTTTATTTGTATGTATTTAAAGAAGTTGACCTTAAAGAAGTTTTTCACATTTTTATTATATATGATTACAGCATAATAATAAAAGCTTTTAAAAAAATTTATCGTTTTTTGTCTTAAATTTTAGATAGATAGAGCTAAGGAATACATTAATAAATTATATTATCAATAAAATCTATAAACAAAATCTATGAATTGATAGGAAATTATCAATTTGTTATTAACAAAGTCTCATGATACAATAAATTTATAAAATCTAGATAAAGATAAATCAAAAAAATATTTTTGTTTTTAAAGTAAAATGATACTACTAGTAGAATAAATAAAAAAATAAAATCAAAAAAAAGATTAATTATAAAGAAATTAAAGGGGGCATATTTAAATTATGGATAATCAAAAAAATATTAACATTCCAATTACTATTAGTTCTTATACATTAGGTACAGAAGTTTCATTTCGCGACAGAGTTCGCATTGCAAAAGAAGCTGGATTTGATGGTATTGGATTACGTGCTGAAAATTATGTAGATGCAAAAAATGCTGGAGTTACAGACGAAGAAATGCTTTCAATTCTTGATGAATATAATATGAAAGTTACAGAAGTAGAATATATAACTCAATGGGGAACTAAAGAAGATAGAACAGAAGCACAACAAGAAAAAGAGCAAAATGTTTATCATATGGCTCGTTTATTTAATGTTAAACATATAAATTGTGGTCTATTAGAAATGGTACCAGAAGAACAAATTATAACTGCATTGGGAGAATTATGTGATAGAGCAGGAGAACTTATTATAGGACTTGAGTTTATGCCATACAGCGGTGTGCCAGATTTAGCTACTGCTTGGCGTGTTGTAAAAGGATGTAACCGTGAAAATGCAATGCTTATATTAGATACATGGCACTGGGCTAGAGCAAAACAAACAGTAGATGACCTTGCCCCTGTTCCAGCAGAAAAGATAGTATCAATTCAAGTTTGTGATGTTTTAGAGACACCTTATGAAAAACTTAGAGATGAATCACTACATGACCGTGTAGCTCCAGGTGAAGGATATGGAAATACAGAAGATTTTGTAAAAATAATCAAAGAACATAATATATCACCAGAAGTTATAGGCGTTGAAGTAATATCTGATTCTTTAGTAGCTAAAGGATTATCAACTGCAGCTGAGACTGTATTTAAGGCAACTAAAAAAGTATTAGATAAAGCATGGCCAGAAGTATCTCCAAAATAAAAATAGAGTTATTCGATATTAAAGTATATGAAGCATAAAAATATAAGAAAAAAATATAAAACTTGAAAGGAAGGAAAACCTTATGAAGATTAGTTCTATGTTTACACCTATAAAAATTGGTTCAATGATAGTTCCAAACCGTTTTGTAGTTCCTCCAATGGGAAATAATTTTGCAAACACAGATGGTACTTTAAGTGAAACTTCTAAGGCTTATTATCTTGAACGTGCCTTAGGTGGTTTTGGATTAATAACTATAGAATCTAGTGTTGTGGATAAGAAAGCTAAAGGAGGACCTCATAAACCTTGTTTGTATGATGATAGTACAATAGATAGTTTCAAAAATGTAATAGATGCCTGTCATAATGCTGGTTCAAAAGTATCTATACAATTACAACATGCTGGTTCTGAAGGAAATGAAAAAATTGCAGGGTATCCTTTAAAAGCTGCTTCTGCAATACCTGCATCAAATGGACGTAATACACCATTAGCAATAACAACTGAAGAAATATATGAGCTTATAGAATCTTATGGAGATGCTGCGTTACGTGCAAAAAAAGCTGGTGTGGATGCTGTTGAAGTTCACTGTGCTCATGGATATTTAGTTAGTAGTTTTATATCACCAAGAACAAATAAACGTGTAGATGAATTTGGTGGATGTTTTGAAAATAGAATGAGATTACCTCGTCTTATAATTGAAAATATACGTAAAAAGGTAGGAGATTCTATAGCAATACTATGTCGTATAAATAGTACAGATGATATTTTAGGTGGAATTGATGTACATGATAGCTCAGTAATCGCAGCTTATTTAGAAGATTGTGGAGTAGATGGACTTCATGTTTCACGTAGTATACATATACATGATGAATATATGTGGGCTCCTACAGTTCTTCATGCTGGATTTAGTGCAGATTTAGTTACAGAAATAAAAAAATCTGTGAGTATACCAGTAATAACTGTTGGTCGCTATACAGAGCCTCAATTTGCTGAATTGATGGTTCGTCAAGGCAGATGTGATTTAGTTGCATTTGGTAGACAAAGTTTAGCTGACCCAGGCATGCCTAACAAAGCTAAAAATGGTAAGTTAGATGAAATGATACCATGTATTGCATGTCTACAAGGTTGTGTACCAAATATGTTCCAAGGTAAGCCTATAGCATGTCTTGCAAATCCGATATTAGGTCATGAAGCTGAACTTAAACCAGCTGAAACTACAAAAGAAGTTCTTGTTGTTGGTGGCGGTGTTGGAGGTATGCTTGCAGCATGGGTATGTGCTGAGAGAGGGCATAAGGTAACTCTAGTTGAAAAATCTGAAATGCTTGGTGGGCAAATGCGTTTAGCTGCATATCCTCCAGGTAAAGGAGATATCACTAATTTAGTTCGTAGTTATATTTCAAAATGTAATCAATATGGTGTAAAAATATACACTAATACAGAAGTTACAGTAGAGTTTATAAAAGAAAAATCACCTGATGCAGTTATTGTAGCTACTGGTGCAACTCCACTTGTACTTCCTATACCAGGAATTAATGAATCAGGATTAATACATGCAGTTGATCTTCTTGATGGAAAAGAATCTTGTGGAAAGAAAGTTCTTGTTGTTGGTGGTGGAATGGTTGGTTGTGAAGTGGCAGCATTCCTTGGTGAACAAGAACATGATGTTACTGTTATTGAATTAAGAGAACAAGTTGGTGCAGATGTAATTTCTGAACATCGTAAATTCCTTATGGATGATTTTAAAAGTTACAATATACATACTGTTACTGGTGCTAAAGTTGCTAAGTTCTATAACGATGGAGTTGACTATTCACTTGCAGATGGAACAGAAGATAATTTAAAAGGGTTTGATTCAGTAGTGCTTGCTATGGGTTCTCGTAATTATGACCCATTAAGCGAAGAAGTAAAGAAATTTGTGAATGAAACTTATGTTGTTGGGGATGCAGTAAAGGCTCGTAGAGCATTGGATGCAACAAAAGAAGCTTTTGAAGTAGCATTAAATATATAGTTGAAATTAAATAGATGTTTCTTTGCAAATAATTAAATAGATTATTTGCAAAGAAATTGATGATATTGGGAGGATATAATAATTATGGAAATTTCAGGTAGAACAGGGTTATTCGCATTAATAGGTACACCAGTTGGGCATTCTAAATCACCACTAATGTATAATTATAGTTTTGAAAAATTAGATTTAGATTATAGATACTTAGCTTTTGATATTACTGTGGACAAGGTAAAAGATGCACTTTCAGCTATAAAGACGTTCAACATAAAAGGAGCAAATGTAACAATGCCATGTAAAACTGCTGTTACAGAATATATGGATGAACTTTCTCCAGCAGCTCGTATAATTGGAGCATGCAATACAATTGTAAATGAAGATGGAAAGTTAATTGGACATATAACAGATGGTGTGGGTTACGTTCGTAATTTAAAAGAAAATGGAGTTGAAGTAAAGGGTAAAAAACTTACAATTATGGGTGCTGGTGGTGCGGCAACTGCTATACAAGTACAATGTGCATTAGATGGAGCAAGAGAAATATCTATTTTCAATGCTAAGGATGATTTTTATAAAAGAGCGGAACAAACAATTGAAAATATAAAGAAAGAAGTACCAGGATGTATTGTTAATTTATATGATTTAGCAGACACAGAAAAACTTTATGAAGAAGTATCATCAAGTGATATTTTGACAAATGCAACGCTTATTGGGATGAAACCTCATGACAATGAAACTAATATAAAAGATGTTAGTGTATTAAGAAAAGAGTTAGTTGTAACAGATGTTGTTTATAATCCAAATAAAACAAAAATGATTGAGGATGCTGAAGCTAATGGTTGTAAAGCTATTGGTGGGTTAGGAATGTTATTATATCAAGGAGCTGAAGCTTTTAATCTATACACTGGATTGGAAATGCCTGTAGAAGAAATTAAAGAATTATACTTTAAATAGACGAAAAAATAATATTTTAATAATGTAGAATATATGTATCTCAATGTTTTGATATTACTTTACAAATTGTCATAGTGGGTTTTGTATCGATGGTCTAGTTAAATGTAAAAGTTTAACTATTCTTTAAACCCATTATGGGAATGCGTTTATTGTATATAAAAATGTTAAGAAATTAACGAGAATAGGAGAATAACTATGAATAATAAAAAATACTATCCTACTGCCATAGCTTTGTATTTTTCATATTTTTTACTTGGTATTGGAATTTCAATTTTAGGACAATATAAACCAGAATTTGCATCTATGTGGGGAGCTAAGACTTTATCAGATGGAACTCTTGATGTGAGTATTGTTTTAGCTGTTATTGCTGCATTAGGGTTAGGTAGACTTATATCATATCCATTTGCAGGCCCTATTTCAGATAAATATGGAAGAAAGGTAAGTGGACTTATAGGTAATTTTCTACATGCAATTTTCTTTGTTGGAATTGTATTTTCACCAAATTTTTACATAGCGTATATATTTGCAATAATTGGAGGCGCAGCAAACTCATTTTTAGATACTTGTGTAACACCTTCTTGCATGGAGATATTTGCTAGTCTAGGAACAATAGCAAATATGTTTACTAAATTCACAATAGCTTTAGCGCAATTTTTACTTCCTTTTATAATTGGATTTGTTGCAGCAAATTCAATATCATTTAAAGTTATTTTTATAGTAACAGCTGTTCTTATTATTATAGATGCAATTTTAATAGCTGTATTGCCATTTCCTCCAGCTAACAATGTTATTGATAATAATGGAAAGGCTGTCAAGTCAGAAAAAATGAAGTTTACACCAACAAGTATAGCTCTTGTTTGTATTGGATTTACATGTACATCTACATTTGTACTATGGCTAAATTGTAATCAAGAATTAGGTAAATTATATGGTATGGCTGACCCTACAAAAATTCAATCTTTTTATTCAATGGGAGTAATCTTTGCAGTGTTAATAACTTCTGTACTTATAAAAAAATATGTTAAGCCAATAAGAATACTTGTTATCTATCCTGTGATAGCTTCAATTATGTTATTAATTGTGTACTTTGTTCAGACTCCAACTATCTGTATGATAGGAGGATTTGTAATAGGTTATTCAGCAGCAGGTGGTGTGCTTCAATTGACTACATCGACAGCAAATGAAATGTTTCCAACTAATAAAGGAAAAATAACATCTATAGTTATGATTGCATCTAGTATAGCTAACTATGTTATTTTAAATATAGCTGGATTTATTACAAAATCTGGTGGAGTAAATGGTCCAAAATACGTTGTATTATTTAATGTAGCTATAACGTTTGTTGGAATTTTACTTGCATTGTTTGTAAACATGAGATATGAAAAAGAAAAAGTACATGATTATAATATGTAACATTAGTATAATATAATTGTAAGTATTTTTAATTTTAACATGTCTGAAAGAAGAGGTGTCACAATGGAAAATATAGAAAAAATAAGAGAAAAAATAGATTTATATGATGATGAGCTGATTGATTTACTTGAGAAAAGAATGGAATGTATAAAGGGTATTATTGATATTAAAAAGGAAAAAGGTATTCCCATTTTACAGCCAGACTATGAAAATAAAAAAGAAGTAGCGTTGATTGAGAAGCTAAAAGGTCATAAGTTTGAAAATGAAATTATAAATATTTTTAGATATATAGTAAAAAATAGTAAGAAAATACAGGCTAAAAATTTATTCTCTTATAATATAATGCTTGTTGGATTTATGGGAGTCGGAAAAAGTACTGTGTCATCATACTTGAGTCATCTATTAGAAATGGAGCAAGTAGAAACAGATGCATATATAGTTGAGCATCAAGGAATGAGTATTTCTGAAATATTTGAAAAACGAGGGGAAGAATATTTTAGAAATCTTGAAAGCCAAGCATTAATAAGTTTTCAACAAAGAGAAGGACTAGTTGTTTCCTGTGGGGGAGGAATCGTACTTAGAGATAAAAACGTAGAATATATGAAAAAAAGTGGAAGAATTGTTTTATTAACAGCAAGTCCAGAAACTATTCTTCAACGTGTTAAACATAGTGATGAAAGACCAATACTTAATAATAATATGAATGTTGAATTTATATCTGATTTGATGAAAAGACGAGAAGCGAAATATATGGCATCAGCAGATATTATTGTAAATACAGATAATAAAACAATAAAAGAAATTTGTGAAGAGCTAGTTGTAAAGTTAATGGAACTTGATAAATAAATTCTAATTTAAAATGAGTATGTATTTAAAAAAATAAATTTCAACTTAACAAAATCATTGTTAAGCGATGTAACTTTAATATTTGTACAATTAGTATTACTGGAAATCTTAATTTCTAGTAATATTTTTTTATGTGTAAAAATGTAAATTCACTAAAATAAGTAGTATAATCAATATAAATTATAATAATGTAAAGGAGGATAATTTAGTGGGCAGTATTTTTAAGCAACTACAAAAGATTAAGGATTATGATGGATATAAAGAGTCATTTGAAATGAATTATTTATGTATATACGAAAAGATACCTTTAAGAGAACAAGTAGAACTTGCAAATAATTTGGTAGAGAATATTTTAAATATTTATAGAAGTGAATCTAATAAAATTGACATGTTAGAGGAGTATAATCATAAGTCTCTAATTTGTTATTTTGAAATCTTTATGAAAAAGATAAATACTCTAATAAAGGAGAGAATAATTGATGAAAAGTGGTTATATCAGCTAACAAAGGATTTAATATATACAAGTGAAAAAGATGAGTATGTAAAACTTGGGCTTGTTTTAAGTGAAAATTATTTAGATGTAGACAATATAAGAGAAGTAGTTGATACATTTTCTAAATCTGGAGAATACATATTTTATTTAAGTAATACTATTAGAAAACTGGAATTTTACAATACCTATTTGTTTAATCTATCTAGAATATCTACAGGTTCAATAAAAGTATTTGCCATTGTTAATATAGAAAATCTAGATTCTAAAATAACCTCTTATTTAATCGAAGAAGGATATAAAGATAAAAAATATGAAGGATTACTAATGAACTATATTATTTCTACAGTAGATTTAAGCGAATATCTTGAAAGACGAGATTTAGATAAAGATAAGGTAAACAACTTAGCACATCTTATATGCAATTATTTGTTAAGTGTAGAATTTAAATATATAGGGAATAAAGTGGAATTAGTGAATCAATTTCTGCCAATTGTAGCAAGCTATGGGACTAGCTTTGATAGTCTATATTCTATTTTTTTAATAGCAGTAGGTGTTTTAGAAGATGATAAAGTAAGTTGTGATAAAGTTGAATTTAAGAAAGAAATGAATAATGTTTTACTCAGTGAAAAGTGGAAAAGTGTATTCTTTAAAGCATTAAATGAAGCCGATGGAAAGACAGAAGATATGATAAAAATGTCAGAAATTTATGATGTACGTTTATCTTTTGATGATTTATTGCCATATTTAAATAAAGATATTCGAGATTTTGAGGTGTATTGGTATATATCTAAAAAGGGAAGTGCAAATTGTAAGTTAAAGTTATTAGACTTTTTTGAAAAAACATTTAAAACAAAAGAGTTAATTGGAAAAATGGAAGACATAGAAAAAAATAAATTAACACAAGAATATTACGATGATATGTTATTTTTTATTGTCCTTAAAGGTAGTAAATCACTATACCCTGAAGGAAAGAATCTATCTTTAAAAGGAATTTTTGGAAACATAAATGAAGTACGTAAAGAATCTATAAATATTTTAAAGAGGTATAGAGAGAGACTCTCTCTTAAAGAAATGCAAATAGTTAAAGAAGCTTATGAAAAAGAAAAAAATATCAAATTAAAAGATGAGTTAAGACGATCATTATATGAAAGTAATAATTTAAAAAAAGAATTTGTAAATACTAAAAAGCTGAAGGTAAATGAGCATGGTAAAGATATTTATTTAACTTCAGTAGCTGTTGCTGGCTCAAGGTTTAGAAATAGAGAATATCTGGAAAAGGAATTGGAGAAGAGTAAGATATACTATCTAAACAGAGAGAAAGATAATTTATATGATGAAAATGCTATCAGAATAGTTGGAGAAACTGGATATGTAATAGGTTATGTTCCAAGAAAAGATAATTATATTTTGAGTAATTTATTAGATGGAGGAAAACTCTTGTATTGTAGAGTAACTGAATACAATTTAGATGAAGATTATATTTATATAAACATATATTTGAGTTATAAAGATGTTATTGAAACTGTTGAAAATTCTCTTAAAATGGTATTAGATAGAGGTAAGGTAAAAATTGTAAACTAAATAATATTACGAATTATTTAAAATTTAAACTATAATCAATATATTTGATATTATTTGGTTGAAATATGGAAAAATTTAAAATACAATTAACATATAAATGAATTTAATTTAAAATTCGCAAATGTTATTTTAATTTAACCTATAATGGCGAAATTCCTCTTCCTCGCCATAGGAGGTGGAAGATGTAAGCCTAACCGATAGGTTATTTATTTTACTTGATTTTCAAAAAAATGTATTGTACTATAAGATCAGTAGTAAAAACTGAAAGGAAGTAATTACAATGAAATTAGATAGTAATAATCATTCAGTATTCTTGTTACACTATCACTTAGTTATGTGTATAAAATATAGAAGAAAAGTAATAGATAACTCTATATCAGATAGACTAAA
>NZ_JAGWDA010000028.1:0-25065 GCF_020657875.1 Clostridioides sp. ZZV14-6150 | reverse complement strand
AATTGGTAAGACATATTTTAGTATGCAAAATTCTATGAAGCAGGAACCCTGTGACTTTAGTCATGGGAGGTTCAGTGTTCGTAAAGTAGATGTTAAAGATAGACGAAAGTTTCAAATATTTTTAACAGATTTAGGCAGAGAATTAGAAGAGCCATTAAATAAAATTGCAGACATATATGCAACAGAGACATTTAAATCTATTTCAGATGAGGAACTGTCTTTATTTACTGAAGCTTTGGATAAACTCAGTAAATAAGTATAAATTATGTTTTAAGAAGTCTTTTTAACTCATTGATGATACAAAACAATAGAAAGAGGGATAAGGATGAGTTCTAAGATTTATTATTTTTCTGGAACGGGAAACTCTTTAGTGGTTTCAAAGACTTTAAAAGAAATGTTAAATGAAAATGGAGAATTAATACCTTTAGCTATACATAGAAAAGAAAGAAATATAGACGTAAATGAAGATATCTTGGTAATTGTTTTTCCAGTTTATTTTGCTGATGTTCCTGATATAGTAAAGTCTTTTATAGATAAATTAAATTTTAATAGTAATCCCGATATGTATGCTATTGCTACATGTAATGGAGTGGCTGGCCATAGTTTGTTTACTATAAATAAATTACTTAAGAAAAAAGGAAAAGAGCTATCTGCTGGTTTTGTAATTGATATGCCTGGAAATGCTTTGACAACACCTCGAGATGTTGAAGAAGAGAGACTAAGAAACTTTACTAATAGAGTGTCAGAAATAACAAAGTGTATCAACAACTTAGAGAGTGGAAAGATAGAAGGAAAAAACAATTTAAAGTCATATGTAGACAGTTTTACACTTCGTCTAGTGGGTAAAAACATGCAGATTGCCACTACTAAATTTTTTGCAGAAGATAAGTGTAATGGGTGTGGGACATGCAAAAGAGTTTGCCCATTAGAAAACATAAGTATAGTTGACAGAAAGCCAAAGTGGGGTAATGAGTGTGAAAGGTGTTTAGCCTGTTTCCATTGGTGTCCCAAAGAGGCAATTAATATAAAAAAATCGTTTTTGACAGATAGGAAGAAGTATCACCATCCAGACGTTACTGTGAAGGATATATTTTTAGATAAATAGATAAGTTTAATTTATTTAATGATGGACAATATTAAAAGTTAGTGATAAATAATATTAAAGAAAAATTTAAACTTACTATAAAAAAGAATAATATAATTATACATTATAGCTTGAAAAGTAGAGTGCCTCAAAGCGTTTTTGATGAGGCACTTTTTTATTATTTTATAAGTTCTATCATTTTTTGAATATCTTCTGAGGCCATTTCGAATTTTGATTTTTCAATCAATAAGTTTCCACCAGTCATAATATATGATGGAAATATTCGTAAATTGTCATAATAAAGTTCGCTATTACGAAGTTTATATGTTGAAATAGAAGGAACTGCATTCTTTTTTGTATGTTTTTTAGTAATCATATTAAAAGATTTTTTTGCTACATCTCCCATCAACATTATTACTTTTAGATTACTGAATAATTTAATTTCTTTTTCTAAAATAGGCATGTGCGATTGAATAGTGTCACGAGTTATTGTATATTCTGTTTTAGGTAATTTTACTGCATTAGTTATATATATGCCTAGATTTAAAATATCATTTATGCTAGATATTTTTGTACCTGCATTTTGGAATAAAGGGATTGTAGTTTTTAAGTAGTCAGCATGCTCATCTAAACTATAAAAATCATCATTAGGATTACTTGGGACAACTTCGTTAATCATTATAGTTTTTATAGAGTCTGTATCTATTGTTATATTGGGAAGATATGATAAGATTTCATTATCCTCAAAAAGATTATTATTTTTAATAAATTCATTTAAAGTTGATTTTATATTTATCTTCATATGTTTAACCTGCCACTCAAAATATGGTCAAATATATCCATATCGAGATTTTTCCTTCTTCACTGAACCTCGCCTTGCCTAAGCTACTACGATTTGGTATAGTTCTCCAAAGGCTTAAATTCCGAAGTTAGCCCTCCGTACATATATAAGTGCTTTTGAGCCGCGTGTGGGAAAATTACTTTGTATTTAAGCTATCTTATATTTTTTAGCATTTTTAAGATTAATACTTGCATTTAAATCTCTATCAATAGATAAACCACAACTACATTTATAAACTCTATCTTTAAGTTTTAAATTCTTATTAATCTCTTCACACTGGCTACAAGTCTTTGATGATGGATAAAATCTATCAACAATTCTAAGTTCTATATTATTTTGCTTACACTTAGACATTAGTTTAGTTTTGAACTCAAAGAATTTCTGACTTGCTATAGCCTTTGATAAATGCTTATTTTTCATCAAATTAGAAACTGCTAAATCTTCAATAGTTATATAGCTTGGTTTTTGCTTTATAATCGAAGATACAGTTTTATTAATATAATCAGTTCTTATATTAGTCAATCTTTGATGAAGTTTTTGTACTTTAACTACTTGCTTTTGGATATTTTGACGAGTAGCTCTCCCTTCTTCTATTTTATTTCTTATTTTTAAACTTTCATATTTTCTTGAAAGTTTTCTTTGTTCTCTTTTTAATTTCTTCTCAACTTTCTTAACTGTAGAAGTTTTATTTATATTTTTAAACTTCTTTTTATCTGAACATATTAAAAAATCTTTAATTCCTAAGTCAATACCTATTCCTTCATTAGTACATTTAGATACTCGAATATCATCTTCCTCAACTAATATAGATACATAGTATCTATTAGATTTTTGACTTACTGTACCACTTTTAACTATTGAATTTATTGGTATATATCCAAATTCTTTTAATCTTACCCACCCAAGAGTAGGTATTTTAACTCTATGCCTTTCAATAGTCCAATCAGTCTTATTATTCTTAGGGAAATATGCTTTTACATCTTGATTTTTCTCTTTCTTGAACTTAGGAAAGCCTTTAGCACCTTTAAAAAAGTCTTTAAAGGCTTTATCTCCATTCATAATAGCTTGTTTAGTAGCTTTAGAGGATACATCTTTAATCCATTTCATATCTTTATTATTAGGTACATACTCGTTATTTATCCATTTAGAAAAGTCCATACCACTCACAAATTTTCCTTCTTTTTCATAAATCTCTTTACTATGAGCAATATAGAAGTTGTATATAAACCTTGATACACCAATAGTTTTGTGTATTTTAGATTTTTGTTCATCAGAGGGGTTAATCTCTATCTTGTATGCTCTTTTCAATATCTTCATCCTCTCTAATCTTTTTCTTGTATTTTTTTAATCCATATATGCGACAACTAAAAATATGAAGTATTGATATTATATCTTGAACTAATTCTTCCTGAGGTGAAAGACTTTCATTATTTACAACTATAATCTCTACATTGAATTTAGTTAAAAATCTTTCAAACCAATCATATCCGAAACGAATAAATCTATCTTTATGAGTTATGATAATTGTATTTACTTCATTAGTCATACAACTATCAATAAGTTTATTCCATTTTTTGCGATTATAATTTAACCCACTTCCATAATCCTCAATGACTTCATCTACTATTATTCCTTTAGAATTAGCATATTGTCTAAGAAATTCAACTTGATTTTTTAAATCATCTTTTTGATTAGAGGTTGAAACCCTTGTATAAATAACTACTTTTCTATTATCTGTTTCTTTATGTATTCCTGTATATTCTAGATATTGTTCATAAGTGTAATACCTTCTATTCGTAGGCGTTCTAAATGCCTTTAATTTACCATCATTATCCCATCTTTGCAGAGTTATAACTGACATATTTAATAATTCTGCAAATTCTTTAGGTTTATAATGTTTACTCATATAATCACACCTTTCTGTGATTATATTATACTATATTTGATTATATTTAAATATATTTTTATTTTCTAATTACAACTCCTTATTATATTAAATTATAGACAAACTAAAAATATTCTATTGATTTATATTATAATGTTTACTACTCAAATATTATAATATAAATCAATAGAATTTAATAGTAAGACATAAATAGAATGTTGTATAGAAATTTTGTATAAAGGATAAGATGAAGTATAGAAAATTTGTATATCCAATATTATGTATAAGCTGTAGAATTATTGAATAGAAAAAAGCTATATGATATACTTTTTAGGTGAAAACTAGATAAGATGGAGGGAAAAACGTGAAAAAAAGGTTATTAAGTTTACTATTATGTATAGCTATGATTGCGACATTATTAGTTGGGTGTTCAAACAACAATTCAAATGAAGCAAGTAATAAAGATGCTAATGCAGAAAAGGTTACAGCTGACCCAGTTGATACAACAAAAGTATTTGTATCTGCTAAGTGGGTAAAAAGTGTTATTGATGGAAATCAACCAGAGTCTAAAAATTATGTTATAGCAGAAGGCTCATGGGGAGCAACTGAACAAAATGAGGGCTACTTGAAACAGCATATACCAGGAGCTATTCATATTGATACAGACTCTTTAGAATATGATAATGATGAAGGAGTAAAAGACTTTGATAACTACAATATCAAACCAGCAGATGTAGTTGAAAAAGTATTACTTAGCAATGGAATTACATCAGATACAACTGTTATACTATATGGTTCTGATTCAGGAGTAGATAGAATAGCATTCATTTGTCTTTGGGCTGGTGTTAAAAATGTTAAAGTTATGGATGGAAGTATTGAAGCATGGAAAAATGCAAAATATGATGTAGAAAAAGGAGAAGTAGAGCCAAAACCTCAAAAAGAGTTTGGTGTAAAAGTTCCAGCACATCCAGAATATGTAATGGACATAAAAGATGTAGAAAATAAATTAAAAAATGACCCTAACTTTAGATTAGTAAGTATAAGAAGCTTAGAAGAGTTCTCTGGAAAAACGAGTGGATACAATTATATTGATAAAGCTGGAGAGCCAAAGGGTGCTGTATGGGGACGTGCAGGTACTGATGCAAGCAGTATGCAAGATTATATGAATGAAGATGGAAGTTATGTAGATTTTGATAAAGTATTAGGTTATTTTAAAGATATTGATGTAACAAAAGATACAAATACAGCATTTTATTGTGGAACTGGATGGAGAGCAACTATTCCTTGGTTAATGTGCTATGAAAATGGATGGAAAAACATCACTTTATTTGATGGTGGATGGTGGCAATGGCAAACACAACCTAATCTACCAGTACAAGTGGGAAATCCTAAAGATGGGGATGTTAAGTATACAACTGTAGGTGAATTATCAACTGATAAAGCTAAAAAATAATATAAAAAAAGAGGATATATTAATATAGTTTTTATAAGTAATAAGTTATATCCTATTAAAAAAAACTTGAAGTTTTATAAGTTTCAGTAAAGAATACAAGTTTCAATAGAAAAGGGGCTGTTTCAAAATAAAAATTGTACTGCACCCAAATTGTTGGACCAAAAATCTAACGATTGGGGTGCAGTACAAAGCTAATTTTGAGACACCCCCTTTTTTATATTTTTTTGAGTTATGAGTAGTACTTATTTTCTGTATATATTTATCACAATATCAATATATATTTACTATGCTATCAATATATGTTTATTACAATACAAATATACATTTCTTATTATACCAACTTATACTATAGGATATTACTAAATAAGATTATTCTGTTTTAAGATAAATATTATTATAAATACCGTAATTATGGAAAATGCAGAAGTAAATACTACAATTTGTCCAGCTAACTCACTATCAGAATTCATCTGTTGAGCCATTGTAAATGAAGAAATAGCAGTTGGAGCAGATAACATTATCATAAGTGAGGCTAATTCTACATTTCTAAATCCAAGGAAAATGCTAATTGGTAAAAATATAGCAGGTATAAGAATAAGTTTTCCGCACACACCCAGTATAATTGGTCTTATATGTCCCTTTAGAGCAGAAAAGCTGAAAGAGCCTCCTAGAATTATAAGTGATAGAGGAGTAGCAATTTTAGAAATATCACCAATAGTTTTATGTAAAAATTCAGGGATTTTAATATTTAAAATAAGCATTATCAATCCTATTACAGAAGCGATTATAAGAGGATTTGTTAAAACACCTTTAATCATGTGCTTTATATTTATTTTACCTCCTCTAAAAATTTCAAGTATTACAACTGATAATACATTGAACATAGGAACAATAACTGCAATTAATAAAGATGTAACGCCAATATTTTTATCACCAAATAGTGAGATTGTTACAGGTATACCAAATATAACAAAGTTACTGCGAAAGATACCTTGTATTAATGCACCTCTTGTTTTATTATCTTTTTCAATTTTAGGTATAATAAAAACTAAGAGTAAAAAGATTGAAAAAATACTTATAACAGCTACAGCCATAAGTTTGAGGTTGAGAGAACCATTTAAATCCGTATTGTATATATTAAAAAATAATAATAATGGCAGGAAAGATTTGAAACAAACATTATTCATTTTATTTAAGGTATGTTCATCAAATAAACCTAATTTTTTCAGAGCATACCCAAGTGACATTGTGAGAAACAAAGGAAGAACGACATTTATAGATAGAATTAAATTTTCCAAAGTTTATTCTCCATAACTTGACAATTCGATTAAATTTCCATCAGGGTCTCTTAAGTAAATAGACTTCATTTTACCAAAGACTCCTGTACGTTCTACAATTCCTTGCTCAATTTGAATCCCATTTTGTTCTAAGTTTGTTTTTGTCATGTCAATATTAGTATTTATTTCAAAACACAAATCAGCGCTACCTGTTTGTACGTTTTTGCTGTGAGGTGAAAGTTCATGCCCTTTTAAATGGACATTTATTTTGAAATCTCCAGAGTAAAGTTCATATCTTTCATTTGTTTTCTTTAATGTAAAACCAAGTTTTTTATAAAAACTGATACAGTTTTCTATATTATTAGTAGTAATGACTACATGGTCTATTTTTTTTATCATAATAACTCCTCGAAATTTTATATAGATTTATTAACTATGTTGATATTTTTTTTTAATAAGCTGTAAAATAAGATTTAGTAAAATATAAGAAATAATTTAAAATTTATTGATTCAATAGTTAAGTAAAATATAAGAAATAATCTGAAATCCATTGATTTAGTAGTTAAACAAAATATAAGAAATAATTTAAATCTATTGAATCAATAATTAATTAAAATAGAAAAATAATTTAATAACAATTAAGCTAATCATTAATTAAGTGAGACAAATTAATTAATGATTAGCTATAGTAAATCTAATTAATTAGAATAACTTCCTTTAAGTGTAAATCTATCTAAAATATGTCCATCCATGGCTTCAAAAAGCTCATTCATATAAAATCCCTTTTCAAGATTAAGAGTAGTATCAAGTGCAAACACATGTATTTCATAAACATGTGGTCTATCTGGAGGAGCCATACCACCATAAACACTAGCTTCTAATCTATCAATATCACCTAATTTACTATGCCAACTAGTAGTTCCTTGAATAAAATCAGTACCTGTTATGCTTTCATTTTCCTTTAGTTCATCTTTTGTTATATTTGCAGCTAGCCAATGTATCCATGCAAATCCACATACAGGAACTGAATCTTTGTCCTCTAAAAATACAGCAAAGGATACTGTATGCTCTGGAGCATCTTCAAATTTTAGAGGTAATGAATATGTAGGCATACCACCTTTATTAAATTGATTTCCTCTTTTCCCATATTTATCTTCTATAACACCATTTACTATACCTGTACTAGTTACTTTCACAATAATTTACCTCCTAAATATATAATAAATTAATAAAAATTTTCTGTAAGTTTATTATATACTAGTTGTAAATAATGGTAAATTACTTACTTTTTTGTGTGTATTAGTTTATTATAAAATCCCTTTTTCCTCAAGAATATCTTCCATACCATTCTCTAGCATAAAATTAATTCCTATATCTTGCATTATAGCTAAAGCATCTAACATCTGCTTTCCACGAATAGGTGTAAGTGAATATTCAACTTTAAGTGGATATCCTTCATATGTCTTTTTATCAACCAGCCCAAATTCAATCAATTCTTTAAGTTGTTCAAGCAACATTTTTTGGTTGATTCCATTAATCTCTTTTTCTAGTTTTGATAGAGAAGTTGGACCTATACGTAATCTCCATAATATAATAGACTTCCATTTACCTTTTATCATATCATGTGTTAGTTCTAATGGACATGTATATTTTTCACGAAGCTTCAAGTATAGTCACCTCCAATTTATTTTGCAAAAATACGTTTTGAAGCAATATTATATACAAGCTCAACTTTTTTATTTGAAACATCCCATGAGTTTAATTCGTTTTTTACTAAATCTGGATGTTTTTTGCTTATGTCTTTGAGAGCATTTCCAACAGATTTTCTTAAGTATTCACTGTCATCATCTTTCAAACTAGAAAGCAATGATATAGCTACAGTGGGGTTGGTTTTAAAATAGTCTCGGATAGTCCAAACTCTAAGACCCTCTGTCACAGCTCTCTTTATATTTGGATTGTCAGAACTTAACCATTCTTTTATCACAGGAAGTGATTTATCATATCCAACTTCACTACAATAATAATCAAATGATTTAGCTAATATTTCTTGTACTCTCCAGTTTTCATCTTTACTCACATTGTTTTTTAAAAATAATAAGGCTTCAGAAATATGTATTGATATAAAGCCTAATATAAACACTGCTAATTCTCTTACTTGATAGTATTCTGATCTATATAAGTAAATTGATAGATAATAACACTTCTTTGAGTCATTATTTTTCACAATTTTTTTAGCAATGTTTTCAATTTCTTTAAAACCATTTTCTATGGTAATAATTTTTGCAATTACTTCTTCCAAGTATATCTCCTCCAATAAGTAGATTAGTTTAAATTTAATACATTATTCATAATAAAAAAATTTATTTAATTTAGATAAAATAAAGACTTGTCAAAAAACGTTTGCAAGCCCTTAATATTAGAATAAATAAAAAACAATAAAAAATCAACCTAATTTAACATATAAATTTACTTTTATTATGAGTTTTATATTATAAGAAGCTATATTTAAAAAATTAATTGAGTTATATAAATTTAACTTAATTTGCGTATACTAATATAATAAATTATTATATAGTAATACTTAGATGGAATGAATATTTTACCAATTCTATATGATGGTGTATAATTAGGTGATAAAGCAGATGTAATAAGGATATTTTGAGTAAATTACAATTGTGCTTATGATGACTTAAACTATTATTATAGAATTATCATAACTTTTTTAAAGCTTTATTAAGATAATTTCAATTAATATAAAAATATATAATAATTGATTTAACTTGAAACAATAATAAAAGAATATAAAAGACGGTGTGTGAAGATATATGAAAGGTAATATAGAAGATATACAAAGGGTAATATAATAGAAAACTAAAAAAATAATATAACAAGAGAGTAAAATAGGAGGAAAAAATGATACCAGGACTTAAAGAGAGTTTGTTAGGATTAATAAACGAAAGTGCATATAATCCTCTAAAAAAGGAAGAATTAGCAGAAATTTTTGATATACATTCATCAGAAATGCCGATGTTCTATAATTTTTTAGAAGAATTAGAGGAAGATGGCTATATATGTTTTACTAAGAAAGGTAAAATGATATCACCAAATCAAATGGGATATTTTGTTGGTAAATTTACAGCACATAAAAAAGGCTTTGGATTTGTAGAATCTGATGTTGAATACACACAAGATTTATTTATCTCAAGTGACAATATAAATGGAGCTATGCATAATGATAGAGTTATGGCAGAGATAGTTGTACCTGCAACTGAAGAAAAAAGAGCAGAAGGAAGAATAATAAAAATTATAAAGAGGGAAATAACTAAAATAGTAGGTACTTTTCAATCAAGTAAAACTTTTGGGTTTGTAACACCAGACAATAAAAAATTTACTAAGGATATATATATACCTAAAAGATATTTTAGTGGAGCAGTAGATAATGATAAGGTAGTTTGTGAAATTACAGTATGGCCACAAGAAGATAGAAAACCAGAAGGAAAGATTATAGAAATACTGGGTCAAAAAGGCGAAAGAGGAGTAGAAATAGACTCTATAATAAGAGAACATGGTCTTCCAGAAGAATTTCCTAAGAAGGTATTGCAAGAAGCAGAAGCTGTAGCTGTTGAAATTCCAGAAGAAGAGGTAAAAAGAAGAAGAGATTTAAGAGATTTAAATATATTTACTATAGATGGAGATGACGCAAAAGATTTAGATGATGCTATATCAATAGAGGTATTATCTAATGGAAACTTTAAATTAGGAGTTCATATAGCTGATGTTACACATTATGTAAGAGAAAAAAATAAATTAGATAAAGAAGCTTTAAAAAGGGCTACATCTGTGTACTTAGTAGATAAAGTAATTCCAATGTTGCCAAAGACTCTTTCTAATGGAGTGTGTAGTTTAAATCCATTTGAAGACAAATTAACTCTTTCTATATTTATGGAAATAGACCATAAGGGAAATGTAGTTAAGCATGAAATATGTGAATCTATAATAAATTCAAAAGCTAGAATGACTTATACAGAAGTATCTGATATATTAGAAAAAGATGATGAAAAGCTTAAAAAGACTTTTGAACATGTTGTAGATGATTTTAAGAACTCTGAAACTTTGGCTAGAATTCTTATGTCAAGAAGAGAAAAAAGAGGGGCTATAGACTTTAACTTCCCAGAAGCAAAGATAATTCTAAATGGAAATGGAGAAGTTGCAGATATAAAACCATATGAAAGAAGAATTTCTAATAAAATAATAGAAGAGTTTATGCTTATAAGTAATGAAACAATTGCTGAACATTTTTACTGGATGGGTATACCATTTGTGTATAGAATACATGAAACACCATCTTTAGAAAAAATGGAAGAATTGAGTAAGTTTATATCTACATTTGGATATACAATAAAAGGTGATAAGGAAGAAGTACATCCAAAGGCATTACAAGGGATAATAGAGAAGATAAAAGGCAAAACAGAAGAGGGAGCAATCAGTACCATAATGCTTCGTTCTTTAAAACAGGCTAAATATTCACCAGAATGTAGTGGTCACTTTGGGTTAGCAGCTAAATTCTATTGTCATTTTACTTCACCAATAAGAAGATATCCTGACCTTCAAATTCATAGAATAATAAAAGAATCTTTAAATAATAAGATAAATGGAAAGAGACAAGAGCAACTTACTACTATAGTAGATTATGCATCTGTTCAATCATCTGAAAAAGAAAGAAAAGCAGAATTGGCGGAAAGAGATGTACATGACTTCTATAAGGCTCTTTACATGAAGGATAAAGTTGGTCAAGAGTTTGAAGGTGTTGTATCTAGTGTGACTTCATTTGGAATATTTGTTGAGCTAGGTAATACTATAGAAGGATTGATAAGACTTGCAAATATGAATGACGACTATTATATCTATGATGAAAGTTCTTATAGTGTGTTAGGTGAGAGAACTAAGAAGTCATATAAAATAGGTGACCTTGTTAAGATAAAGGTTGAAGGTGTAAATGTAGATTTTAAAGAAATTGACTTTGAGATAGTTGAAAAGATTGAAGAATAAATAAAATATAAAGAATAAGGTTTACTATTTGAAAATAAGAGTAAACAGGGAAAAATTAATATCCTAAAATAAGAAAATACAGGAATATTTAAAAGTAGACATGAGAATTTGTAGTGTTTATAGTATGATTAAATGTAGAATTTTTGATAAAAAGTAGATGTTTACAATATTTAGCGAAAAGTATATATTAAAAAAATAGATTTTTTAATAGGAAATAAGTGTATCATTCAGAACTTGAGATACACTTATTTTTTATTTTATATAATTTATATAATTTTGACACTACAACACATGTATTTTACTCAAAAGATAGAACTAATTTATGTAATCTTTGTGTATGTGTGCGTAATAAAATTCTTTGATTCCACATCAGAAATATTACCTTATGCACACTTTAATTTTTAAGAAGTAATGATATTTTTATAAGTAGCTTTTCTTTTCAATACTCTTTGCTATGAGTTGAAATTATAAAAATACTACTTAGGAGGTAAGTAATTATGGGCATGCAATTCAGTTTACTCTGACTGGTTGTCCTTTTGGTGGAGATGATGATAATATCTTTAGACACTTCAATTATTTTTAAATCACTATAGTACAGAAGTCATTAGTATATAAGCACATTTATTTTATTTATTAAGAGAAATTAAAATCTTTAGAAAAAATTTAGAAATTTCTAAATAATATCTTAAGTTTTAGAATCTATTATGGAAATATAATGAAATATAATAAAAAATTCATAAAAATAAAATACTATAAAATGATTTGTGGGGTGTACTTATATATGGAAATGAAAATATCAGTGTCTAATCTCAGCAAGAGGTTTGGTTCAAAAATGGCTCTTGAAAATGTAAACATTGAAATTGATAGTGGAATGTTTGGACTTTTGGGAAGAAATGGAGCAGGAAAAACAACATTTATGCGAATTCTAGCTACTTTGTTATCAAAGACAGATGGTTCAATAGATATGTGTGGGATTCCTATAGAAAAAACGAAAGAAATTAGAAATATGGTTGGTTACCTTCCTCAAGATTTTTCAATGTATCCTAATATGACAGTGTATGGAGCAATGGATTATCTAGCTATTTTATCAAATATACCATCAGGAAAAAGAAGAAAAATTATCAATAAGTTATTAAGCAAAGTAAATCTAACTAATTATCAAAGAGTAAAAGTAAAATCTTTATCTGGAGGTATGAATAGAAGACTTGGAATTGCACAAGCGCTGATTCACAATCCTAAAATTTTAATCGTAGATGAACCAACAGCAGGACTTGACCCAGAAGAACGTATACGATTTAGAAATTTATTATGTGAGATTGCCAATGATAGAATAGTTATATTATCAACACATATTGTAGGGGATATAGAGGCAACATGTGAAAATATAGCTATATTAGATAATGGAAAAGTCATATATAATGGAACAACTGAGGCATTATCAAAACTTGCTGATGGAAAAGTATATAGTGTTGAAGTAGATAAAAAAGACATAGAAAATATAAAAAATAGATTTGTAGTTATAGGTATGTTGACTCAAGGTGGAAAAGCTACACTTAGAATCATATCAAAATACAAACCTTTTGAAACAGCAGTAGAATGCAATCCGACTATTGAAGATGGCTATATGCTTATGATGGGAGGAGATAAGATATGAATCTATTTATAAAAGAGTGTAAAAACATATTAAAAAGCACAGTTTATTATGTTTTTATTGTAGTATTGGTAGTTTTCTATATTTCGCAACTTGGAAGTTCAGTTTCAGAAGACGCAAGCAAAAATATTCCTAATGATGGAAATCCATTGGTTGCACCTCAAAGGGTAGAAAATATTGATGAATACTACCTAAAGAACAACCAGTATCCATATGGTCAAAAAGAATCTTTGAAGTCTGATAAAGTGATTCCAAGTGCAACTATAAGTTTGATTAGAGAATATCAAGCAAATTCATATACAACATATCCAATGGGAATTATTAAGTATATAAAATTAAATGAAAGTAAGACCAAAACTATAGAGAAGTATATTGAGGAGATAACTGGTAACAGTATTGACAAAGTAAACTCAATTTGGAAAAGTGGGGAAAATATAGAAGTAAATACTTCTAAATTATCATTTGAAAGATTTCAAGAAATAATGCGAAGTGTAGATGAAATTTTAGGTGGTGGGTCTGCGTATTCTATTGATAAATTAGAAAGATTTGGTATGATTCCAGTTACTTATGAAGAAGCTATGCAAGATTATAACTATACAATACAAAAAGATAAAGTAACTAACGGCTATGCAAGAATTTTTTGTGACTATATAGGTATAATTTTAAGTATATTTCCAGTATTCGTAGCAGTCTTTATGTCAATGAAAGATAGACGTTCAAGAATGAGCGAAATTGTCTACTCAAAACAAGCATCAACATCTAAAATAATTTTATCAAGATATTTTGCTCTTGTATTTATGATGATGTTGCCAGTCTTAATTTTAGGCATAAAAGAATTGCTTCCTTTAATTTCATTTGCTAAAGATGAAGGTATTTCTATTGATAATTTAGCATTTGTAAAATATACACTGTGGTGGTTGTTACCAACCCTTATGATAGTTACAGCTGTAGGAGTGAGTCTGACTGTATTAACAGACACACCAGTAGCAATTATTGTTCAATTAATTTGGTGGTTTTACAGTATAAACTCTATAGGTCTTGAAGGAGATTATCCATCAATGGGACTAATGATAAGACATAATAATGTACTAAATGGAACTATTATAGCAGAAAACTTTAATTCTATTATGAGTAATAGACTTTTAATGGGATTAGGAGCTTTAATAATTGTCTTGTTAACTACATTCTTATATGAACAAAAAAGAAGGGGGAATCTTAATGTTGGTTCAAAGTTTTCAAAATTATTTAGTTTTAATAAAAGAAAACTTCAAATTAAGCACTCTAATTAATCTAATATGTTCAATTGGGATGTTATGTTTGATTCCATTTATACAAGGGGTAGCAAATTTAGATAGTGTTTCAGCAGCTATATGTCTTGAAAACTATGTTGTAATAGTGGGAATAATAATGCTAGTTCCTATATTTTACTTAGAGCAATCAAAGGAAATTGATGAGATAGTATCATCAAAATCAGTATCTCAAGTAGTTATACAATTAATAAGAATAATAATGTCAATTATAAGTATGCTTGTGTTAATTACTGGATTTGTATTGGTGTTAAAACATCTTGAAGGCAATTTCCCTATATTTAAATATATTGTGGGGAGTTTTGCATCAGCTATGTTTATAGGAAGTTTAGGTATGTTATTTTCAAACTTATTTAATAATACTATTATAGGATATATGGTATCTATAGGATATTTAATTTTAAATATGATGACTAGAGATAAGTACGTCGGAAATTTCTTTATAATGTCTATGAGTCGAGGTAGCTTTGATGAAAAGTATTGGTTGATATGTGGAAGTATTGTGTTGATAATTGTGTCTCTTTTGATAAAGCCAATAAAAAGAAAGATTGGTTAGTTAGATTAAAATTGTTTACTGTAGGCAAATTAAATAGAGTAATATAAAAGTTGTTTATTGCAGGTAAACTAAGTATACTAATATAAAAATTGTTTATTGTAGTAAAACTAAATAGATTAATAATAGGCATTTTTAGGTTAATAATTAGAACTATAATAAAAGTTATTAGATTTATAATATATGCTATCAATAATTTTATGTAATATGGATTTATTGATAATTGAATGCAGATAAGATTTGAATTAGTGCATTAGGTAAAATAAATATATCTTTAAATATGAATTTATATTTATAAAAGAGGCTATTAGTAGATTTGAGGCTGTAAGTAGATTTGTGTAGAAACAAATTTACCTACAGCCTTTTTATATTTACACTGATATCTTTATATTATAAAATATATCTATTTACTAAATTTTATCTAAAGATGTCAAAAGTATATTTTATATTAACTTTATATGAATGGGTTTATAAAATTTTCATAAAATTTCTATTTTTGCTTAGAAACCTTATTATTCATATTATCATTAGTAGGCATGGCTCCAAAGCTTAGTTTTTCGTACATTACTTGAGTAGGAGCTAACCAAACTGTACCATTTCCAGTAAATGTATTTAAGAAACCTTCACCATTTAAAGCAGAACCAATTAAAGATTTATCTGACTTTGTAACAGAAAAATTAACTCCAGATGTTCTTGCTATTGCAAAGTTACCATCTACTTTTAATTCTTCTCCATTACTCAATTCATACTCTATAATTTCACTTTGAGGTACAACACATTCTAGAACAACTACACCAGTACCACTTAACTCTATTTGGAAGAAACCTTCACCACCAAGTAAAGCAGAAGAGAAGTTTTTTTGTGTAAATGCCTTTACTTCTATAGTGTCAGAGCAACAATAGAACAGACCTTTATCGACGATTATAGAATCATTATCAAGGTTCATAAATAAATAATGTCTAAAAGAAGGCTCTAAATAAACTTCGCCAGTACCTTTATATGTAGGTTTCATCATTGACTCATTAGTAAGTGCTCCTGATATTCCTTTCTTGAAAAGACCTCCAACACCACCAATTTTAGTTTCAGAAGATATCTTTCCTTTATAATAGTACAATGCACCAGCTTCTGTTTTTATTGATGAGTTATTTAATTTTATCTTAATTTGTCTAGCTTTCAAGCCAGCCTCTCTAGCAAAATATAATCCCATTGCCATCATTGGGCTAGAAGCTCCTTCAAGTTTTTCAAATTCTAATATTTCAAATTCACTTCGACCATCTGATGTATTTTCTAAAATTTTTACTTTTTTGCTTAAATCCATACAAATTTCTCCCTACTATATTAAAATTTATCTCTAAAATATTATAAGATATAACTATATATTACATTTTTTTTGGAAAATTGGCTACTTTATCATCAAAGTTTTACATAGATATTAAGAAATTTTAAGAATATTTATAATTGAAGTATACTATTTGAGTATGTATTTTGAGTAGTATTTATAATTTGTGGGTATTATATTTTATGAGAGTGTTAAAAGCTAAAAGCGAAAAATAGGTATTGGAGTATTAAAATTTTTGTTTTGAGTTTGATAGATTATTTTTAGTAATTGATTTTGACTTTGCACTAAATATAGTTGATGCAATTTCCTACAATATATTGTTACATTATTTATCATATCTTGTTCAATTAGTTTAATGTATGTGTTGTCATATTGACTAAAGGTCTTTAATATGT
Source organism: Clostridioides sp. ZZV14-6150 (assembly GCF_020657875.1). Taxonomy (NCBI): domain Bacteria; kingdom Bacillati; phylum Bacillota; class Clostridia; order Peptostreptococcales; family Peptostreptococcaceae; genus Clostridioides; species Clostridioides sp. ZZV14-6150. Next base: position 8,231 of record NZ_JAGWDA010000028.1, on the reverse strand, counting down.
TATCATACAGGGTAGTCAAAAGATTTATATATATGAAATATTTAGCAAATTCTTAGTGTGTATTAAAGAAATTTCTAGCAAAGAAGGTGAGATTTATATGGCTGGTAAAAAAATATTAGCAACAAACAAAAGAGCAAGACATGAATATTTTATAGAGGAAACATATGAATGTGGAATTGAATTAAAAGGAACAGAAGTAAAATCAATAAGACAAGGTAAAGTTAACCTAAGTGATGGATTTGCATCTGTAGATAACAGTGAAGTATTTTTAAAACAAGTTCATATAAGTCCATATGAGCAAGGAAATATATTTAATGTTGACCCTCTAAGAGTGAGAAAATTATTGCTTCACAAGCATGAGATAAGAAAGCTTATTGGAGCAACTACTATAAAGGGGTATTCACTTATACCACTTAGTTTATATTTAAAAAATGGTAAAGTTAAAGTAGAGATTGCTTTAGCGAAAGGTAAGAAGTTATATGATAAGCGTCAAGATATGGCTAAGAAAGATGCCCAAAGACGTATAGAAAGAGAAATGACAGGGAAATATTAAACTAGTTAAAATTGTATTTTTTAGAATAAAATTCTTTATTATCTAGAACATAACATTGATTTTTATTCTTAAAAGTATTATATTATATATACATTAAAAATTTAATAAAAATGGTGATAAAGTTTGCGAAGAGTCTAATGGACTATAAACTACTCAAGGGGGCGTAAAGGTTTCGACGTGGGTTTGGAACTTGAGGCTGCGTGTCGTGTTACTCTGGGTCACGTAAAAACTGGGGAACTTTAAAATAAACGCAGACGATAATTTCGCGATAGCAGCCTAGTTGCTGCTCGTCCCTCTTAGCCCTCCTGCCGGCTAAGACTGGACGTCATTATGCAGGGAACTACTTTGAGGGTGTCTCGACTTAGGGTAGATTAATTGGGACTGGCTAAGCATAGAGCCTGCCACTTGGCGTTATGTGAGGCGAGATACTAGTAAAGTTGGCTACACATGTAGATGCAGCGAGGAAAAGATTTGCGGACAGGGGTTCGACTCCCCTCGTCTCCACCATTAAAATTCACGAAAAATATTAGCAATTTGCTAATATTTTTTTTGTGAAAATTAATCTAATAACCTATATAATTAATTTATAAAACATATATGAAGGAGTAAAACTATATGGCTAAAATTGACAATATGATGTCTATATTATGGATGTTAAACTCAGATAAAAAAGTTACTGCAAAACAAATATCTGAAAAACTAGAAATAAATATAAGAACTGTCTACAGATACATTGATGCATTATCTGCTAGTGGAGTACCTATAATTTCAGATACAGGTCATAATGGTGGATATACACTTTTGAATAATTTCATTAAAGCACCTCTTTTTTTCGATACAGAGGAGCAAACTGCTCTACTTCATGCAGCTATATTTGCTAAAGAAGAGGGATGTTTCTTAGATGACACATTAGATAAGGCAACATCAAAGTTAAAAATGTATTCAAATCAAAAACAAGAAGAAATTTTAACAAAACATTTAATAGGTTTTGAAGTAATAAAACCCACTGGAAAAATATCCATAGAATCTGTACTTAAAAAGTTAAAAAATAGTATAGCAAATGAATTATCTGTAGAAATTAACTACCGTACAGCTCGTGAAGAAAAATCAAAATGTAGGATTATAAATCCATATGGAATTGTTCGTTGGAATAATAATTGGTACATAGTAGCATTTTGTCAAATGAGAAATGAGATTCGTAGTTTTAGGATAGATAGAATTAGTAATGTTATAGAAACATCAAATACTTTTAATAGACCAAAGGAATTTTCAGCAAGTGAATTTTTTATAAGAGGGATTATGGATGAAACAAAAGATGAGGATAATCTTATACCATTAGTTATAGAAGGAAGTATAAATGCATTAGATAACTTATGTCAGCATTGGCTTCTAGGATATTATTTGAAAGAAAGAACTTCAAATAAAGCAATATTTAAACTTCAAGAAGAGGTAATATATACATATATACCAAATATACTTATACCTTATAGAAAATCGATACAAATAATTGAACCATTAAGTCTTAGAGATAAAATAGTTGAAAATTTACTCGAATTAATTAATCATTATCAAATTTAATAACTTAACTGACAGAGTATGTCAGTTAAGTTATTTTACAATTAGGTATATTAATTAATCATATAAGGAGCAAAAGATGAAAAATAGAAAAGTATATATGTATGTGTTTGATACTATGTCAGATTGGGAAGTTGGATATTTAACTGCGGAATTAAATACAGGAAGATATTTTAAAAAAGGATTAAAACCACTAAAAGTAATTACAGTAGGAGTTGATAAAAATCCTATTATAACAATGGGTGGGTTAAAAGTTTTACCTGAGATTACAGTTGATGAGTTTAATATGGAAAGTAATGATTTATTAATTTTGCCAGGGGGAGATACTTGGATATCTATAGCTCATGAGATAATATTAGAAAAAGCTAAAGAGGCTTTGGGACAAGGGGCTATAGTTGCAGCTATTTGTGGTGCTACTTTAGGGCTAGCTAAAACAGGTTTACTAGATTCTAGAGATCATACAAGTAATGATTTAGAATTTCTAAAAATGGTGATACCAAGTTATACTGGAGAAAAATATTATAAAATGGAATCTGCAGTTAATGATGAAAATTTAATTACTGCTTCGGGAATCGCACCATTGGAATTTACGATACAAGTTTTAAAAGTTTTAGATGTTTTTAAAGAAGAAGCATTAAGTTCTTGGTTAAACCTTTATAAAACTCATGACTCTAAATATTTTTTCGAACTAATGAATTGTAATAAAGAAATTTAAGGTTTATTTTTAAATGTAATGTAGTACAATGTAGTTTTAGATAAAATAAAAATAAACTGCAATCTAGTGGGTAGAGTAGTGGTTTCTAGTATAGATTGCTTTTTAGTGAATTTGAATTTAATTTTAAATTCAAATTCTAAACCACTCTACCACCAATAGATAAGTGGTTTTTTATTTTATCATATATGTAATTGGTACTTATACCAATACAAATAGAAACGATAGTTCCTATAATAAAATTTATAATTAGTTCCATATAGAGTACACCCCCTTCCTACTTACTTACTGTAGGAACTAAGACTATATGAAACCAGCACTCATAGATTGTAGTTTCTTTTGTTGTGTTATATCATAGAATAGTAAAGTGATGTATATTTTTAATAAAAACTTAGAGTTGTATATGAAATGAATTAATCAAGGGTATTATTCCTGCGATTCGTCTCCACCAATTTATAAAAATGAATAATGAAATACTTGGAAATACTAGTCAATATTGACTAGTATTTTTTATTTTGGTGATGAAATCCACCAACCATACTCCAACCACAGAAAAAGAGGTTTTTTTGAGGGTATATTGGGGTGCATTTAGGTTGTATAATTATACATTTCAATATTACATGTTCATTAGGATAATAGTTAGTAAATGATATGATTGAGAGAATAGATATAATAAACTAATCTAGTATTGTATTGTAATATTTATTAAAAAATATATTTTATATATTATAAGAATTTTTTTAGAGAGAAAGTTCTATAAAAGTGAATAAAGAAGTAGTTTTATAATATTATTTGTAACTATTTGATGGTTATTATGAAATCTTTTATAAACTATATTTATAAATATATTACTAAATATTTACAATATTCTATTGCAATTTATTTGAAAAAGTTATATATTTATAACATGAAGTGTTATAAATATATAACTTTTAAGGAGTGATTTTATATGTCTAGATCAGAGATTGGTGTTAAAGCAAATCTTGTTTCAGAGTTACTTATGATATCCTATTTTTTTATAGACTTATTATTAAAAAAGTTTATTTTTAAAGGGGAAGATATTTGGATTACTTTTATAATTTTATTCGCTTTTTGGGCATGTGACTTCATGTATAATAAAAAATATAATGATTTAGTTGATGAGGCATCAAAACTTATGTTATTAAAGGTTAATCAAATTGCATCAAAAATAATGTTATACTCTGTTTTTGTAATAGCTGTTTTCTTTTCAGCAAATCATACAAGAGCTTTGGATATATCAAATTTGGATATAGGTGTAATTCTCTTAGCAGTTTTATTTATACAATCTTTATCTAAATTAATTTTGTATATATATTTTGATAAAAGGGGAATATGCAACTAAGTGATAATATTGAAGAAAACAAAAATTAAAGAGTATAGAGAATATATAATTTTTAAGGAGTGATTTTATATGTATAAATCAGAAACTGGTGTAAGATCAAAGCTAATCTTAGAATTACTTTTAATGACTTATTTTTTTATAGCTGTATTAGCGACTAAGTATATTTTTAAAGGTCCAAGTACTGCATCTCTTCCAGGACTGAGTTGGTTAATAGTTTTTGGATGTTATTCAATTTATACTAAAAAATATAATGATTTAGTTGATGAATCATCTAAATTTATACTATCAAAGGTTAATCAAATTGCAATAAAAATAATGATATATTCTATAGTAATAATAGCTATTTTCTTTGCAACGCCTTATACAAGGAATATAAATATATCAAACTTGGATACTGGTATAATTCTTATTGCAGTTTTATTTATACAATCTTTATCTAAATTAGTGTTGTATATATACTTTGATAAAAGGGGGATATGTAACTAAGTGGCAATATTGATGAAAACAAAAATTAAAGAATATAGAGAAAAACTCCTTATGACGCAAAATGAACTTGCTAAATCAGTTGAGGTAAGACGTGAGACTATTGTACACTTAGAAAATGGAAAATATAATCCTTCTTTAAAGTTAGCGATGGATATTGCTAAAGTATTCGATACCACAGTAGAAAATTTGTTTGAATTTATTGAAGAAGACTAGTGAATAGTCTATAAATATTTATAAGATGGTTAATGAAATATAGTTATTTAGTTATTTAATTATTAAATTTGTTAAAAATATTTATATGTAATATAATATATGATTAAAGTTAGATTATAATTATTTTAAGATAATAAGAGTATTGTAAATGATAAAAATTAGTGAATATACAGTTAATTAATAAATAATAGATAAAAATTTAAAGTTTAGATGTGAGGATGAGGTATAGTTTTACAGTAGTTCATACTTTTAATTAAGACTTAAAATGGAAACCACACATACATGCATTATTTACTGAAGCTAGTCTAGATAAAAAAATAATAAGTGATTTAAGAAAGTATCTCATATACTATATAAGTATTGGTTTAGGTGACCTATTCATAGGTCATTTTTTATGCATATAAATAATGATAATATTAATATTTAAAATATGTTTTAAAGAAATAAAATACCCAGATTGAAAAATGGATTAATGTGAATATAAAAATTATATGTATAAAAATAAGTATAGCCATAGAAAAAAACAATAATAAAATTAGTAGTTATAGAAAAATACAATTATATAGATTATTGTTGAATCGTTGACTATAAGAATAATAACATTTAAAATGAACATGGAGAATATGGGGGAGGAATTGATATGAAGATAAAAATAGCAGCTGTCTTATTAACTGTAGCAATGTCATTATCACTTGTAGCTTGTAGCAATGATAGCACATCAAAAAGTGATGAATTAGAGGATACATTAGTAGTATATACTACACATGGAGAGGATATGCTAGGAGCAATTTCTGAAGAATTTACAAAGGAAACAGGCGTTAATGTTGAATTCATAAACTTAAAAGGTGAACTAGCAGATCGTGTTAGAAGTGAAAAAGAGAATCCACAAGCAGATATAATGTTTGGTGGAGATACATCTACATACATGCAATTAAAAGAAGAAGGATTATATGAAAAGACTGAACCAAGCTGGAATAATGAATTAGACAAGTCTTACAAAGATTCAGACGGATATTGGTATGGAACTATAAAAACACCAGTAATGATGTTTTATAACACAAAACTATTATCAGCTGATAAAGCACCAAAAGATTGGAGCGATTTAACAAAAGAAGAATATAAAGACTTAATAGTTTCTAGAGATTCATTATCATCATCTATGCGTTCTACTGTTAGTAACTTAATCAATTACTACTCAACTACTAAGAGTGAAGATGAAGCTTGGAAGTACCTTGAGGGTTTAAATAAAAATATAAAGAACTACTACAATAGCGGAAGTGTTATGTATTCCGCAATAGGTAAAGGAGAAGCTGCTATATCTATTGCAGTATTAAGTGATATAATAGATAATAAAGAAAAAAATAATATGCCATTAGAAGTTGTGGATGCAGAGAGTGGTTCTGTCGTAATCACAGACTGTGTAGCGGCTCTAAAAAATGCACCACATCCAAATGCAGCAGCTAAGTTTATAGATTTTGTTGGAAGTGCTAAGGTTCAAGCTATGGTTGCAAATGATTTTAATCGTATTCCAACATTAGATTCTGCACTTAAAGACTCACCAAAGTGGATGTCAAAAGAATATAAAGCTATGGATGTAGATTGGTCTGTAATTGGAAAAAATCAATCTAACTGGATTGAAAAGTGGGAAACAGATATAATAGATAACAATAAAACTATAAAATAGTCTAATTAAATAATTTAATATTATATACAAAAATAGTGAGGATTTTCCTCGCTATTTTACGTATAAGGGAACTATGATATCTCATGGTTTTTGTATAACTCATACAACTAAATGATACTAACACACCAATATTAAATAAAATAGCTTTTAAGCAACTGACGAAGTAGTTAACGATATGAAGTGATTCGTAGACGTAGTTACTCAAGTGAAGTGAATTTTTTACTATGCAAAACTTTTAATTATAGTAAAAGTATAATTTATGTGGACAAGGAGATGAAAATGGGACTGAAAATTAGTTAGATATAAGATTTTTGATAAAGATAAAATGATGGAAATAGCAGAGATTAAAGGTATAGATTATATATATAGAAAAGTTAGGGAACTAGAAAAGGATGATGAAATAGCAATAGAGTTTCCTAGATTTAAAATCTATGATGATTCATCATGTGTATATTTGGAGATTTATAAATATTAGATAATTTGTGGAGACGATATGAAGAATATAGAATTAAAAGAAATTAATCATTATTATGGAAAAGAAAAAGTATTACATGATGTTAATATATCCATTAAGGAAGGAGAGTTTTTTACTTTATTAGGTTCTTCTGGATGTGGAAAAACGACTATTTTAAGAATAATTGGTGGATTTATAAAACCTTCTTCTGGAAGTATTTATGTTGGTGATAAAAATATTACTAACCTAGAACCAGAAAATAGAAATATGGGAACTGTTTTTCAAAACTATGCACTGTTTCCAAATATGACAGTAGAAGAAAATGTATCTTATGGATTGAAAATAAAAAAGTTATCTAAAAAAATTATAGTGGAAAAATGTGATAATTATTTAGAATTGGCAGGAATGAAAGATTTTAGAAAGAGAAAGATTGATGAACTATCTGGTGGACAGCAACAAAGGGTAGCAGTAGCAAGAGCATTAGCGACTGAGCCTACTATGCTTTTATTAGATGAGCCAATGTCTAATCTAGATATAGCTTTAAGAATCAAGATGAGAGAAGAAATAAGAGAGATACAGCAAAAGATAGGTATTACTACTTTATTTATTACTCATGATCAACAAGAAGCCTTAGCTATTTCTGATAGAATAGCTGTAATGGATAAGGGTAAAGTTCTTCAAATTGGTGTACCAATGGAAGTTTACAAAAGCCCATTGAATGATTTTGTAGCAAACTTTGTAGGTACTTCAAATTGTATTGAAAAAGAAGATTATGTTAATTTTAATATTGAAAAAGAGACAAAGCCTTATATTTATAAAAGACCTGAAGAAATGGTATTATTGCAAAATACCAACCAAAGAGGTTTTGTAAAAATAAAAGTAGAATCTAAGAATTTCTTAGGGCCAATTTTAGAATATACAGTATCAAATAATGGAAAAAAATATCAAGTAACTGAACTTAATAGACTGAATAATAGCAATAAATTAAATGTAGGGGATAGGGCATATTTAGGTGTGCTACAAGGTGAATAATATGATTAAAAAAATAAACCATAGTAAATTCACAACTAAAAATGTTATTTCTATTATTTTATACAGTATATTATTTTGGATTTTGATTAAAAAATAGCTACGCACACTCGTGACTTTAGTCATGAGTTAGTAGCTAAAATAGTCAGCATATAGGGAAAC
>NZ_JAGWDA010000027.1:0-27680 GCF_020657875.1 Clostridioides sp. ZZV14-6150 | reverse complement strand
TTTCAAAGTTCATTTTTCATGTTTGCCCTTTTCTTAAGGACAAGTAATACTATATCACCTTAAAAATAATTCGTCAATACTTTTTTTGTTTTTTATTTTAAAAAAGGTTATAGCTCTTTGTTTTTTTTAATACATTTAACTAAAACTAACAGATATAACCCTTGATATTACAAGTAACACATGCATATACAGTTTTTCCTATTTTGCAATTTTATTTTCATAAGAATATGAGTTAGCTCTGACTCTATCTGCCCAAACATTTATACTCTTAACTTTATTAACCTTAGTTGTACTTTCAAATATATCCATTGCATCCTTACAAAAATATACCATAACATCAAGAACTAAAAATCCAATACAAACTAAACATAAAAAATCAATTACTTGAAACATCACACATTCCCCCAATAATTTTTTATATATAGTATTCTCAAAACTTATTCCTTTTTCCTTCCCAAAAATTACTTTAAATATTTTCATAATAAATTACTTTCAATCATATTTTCTAAATATAAAGTTCCAATCAACAAAAACTAATATCAGTTTGTAACGTTTGTTGGTAATTTATAAATTAAATACATGAAAATTTTTTTAGAATATATAAAAAGCATTCTACATTGACATTTTAAATAAAATAAAGCTATTTATTGATAATTTAATAGCTCTATTCTATTTAAAACTTAGTAGAATGCTTGTATTTTTTATTTTTCTTCTTCTTCTTTATTTTGATTATTATCAATAGGTTTCATAGTTGGGAATAATAATACGTCTCTTATAGATGGAGAATTAGTTAATAGCATAATAACTCTATCTATACCTATTCCTAGTCCACCTGTAGGAGGTAAACCTACTTCTAATGCTTTTAAGAAATCATCATCCATTTCAAAAGCTTCATCATCTCCTAATTCTCTTTTTCTCAATTGGTCCATAAATCTTCCTTTTTGGTCAATTGGGTCATTAAGCTCAGAAAATGCATTAGCTAATTCCCACTTATTAGCAAAAGCTTCAAATCTATCAGTTCTTCTTGGGTCTTCAGCATTTCTCTTAGATAATGGAGATACTTCAACTGGATGATGTGTTATAAATGTTGGTTGGATTAATTTATCTTCTCCAAACTCTTCAAAGAAAGCATTTATTACTTCCCCTCTTCTCATTCCAGGTTTTATTTCTATGCCTTTTTCTCTAGCAATTTCTAATGCTTCTTCATCTGTATTTATTGTAGAAAAATCTACACCAGAATATTCCTTCACACAATCTTCCATAGTCATTCTCTTCCAAGGAGGTGTAAAGTTTATTTCTGTTCCTTGATAGTTGATTATCATGCTTCCTGTAGCAACTTCAGCCATATGTGCAACAACATTTTCTGTTATCTCCATCATATCAGTGTAGTCTGCATATGCTTGATATAATTCTATAGCCGTATATTCAGGATTATGTTTTAAATCCATACCTTCATTTCTAAACATTCTTCCCATTTCATAAACTTTATCAAATCCACCAACAATAAGTCTCTTTAAGTATAATTCGTTTGCTATTCTTAAATACATTGGTATATGTAAAGTGTTATGGTTAGTTATGAAAGGTCTAGCATTTGCTCCACCCGCTATAGTATTTAATATTGGAGTTTCAACTTCTAAAAATCCTCTGTCATCTAAATATGCTCTTAATGCTTTTAATGCTTTCGTTCTAATTAAAAAAGCATTTTTTACTTCTGGGTTCACTATTAAATCAACATATCTTTGTCTATATCTTAATTCTTGATCTTTTAATCCATGGTATTTTTCTGGTAAAACTTGTAAAGATTTGCATAATAATACTACAGATTTAGCCTTTACAGATATTTCTCCCTTTTTAGTTCTAAATATTTCCCCTTCAATACCAATTATATCTCCAATATCATATGTTGAAAATACACTATATTCTTCTTCCCCTATAGCATCTAATCTTACATAAGATTGAATTCTTCCTTCTTGGTCTTGAATATCTATAAAACCAGCTTTACCTTGTATTCTCTTGCTCATTATACGTCCTGCTACTTTTGTAGTTTGACCTTCAAGAGCTTCAAAGTTATCTTTTATTTCCATAGAATAATGAGTTCTATCATATCTACTTTCTTTAAAAGGGTCTCTACCTGACTCTTGTAATTTTTTTAGTTTATCTCTTCTTACTTGAAGTACTTCACTAAGGTCTTCTTGAATTTGTGCTTCTTCATTGCTTTGTTGATTATTTTTCATTTTTTTCCTCCAGATTATCTTCTTATTTCTAATATTTCAAACTTAGCAACTCCATCAGGAACTTGCACTTCTACAACCTCTTTAGCAGCTCTTCCTAAAAGCGCTTTTCCTACAGGAGATTCGTTTGATATTTTACCGTCATATGGGTCTGCTTCTGTTGAACCAACTATAGTATATTCAACATCTTCATCAAATTCTAAATCTTTAACTTTAACTATTGAACCTATTGTAACAACATTAAGGTCTATTTTGCTTTCATCTATGATAACAGCTTTTCTAACCATATTTTCTAATTTTAAGATTCTTTCTTCAACTTGTGCCTGTTCCTTTTTAGCTTCATCATACTCAGCATTTTCAGATAAATCACCAAAAGATATAGCAACCTTTATTCTCTCTGCAACTTCTTTTCTCTTTACAACCTTTAAATTCTCTAATTCTTCTTCTAATTTATCGTATCCCTCTTGTGTCAATAAAAATTCTTTATTCTCTTCCATTATAAATACAACTCCTTCACAAATTTCTTAGGAATTTTCCTAATTATATTTTAAAATTTTTATAATCTTTTTTTAATTTATGCGCTATATTATAAGTCACTATTATTTTTATGTCAAGGAGTCTTCCATATAGTACTCCAATTTCGACACAACTTCTTGATAGTCTTCTATTTTATTAATTTCATCTCTCAGTCTTGCAGAGTTTCTAAGACCTTTTAAATACCAAGCGATGTGTTTTCTCATTTCCCTTACAGCTACATACTCTCCATGTTCTTCTACTGCAAGCTTTAAATGTTTAATGGCAGTACTTATTTTTTCGTTAAGAGTTGGCTCTGGTAAAATCTCGCCTGTATTCATATAATGGTTTATTCTTTTAAATATCCACGGGTTACCCTGAGCACCCCTACCTATCATTATAGCATCACAACCCGTTTTGTCTAACATATTTATTGAATCTTCTATTGTAAATACATCACCATTTCCTATAACAGGTATATTTAAATTTTTCTTAATATCTGCAATTATATCCCAATCTGCTTTACCTGTATAATATTGCTCTCTCGTTCTTCCATGTATTGCTAAAGCACTTATTCCACAAGCTTCTGCCATCTTTGCTATCTCAACAGCATTTATATTATTATCATCCCATCCTTTTCTTATTTTTAAAGTAACTGGTTTCTTTGAATTCTTCACTACCGCCTTTAATACCTGCTCTGCAAGTTTAGGATTTTTCATAAGTGCTGAACCATCCCCATTTTTAACTACTTTTGGAGCTGGACATCCCATATTTATATCAAGGATTTCATTTGGATATTCATTCATTATTTCTGCTGCTCTTCCCATAAAATCTGGTTCAGAACCAAATATCTGAACAGCTACAGGATGCTCTTCTTTTTCTATCTTAAGCATTTTTTTAGTATTTTCATCATCATAGCAAAGTGCCTTACCATTTATCATTTCTGTATATAAAAGTCCACATTCTTGTTCTTTACAAATTAATCTAAATGGAAGGTCTGTTACCCCTGCCATAGGTGACAGAAAAACTTTATTTTTTAATTCTAAATTTCCTACTTTCATCGTTTTTCTCCTATATTTTCCTTTGTTTTTGTGATTTTATTTCTAAATCTGCATTTCCTCATTATAATATACCACATAACACTAAAAAACTATCATAAAAAGGGAATTGGATATATAATCCAATTCCCTGTATTAATTATTCTTGGTTTTTTTCATATATTATTCTTAATCCTTCTAGCGTTAAAAAACCATCTACATAATCTATACTTTTTGTTTCTGAAGCAATTAGTTTAGCTAGTCCACCTGTAGCTATAACCTTAACATCATCACAATTTAATTCTTTTTTCATCATATTTATTATTTTATCAACTAAACCTACATATCCATAAATTATACCAGATTGCATAGCTGATACAGTACTTTTACAAATAGTCATACCTGGTTTTGCTAATTCTACCCTAGGTAATTTAGATGCACTTTGGAATAATGCCTCACTAGATATTTTTATTCCTGGTGCTATTGTACCCCCTAGATATTCACCTTTTTCAGAAATAGCACAAAATGTAGTTGCTGTTCCAAAATCTACAAGTATACTTGGTGCTCCATATTTTTCTATGCCTGCTACAGCATTAACTATCCTGTCTGCTCCAACTTGTTTTGGATTATCATATTTTATATTTAGACCTGTTTTTATGCCTGGACCTACTATCAATGGATGCTTTTTACAGTATTTTATACAAAAATTTTCAAGAGAATGCATAACGTTTGGAACTACAGATGATATTATTACATCATCAATAGCATTTATATCCACATCATCATACTTAAATAAGCTACTTATTAGAATTCCATATTCATCAGATGTTTTTTCCTTATCTGTTTTAATTCTCCAATAATTAACTAACTTGTCACCTTTATATATACCTAAAACCATATTAGTATTTCCAACATCAAATACTAGAAGCATATGTCATTAACCTTCTTTCTATTTTTTGCTTTTCTTAAGTACAGCAGCAACGGCAGCTACTACTAAAGCTCCTACTATTGCTTCTGGTACTCCATTTGCTGCGGCAAGAGCCATTATAACCTTTCCTGCTGAACCATTTTGACCCATTGCTTGAAGATACTTGTCAGCATATAAAACATATATCATTCCTAAAACACCAGCTGTATTTAACAAAGAACCTACAGCTCCTGTAATTAATCCAGATATGTATACCTTACTTGTAGCATTGATTATTAGTTGATATACATAATAAGCCAATATACCTATCATAACTCTTGGCAATATTGAAACTAATGGATTTATAAAAACAAAAGATGTTACTGTTGGGTTTACTATAGCGTTTAAAAGACTTGATACTCCAAATATAAAGCCTATTGCTGCCCCAACTATTGGTCCTTCCATAATAGCTCCAATAATAACTGGTATATGCATTATAGTTGCTTTTGTAGGTCCAACTGGAATAAATCCCAATGGAGTCATAGATAGCATAATAGAAATAGCTGATAGTACTCCTATTATAGTCATCTTTCTTACATTTACTTTTCTTACTGATGCACTTGTGTTCATCATAAAAAATACACCTCCGTTCCAGCTCACTAACGATGCCGGACTACTTAATTTTTTGATTTTTCTTACTCTTATTTTTTATCATTATGAGTCAGGCTACTACTTTCAGGATGCCTGCTCTAACAAGAATAATTTTATCAAGACGAGTTGCCATTGTCAACAATTTGACAAGAAAAATATGCTAATTTCATCATATTTCTCATTTTTTTACTATGTCTTTATATGCTATTATATTTTCTACACTATCAGCTTTTTTTACTGCATTTATTATACTTTTTTCCACAGCCTCTACAGCTAATGAACCTAATAACGTTATATCTGCTTCTATTTCACCTTTTGACATTGTGAATATTGTATCTCCATCATGAGGTGTATGGATAGGAAAAATAGCTTTTGCATACCCATCATGACCCATTTGAGATATTTTTTTACATTCAGCTTTAGTCAACTTAGCATTCGTTGCTATAATTCCAATAGTAGTATTATCTATACTAAATCCGCCTTTACTTGCACCTTGTTTCATCAATTTGTATGTATCAATTGTTTCTGTTTTTTTATCATTTAAGGCACCTGCTATAACCTTTCCATCCTCATAAACATCTCCAAGAGCGTTTACAGCAATCAATGCAGATACAATCAATCCATTATCAAGTTTTATAGAATAACTTCCTATTCCACCTTTCATAGCATATTCTTGCCCTCTTATCTTTCCAACAGTAGCTCCACATCCTGCTCCATAATTCCCTTGATTTAAAACAGTTGTATTTGCTACTTCACAAGCTTTATAACCCATTTGTATATCTGGTCTACACTTAAAATCTCCTACTCCTAAATCAAATAAAACTGCGCCCACAACTATAGGAACTTTGCCAACTCCAACATCAAAACCAATTCCTCTCTCTTCTAAGTATCTACTTACTCCACAAGTAGATTCAAGACCATATGCAGAACCTCCTGCTAAAACTACAGCATGAACTTTTTGAACCATATTTACAGGGTCTAATAAATCGGTTTCTCTAGTTCCTGGAGCTGACCCTCTTACATCAACACCACAAGTTGCACCTTCTTCACAAATCACTACTGTACATCCAGTCATCCCTCTTCTATCCTCAACTTGCCCAACCTTTAAACCTTCTATATCTAAAATATTATCATACATATCCCTTTTCTCCTCTTATAGAAACTTCACCCGAAACAATTTCTTTTACACTTCCATCACTACTTTGAACCACTAAGTTACCATCTTCATTTATATCTAAGCATTTAACTAATTCTTTATCATTTCCTTTTAGTACATATATATTCTTATCTATAATCGCAGAATAATCTCTACATATTTTTAAAGTTTCTTCTTTTGAGTTATTTGCAATATAATCTAAATATAACTTTTCGAATTCAGCCAATACATTTCTGACAATATCTACTCTAGACAATTTGTATCCTTCTTTATACAATGAGGTAGCTTTCTCAGCTATTTCTGGCTCAAAGTCCATTATTTTAACATTTATTCCAATACCAAGAACAACATAATTTGTTCTTTCAATCTCAGCAGACAATTCTGTTAGTATACCACATATTTTTTTCCCATTTAAAATAACATCATTTGGCCATTTTATTAAAGTCTTTGCCCCTAGATTATTTAAAGCTTGTGTTACACTTGCTCCTGCTATTAAAGTTATAAATGGCGCTTTAAACGGTTCCATATCTGGTTTTAGAATAATACTCATCCAAATCCCTTCATGAGGTTTGGAATCCCAAGTTCTTCCTAATCGTCCTTTTCCCATATCTTGATGTTCACTTAAAATCACAGTTCCATCTATACTATTCACAGCCACTCTTTTTGCGTATTCATTGGTTGAATCTACAGTATCAAGATGCTCAATATTCTTACCAATAAACTCTGTTTTTAATTTATAGTAGATGTTCTGTGGACTTAATAAATCAGTTGGATTTTCTGCTAATCTATAACCTTTTTTATTTACAGATTCTATATTATATCCCTCTTCCTTTAGAGCTTTCATATGTTTCCATATAGCTGCACGTGACACACCTAATTGCTTTGACAACTCTTCACCCGAAATAAACTCAGATTTATTATTTAATATAATTTCTATTATCTTCTCTCGCATACTTCACCTCTAATATGACATGATTTCATGACTTATTTTCTTCTAATAAGTAATTATACATTATTAATATATTTTTAATACTACTAATTTTAAAATTCCTTTTTAATATATTATCATAAGTAAACATATATACCCATACCATTGATTTCCATAATTTAATATTCTACCTAATCTTTGATAAAACCACAAAAAAACTGAAAGTATTAATTAAATTGATATATGCAAATATACTTTGTTTATCAATTTAACATTATACTTTCAGTCTTAATATTTAATCCTTAATAGATAATACTCTTAAAATAATCAATGTTTTAAAATTATTTATCTTCATCAGATTTATTTTCTTGATTTTTATTTATATCAACAACATTGTTTCTTTCTTCTCTATCTTTTTCTAGATTTATAGTTAATTGCTCTTCAGTTTCTTTAGGAGAATTTTCCTCTGTAATTGCATTTTCAATATCATTTAATGGTAATTCTTTATTAAATGCTTTTATAAATTGATCTGCATCTAAAGTTTCATAGATAAGTAGGGCTTGAGCTACATACTCCAGTCTATCCATGTTTTCTTGTAATATACTTCTTGTCTTATCATATGCACCATCAACTATACGTTTTGTTTCTTGGTCTATTTCAAAAGCAACCTCTTCAGAATAATTTCTCTTACTTGAAAAACTATTACCTAAAAATACTTCATCATCACTGTCAAATGACATTGGACCAAGTTTAGAACTCATTCCATATTTTGTTACCATACTTCTTGCAGTAGCTGTAACTCTTTCTAAGTCATTTGATGCTCCTGTAGACACATCTTTTAGCACTAACTCTTCTGCTACTCTACCTCCAAGTAAAACTACTATGTTTTCTTTCATCTCATTTTTAGTAGCATAGAACTTATCTTCAACAGGAAGCTGCATTGTAAATCCTCCTGCTCTTCCTCTTGGTACTATTGTAACTTGATGAACAGGACTTACTTCCTCAAGTATATGAGCACAAACTGCATGCCCGCCTTCATGATATGCTGTAAGTCTTCTTTCTTTTTCACTTATTACTCTTGATTTCTTAGCTACACCTGCTATAACCTTTGTTATAGCTTCTTCTATAGTTTCCATCTTTATTTTCTTTTCTCTTTTTCTAGCTGTTAGTATTGCAGCTTCATTCATTAAGTTTTCTATATCAGCAGGGGTAAATCCTGGTGTTCTTCTAGCTAATACATCCATTTTAACATCATCATTTAGTGGTTTATTTCTTGAGTGAACTTTAAATATAGCTTCTCTACCTTTTACATCTGGTGTACCAACAACTACTTGTCTGTCAAATCTTCCTGGTCTAAGTAAGGCTGGGTCAAGTATATCTGGTCTATTTGTTGCTGCCATGATTATTATACCTTGGTTTACTCCAAATCCATCCATCTCAACTAGAAGTTGATTAAGAGTTTGTTCTCTTTCATCATGACCTCCACCAAGACCTGCTCCTCTCTTTCTACCAACTGCATCGATTTCATCTATAAATATTATAGCTGGAGCGCTTTTTTTAGCTTGCTCAAATAAATCTCTTACTCTTGAAGCCCCAACCCCAACAAACATCTCAACGAAATCAGAACCACTTATACTGAAAAATGGCACTCCTGCTTCTCCAGCAACTGCTCTTGATAGATATGTTTTACCAGTTCCAGGAGGTCCTACCATAAGCATTCCTTTTGGTATTCTTGCTCCTAATTCAATGTATTTCTTAGGATTCTTCAAGAAGTCTACTACTTCTTGTAAATCTTCTTTTTCTTCATCCAATCCAGCTACATCTTTAAACGTAACTCTAGTTTTTTCATCATCCTTATGAACCTTAGCCTTTGACTTACCAAAGCTCATAACCTTTCCGCCTCCACCTTGAGACTGATTCATAAATACAAACCAAAGAATTACCATAAAGAATATTAACAGTAATGTAGGTAGCATCTCAACAAACCAAGGTGTAGATGGTTTAGCTTCACCACCAAATGTTAATTTTCCAGCCTTAGCTTGATCTAACACTTCATCTGCCAGTTTATCTCCCATTATTTCTGTTGGAACATATGATTTAAACTTTGTATTTGTATCTTTTATAGTACCTTCTACAGAAGTTTGATTTACAAAGTACAATCTTGATATATTCTCATCGGTTAATTCCCTATATACTTGGGAAAATTTTAAATCTTTTATTTTTTCTGTAGGCTTACCTGAGAATTGAACTATACCTACTATAATTATAAAAACAAGTAGATAAAAACCTGCCCCTTTTAGCAACTTATTCAATATAGAAGCCCTCCTTTCATACATTGCTTTGCCCTATAATTTGTTAAAATTAATTTTTAATACTTCTTTTGTGCTTTCATCAATTTTATAATTCTCACTGATTTTATAATCTCCAACACATATTATTCCTTCACTATCTGTGATTATAGGAATTTTACATCTTTCTTCTCTTGGGATTTTTAAATCTATGAATAAATCCTTCACTTTTTTACTTCCCATAGCAAGTTTTATCTTATCACCTTGCCTTCTGCTCCTTATTACTATACCCCCTTTTACCTTATTAAAATCAAACCCTTTAGATGAATTGTCTAATTTCATACTCTTATACCTATCTATACTCATTACTTGGGTCTCAATAATTTGTTTTAATTCTTTTATTTTTATAAACCCATTACTAGGTATATTGTAATAAAATTCAATTTCCTCACTAACAATTTCCTCATTGGTTAATATTATACTGTCTTTTTTTCTATAAACAAATATATTTCTCGGAAGAGTTATCATTTTATTTACTTTTGAATCGCTTTCTAAAGACATTATGTCCTCTATATGTTTTTGATCAACAAAATTAGTATCTCCTAGTATATGTTTTATAGAATTTCTAAGAACCCTAACTTTGATAGCATCATGTAAGCAAATAAAAGCTTCTAAATTTATGTCTACAAAGCTCTTTTCTTTTATATTTGAAACTTCTCTAAATTTAGCTTCTGCCTCTTTCTCAATATAATCGTTATCACTTTTTAAGCTATTGCTCATCCTCACTATAGATTCTATTACATTTGAATTAAAATTATCCTTCATATATGGTAAAAGGTCTAACCTTATTTTATTTCTAGTGTATATGTTTTCTAAATTTGTTTTATCTATTCTAGGATTTAAATTATAAGCTTTACAATATTCCTCTATATCTATTCTCTCTACATCCAAGATTGGTCTAATTATACAGTTATCTCTAATATAATCAATTCCTTTTAACCCCTTAAGACCTGTTCCTCTCATAATACGCATCATGACAGTCTCAGCTTGGTCATTGAGATTATGACCTATAGCTATTTTGTTAGCTTTAATCTTATCCTTAATTTCATAAAACATTTCATATCTTAGCTTCCTTGCTCCTTCTTCTAATGATAACCCCTCATTTTCACAATATTTTGGTACATTAATAGACTTTACAAAGAATACAATTCCCATATCCTCACAAAGCTTAGATACATATAATGCATCTTTTTGAGCTTCTATTCCTCTTATTTGATGATTTAAATGTGCTGCATATATTTCTATATTAAAATCTTTTTTTAATCTATTTAGTACATGCAATAAACAAACTGAATCAGGTCCTCCAGAAAGACCTAAAACTATTTTATCGCCTTTTTGTATTAAATTATGTTTATTTATAGTACTTAGTACCTTATCAAATATCATATTTATCCCTCTTACACTTAGTTTTATTCACTTTTAAGTATACTTTCTATAAAAAAACGCTAAACCCTTGTATCAATTTTAAGAAATTAAAGTTTAATATAAATATAATAATACCAAATAAATTAAATAAAAGGTAGTTTTTTCACTACCTTTATAAAATTTCTGGAAAATAGCTATAGTTATTATTTAATATCTATGTATATATCTATTTTGTTTCTACCTAAAAATAAATCTTGTATCTTTATATTATAGTCTATTTTCAATTTTATGTGTTCCCCTTCTTGTATATTTATATCCAATTTTCTTGTGTCAATATCAATTAATAAGGTACCTTGTGGGGTTACATATTTTGTAGTACTACTTTCTCCACACTTAAACATCATGGTTGAATTAATAGAACCAAACTTTTTAATACTAACTTCATTTTTAAGTATTTTTATAGTATTAGTTATTTCTATATTTTCTTCTTTTTCCTTGTAAATAACATATATTACATCATTTTTATAAAAAATTTTACCAAAAGCAGTCATCTCTATGGTGTCCATATTTCCTTTTTCATCATATTGTCTAGTATTTATACTTATTTTTACACTCAACGATTTTTCCTCCATAGACTTCTTCATATAAACTAATATTTTTGTATCTCCACTTTTTGAATTTTATCAATTTTTTTCTTTAAAAATTCTTTCGCTATATCTGAAAATTTTTCATGTATATCTGATACATAATATTGATAAATTCCATGAGCTTCTGTGCTATTTATAATATTTCGTTCTTCTAAAATCTTTTTTAAATCTTTAGCTGTCTCTTTAGCTGGATTAACCAATTTTATGTGTTCTCCAACCTCTTCACCTATTGTTCTCTTTAAAATAGGATAATGAGTACATCCTAATACTAAAGAGTCTATATTCTTATCTTTTAATTCTTGTAGATATATCTTTGCTGTTAATTTAGCTACTTCTGTATTTGCCCATCCTTCTTCAACAATTGGTACAAATAAAGGGCATGCTTTATTAACAATTTCTATATTTTTATCTATTTTAGATATTTCTAAATTATATGCCTTTGAACTTATAGTTCCTTCTGTTCCAATTATACCTACAATCTTGTTTTTAGTGGAGCTTACAGCTGTCCTAGCGCCTGCTTCTATAACACCTATTATTGGTATATCATATTTTTCTTGAGCCTCTTTTAAACTTCTCGCAGTAGCAGTATTACAAGCTATAACTATAGCTTTTACATCTTTAGTTTTTAAAAAATTTATAGCTTGAAAAGTATATTTAATTATAGTTTCCTTAGATCTCGAACCATATGGTATTCTAGCAGTATCTCCAAAATATATTATATCCTCATTTGGTAATATCTTCATTATTTCTTTCAAAACCGTCAATCCGCCTAATCCCGAATCAAAAACTCCTATTGGTTTATTGCTCATTTTTATACAACACCTACTTTACATTTTTGTGTTTAACAACATCTTATTTATCGCTAAAATTTATTTTTATATTCACAGTTAATATATTATTACCTAAATGATTATTATAGTTTATTTTAAACAAAAAATAAAGGAGCTATCTCAAATTAGAAAATAATTTCTAGAAAAAGACAACTCCTTTCAGTACTCAAAAATTTAAATTTATTTTGCAAACACATGATTCCCTATTCTCATATATGGATTTAGTCTATTTATCCATTTGCAAGTGGCTATTTCTGGATTCCAGAAATATACTGCTTTATTTGTTGGGTCAGTTCCATAAAGAGCTTCTTTAGCTGCTTTACATGCTGAATCTGTTGGTGTCTTGTTTATTGAACCATCAAGCACAACTGAGAAAGCATTTTTCTGATATATAACTTCCTCTATTGAATCTGGAAACCTAGGGTCCAATACTCTGTTTATTACTACAGCTGCTACAGCAACCTGTCCCTCATAGCTTTCTCCTCTAGCTTCACCTGCAACCAATTTAGACAGTAACATTAAATCATTATTAGATAAATTTATTACTTCCTTCTTTGCTACATTTTGTTCTTGTTTATTTACTTTCTTAACTGTCTCTGTTGGCTCATCTGCAAATACCTCTTTAATAGGCATAAATATATAGGTTAAGGCTAGTAATATAGCTATCAGTTTACTCCACCTGTCCATGATTAAAACCACTCCTTATAATTTTATTTTTTTAAAATTTTTCTTCTAAATCCTTTACTACTTCAATTACTTTAAACTTGATTTTTACTTTACTTGTTTTCTTTGGTGTGTCTTGTTTTATTAGCTTATATTCCTTGTCAGTTAAAACTTCTTTTAACTTATCATCTGTAGATTTATCTATAACACCATTAGACTCATCAACAAAGCATAATGGAGGAAACATAACACACCACCAGTTCTTTCCTTCACCTTTTCCAATTATAATTTTTAGTGCTTTATATTCACCTGCTGGAAGAACTATATTAGAATATTGCTTTGTAGGAAAGTTACTATATTGTATACCTACCTTTACACTGTAATTATATCCATTTTCGAGAATAATATTTTTACTTATTTCTTCCAAATTACTATATTCTTTTTTTATAATAGCTTCACTTTCCTCTATACTTTTTGAGTTTTGTAGCTTTGGCTGTAAATATTTTATTACTTCATCCCTAACTTTTAATTTAAGTTCTTGATCTTCATCTGTATTACTATTTGCTATAACATGAAATCTTATTAATTTATCTTTATAGTCTTTTGATATATTATCAACTTTTTTTACTTCACCATTTATTACTATCGTCATTATTGATATGACTGATATAAGACTTAATATTAATATTCCCAATCTAACCTTAATTTTTCTCATTGAAAAGTCCCCCTCAAGATAAATTTATATCATCAATTATGTCCAATTAAATTTAATTTATTCATAATATTTTTCAATATCAATAAAAAAACTACTTTGAAATGATTATAACCATTTCAAAGTAGTTTTTAAATTTTATAAGTCTTTATTCATCATAGCCTTATCTATCATAAATTGCTCTGCTTTTTCTATATGCTCTGTAGCATATTTCTTCGACAATTCACTATCACCTTTGATTATGGCATCAAGTAAAAATCTATGTTCTTCAACAATATTAAGTGATGAGTCGTAATCAGACATATAAGTAACTCTAAACCTATACACTTGTTCCCATAAGGAGTTTATCAATTGGATTAATTTTTTATTGTTTGTTGCTTTAAATATACATTCATGAAATTCTACATCTTGTTTCAATAGTGCATCTAAATCTGATTCTAAAATGCTTTTTTTTAACGCTTCTGATATATCTTTAAGTTTTTTTATATCATCATCACTAATTCTTTCAGCAGCAAGAGACGCTGCTAAACCTTCTAAGCTTGCTCTTACTTCTAATACATCTAGAAGATCCTTTAAAGACATATTTGCTACATATGCACCTTTTCTAGGTAACATAACAACTAAACCTTCTAATTCAAGCTTTCTTATTGCCTCTCTTACTGGAGTTCTACTTACGCCTAATTGTTCTGCTAGTTGTACTTCCATCAGCCTTTGACCAGGCTTTAATTTCCCTTCTAAGATTGCCTCTCTTAAATTTTCGAAGACTACATCTCTTAATGGCTTGTAATTATCCAAGTTTAGTTTAGTTAAATTCTCCACAAATTTCAACCCCTTTTTGACTGCTGTTAACAACATATACCTGTTTATATTTTTTTAATAATTCTTTTTTTCCAATTAGAGCGTCTTCTTTACTTTCAAATAATCCAAAAACTGTAGGACCACTGCCACTCATCATAGAACCTAAAGCATTATTTTTCATCATAACTTGCTTTATATTATTTATTTCTTCATATTTACTTATAGTAACATTTTCAAGAACATTTATCATATTTTCTGATACAGCTCTTATATCTTCTGAATTTAAACACTCCATCAAATATTTATTATTGGGTCTTTTTTTAATATTATTCAAGTCTAATCCTTGATAAACTTCTTTTGTAGAAACAAATAATTCTGGTTTACATATTAAAATACTTATATCACATGGTAAACCTTTAATATCTGTTAGTTTTTCTCCAACACCTTGAGCTAAAGCAGGCCTTCCTGATATACAAAATGGAACATCTGCTCCTAAATTAAATCCTATTTCTTTTAATTCATCTTCAGATAACTCAAGTTTCCATAATTCATTTAATCCTACTAATACTGCGGCGGCATTGGAACTTCCTCCAGCCATCCCTGCTGCTACAGGAATATTTTTTTCTATGAATACTTCTACACCTTTTTTTATATTAAATTTATTCTTAATTATTTTGGCAGCTTTATAAACAATATTATCTTCATCTAAAGGAATATCTAAACTAGTGCTTTTTACCTTTATTTCATCTTTATCTAATCCTTTTATTTTTACTATATCGTATAAATCTATCGTTTGCATTATCATTTCAACAAAATGATAACCGTCTTGCCTTTTTCCTAAGACATCAATGGATAAATTTATTTTTGCTCTGCTCTTTAGTTTTATAAAATCCATTCTATCCTCCTTGTTTAAAGAATAATGCATCACTAACAATAATATTATACTACAAAAAATAAAATAATAGGGTATTATAATACCCTATTATACTTAATTACTTTAAATTTTTTAATATTAATCTACTAATACGACTTTTTTTTCTAAAATAAGACACTTACCAGGCTTAATTGCTTCGTCAAGTTTTATATCATTAAGTTCTGCAATTTCATTTTCTGTTGTATTGTATTTTTTTGCAATATTCCAGAAAGTATCTCCTTCTTTACATATATATACAATTATACTTGGGGCTTTAGATAAATCATACACACCTTGATCTTCACCTTTAACAATAAAGCTTTCTGCCTTTTTATCTAATGCTTCAGTAAATCTTTTGATTTTTATAACTAAATCTATTTGGTCTCTATTTAAATCAACTTCAATTTTATCAATACATGCTGTATTAAAAACAGATGCTGTATCAGTTAAATTATCCATCTCTATATCATGCTCAAATGGAATTTCTTCACTAATTTTATAAACTAACTTTAGCCCTTCAACTGGAATAAATAAAATTTCAACTTTTATAATCCCTTGTATAATACTTTTATTTCCTTCAATGTAGCTATTTTCTATAGACATAGTTGGACAAACGCTTACAATATCTTTTATTTGTATATCATCATTATCATTTCTTATTCCTTCTCTAACCATAAATGTTTCTTCACTATTTCTCAAAGTCTTATTTAGTTGAATAGGTTTATGGTCAAATTTTATTATCTTTTGAGGAGAGTATGCATCTTGTAATACCTCTCTTGTCACTTCATCTGTAACTTTTACCTTGCAACAAGCCATACAATCTATTTCTAATAGACCTGTATTACTTTCACTATTTTGTTTAAAAATATGATTAAAGTCTGACATGGACAATAATACTTCCTCAGTCATGCCATCACTCACTCCAGGAACTTCTACAAACTGAGTAAACTCTATACCCACTCTATCTAACTCTACAAGTTCACCCTCATATGTACAAGCCAATGGATTTATTTCTAACACTCCACCAATAATAACCTTATTATCAGTTACTCTACTTTCTTTTACTTTAACACAAGGATTTAAGCTTATTATAGATTGAATTTCTTCTGTATTTATAGTTATAGTGTCTCTTATAGAACTTTCTGCTTTTTCTATTCCCACTATATCTTGAAAACAAATTTCCTTTCTATGTTTTTGTATGCCTTCTACCTGTGCTACATCCTTTACAATATCTAATCTTTGTTTTTCAAATAAACTTCCTCTTATATTCATAAGAGCTCCTACTTTAATCTTTCTCTCATTCATTATAGTGCAGTCCATATGCTCTACCTCTGAAAATAACATGTATTCCATATCTTGCATAACATTATCTTTTTCTATTACTTCGTTTATATCCACTTTTCCATCTACATTAGAAACAGTATTTTTATCGTCTGCGATGTAAATTACGTTGTAATTAAAACTTCCTCTACAAAGTATCTTTCCGTCTGCTATCTCAATTTTTTTAAGTGATATGTAACCCTCAGTCTTTACAATCTCATATACATCTAGTTTCTTGTCTGGCACTACTGCTTCTGCCTCAATAAATGTTTGAAATTTCCCAAAGTCTATTCTATTGTCAATTTTAATTACATCTTTAATTAATTCCATAGTTTACCCCCTTAAGTATTATAAAAGTATCACACTATATTTATATTTAAGGAGCAAAAAAAAAATTACACCTATTTTTAATAGGTATAATTTTAACTTATTTGTAATTTATCTTGATCTCTAAAAACTTGCAACTTTACATTAGATGTTAATAAATCTGAGTAACTATAAGATACCCTAGGATATCCATTACTTTCATCATCTAATTTTATAACAAACACGCTTGGATAAACTTTTTCTAGTATACCCTCTTTTGTAATAATCTGCTTTCTTCCTTTATTAGCTTTCAACAATATTTTCTTTCCTATATGTCTTTCTAAGCTTACTCTTATCTTATCTAGAGTTTGAACAGTAGCCACAATATCACCTTCTTTAACGTTTATATGTTTACATAATATCACATATAAACATTTTTGTCAAACGTTTAAACTAATTATTTTATATATTTTTTGCAAAAATGTCAATACTATTTTTGAATATATACAGTATAATTATGTTAATTTTTGTTAATGCAATATTGTTTTTGGCATTGCCCATCTAAATTTCCCTCTTGTTTCAGAGCCACCAATACCCTTAACACCTGTGATAGTCTGCTCTATAACCTCATCAATAGGTACTACTACATCAATTCTTGAACATGCAATTTTTTCTACTACAAAAACAGGGTCTAAAGCATGTATCATTATTCTACCAGGGGAACTTGCATAATTCGCTCCTGCATTTATTATTTTTTCATAATTTGACTGACATGCACCTGCAAATATTACAAGATTATCCAAATTTGGTTGCCATTTACGCGCTTCTTTAACTGTTTTCATAAAATTTAAAGAGTTTCTATAGTTATTCATATCTTCTATATCTCCTCTTTTTATTGTCATTGCATCATGTCCTGTAATTACTAGTATATCCGGATTATATTTTTCTAGTAATGCTCTTATTTCTTTATGCTGATTTTGCTCTGAAACTGCTACTCCTACTGCAGGTATTCCAAGTTGAGCATATACATCCAAACAAATTTTTAAATACTCTTTATCTCCATCTATTTGTAGTACTTTTCCAGGCATCCCATATGTGTTAGAATTTAATTGAAGTTTTGGAACTGCCCTTGTCATCTTTTTCTGTCTCTCTTTAGCCTTTCTTACTGACTTATATAATAAATTTTCTACATTTTTATCTATTAATATATCTTTTATATCAGGTGCTTTTACTAATTCAAGGTCATCAATATAAGCATCTGCTATTACTCTAAATGCAATTCCTTTTAGTATAGCTATTTTTTCATTATTTTCATCTACACCAAAAGAGACTATTTTAAATACAATATCTTTGTTATGTGACTTTCTAGCTACAATGTCTCCTACCTTCATAGTTAAACCTCCAATAAATTTTTATCTTAGTTTATACTATGTTCGATATAAAACTTTGTTTCCTAATGTCAAAAAAACATTTCTTATAACACTTCTTTTATTACCCTTAAAGCGTTTTTATAGTATATTTTTTCTATTTCATCTTCACTAAATCCTTCTTTTTTTAGAGGTTCATATAATTTACCCATTTGAGATATATCTTCAATCTCAACCTTTGAATGTATTCCATCAAAATCTGAGCCTAAAGCTACAACATCAATTCCTCCAACATTTACAATATGTTTTATATGTCTAACCATATCTTCAAGCTTACTTTCACCTTTATCACTTAAAAACAAGTGGAAGAAGTTTATTCCTGTAACCCCACCCTTATTAGCCAACACTTTAATCATATCATCAGTTAGGTTTCTAGTATGATTCATCATTGCTCTTGAATTTGAATGTGTAGCTATTATTGGTTTAGAAGATATTTTTGCAATTTCATAAAATCCACCATCTGAAATATGAGAAATATCAACTAGCATACCTAGTTCATTCATCTTATGTACAACTTCTCTACCAAAATCTGTAAGACCTTTTTCTCTATACTCTATCTTATTATGAGGAAAACTTAACTCATTCACATGATTCCAACTTATTGTCATCATTCTAACACCTAAATCATAAAACTTCTTTAAGTTTTCTATTCTACCTTCAAGTACTGCCCCTTCCTCTATAGATAAAAGTGCTGTAAGTTTATTCTCTGATTGATTTTTCATAATTTCTTCATAGTTAGTAGCTAGAGCTATTACATCACTATTTTTTTTCATTTCTTTATGAAATTTATCTGCCATACTCATACAGTAATCAAAAGGATGTTTTACTTCTTCAGTATCAACAAAAAGAGCAAATGTTTGAGCCAATGAATCCCCTTTTTTCAACCTGTCTATATCAACAGAATATTTGTTAGTTTTAAGTTCACTTGTTTCCACATTTTCCATTAATTTTGCTATAGTATCACAATGTAAATCAATAAATTTCATATTTATACCCCCTGTATATTTTATATTTATATCTAAAAATAGAAATAGTTGTCCTTATAGACAACTATTGACAACTATTTTTTAATATTCTTTTTAGTGTTACTTAATTTTATTCCTCTTTTAGGTTAGGTATTACTTTTTTAACTTCTTCAATTTGATGCCATGTTTTATCTATACTATTTTCACTAATATATTTTTTTAAATCAGTTAAAGATGTAAAATCTTTAACTGATAAATTGTCATCATCATCTGCAAATCTTAAAATAAACATAAGATTACCTTACTTTCCACAACATTTCTTATATTTTTTACCACTTCCACATGGGCATGAATCATTTCTTCCTATTTTTGCTTCTTTAACTACTGTTTTAGATTTTTTGTATGCTTTTATTATTTCTTTTCTTTGGTCTGCTGGTAATATTTCTTCCCAACCTTGTAAATTATATAGCCAATGAGCCTCAACAGTTACCATATTGTTATATAATTTTTCCCAATCTATTTTTATAGAAACTTCTTTATCAGCTTCTACATCTTCTAAAACTATATCTTCTTTTAAACTCTCACTTATTCCATCTATGAATCCCATGAAAAATTCATTAGTAGTTCCAAATTTCTCAGCTAATTCACTTACTTTACCTTCAACAACATCCATTTTATTATTTAATATTTCATTGTATATTCCAGCTTCAACTTTTAAATATTCTTCCCAGAATTTTACCTCTGTTTCTTGATTCTCGTGGTTATCACTTAAATTTCTCCATTCAGTATATAAACTCATACTTTTTTCCTCCTAAGTATATCTATATTTTTTTAGTTTTTTTATAGTATAAAATCTTTTAGTTAGATTGGAAGTTTCTTCTTTTTGATTATACCATATTCTATTTAAAGTTAACTCTTACATTATATCATAATTAAACAATTCTTTTAATACTTTTATAGCATACTCTTGGTTTATAAAGTAAGGACTAGTAGCAATTGTTACAACTTTAGCCTTTTTAATTAGATTTTTTATCTTTTCTAGTTTAAAATCAAATGGTATATAGTCCATATCCTCTGAAAATATATCTAAATCTATATCAAGAACAAACTCTGGCTCTATATCTAAATCAAAGCCATATGAGCTATCTATTATTATTAATTCTGAAAATATACTATGTTTTAATGCTGGTTTTATAAAACTTCCTACATTTAAAACCTCATTTGTATACCTAAATACATCCTCCAGATTATTTATATCTACATTGTAGTTTTTAGGCTCTCTAGTATCCTTATGCTGGTCTACATGAACTAGTCTACATCCTCTTGTGAATTCATTTGCCATCATAGATTTTATCCAAAAATAAAATGCATGGTTATGATTATCAAAAACATATATTCTTTTATTTCCCAGGACATATTCGACCATATTTTCCAATCCTTTTGCTTTTATCTCTTTATTTTCATCAATTTCATTAAATACTACTTTATTTCCCAATTTCACATCATCCAGTGTTCCACTTATTAGTTTTGGAACATATATACTCTTATTTTCTCTTTCTTCATACGAAAATACATTATTTCCTACTGGTTTTTCTATATAAAATCCTGTATATTTATAGTTTGTCATAAGAAAATTTCCTCCATTATTATAATCTATATACATTAAAATCACTTATTATAAATTAGGTTATCTAATATAGAAGCTACTTTGTATATAACTAAATATTATCTCTTCTCTCAATATGTATTATACAATAAGTGTAAAATATATTTATATAAAATATCTTACATTCCTATAACAAAGCCATCTGCTTCAATTGGCAAGTAACTTACTCTTGTATTTAATTCCACTTTTCCAAAGAATACTACCCAGTATGGTCTAAAGATACTTTCAATTTTAACTATCTCAATCTCTGGTATTCCCCCCATAAACCTGTGACTTAATCTTATAGCCATTTTATTTGCCTTTGCTTTTACCCTTCTCTCATCCTTATCACTATATTGTATGATGTCATTATCTACATTTTTTACAATTTCAGATACTGGTAATTCTTGTACTATACTACCAGCACCTGTAGAGCCATTTACTAAAATATTTAATTCATTTATATTGCTAGCTTGTTTTTTTTTCATGAAAGGAGATTTATTTTGATAAATTTTAAGTGTAACGACTTTAAACTCTATATAATGAAGTCTAACTTCATGAACTTCTTTATTTTTTAATATCAACATACTTAATAAGGAATTCTTTCCACTTTTTGCTATATCTATAGCTTCATCTTTTGTAATTTTTATAGGCAATGCTCTTATATCCATAAAATCATTCCCTTTCCTCTTTTTTTCTTGTCATTTTGAATACTCTATATAGATAATCAAAAAATATTATAACTACTGCTATCATAACTCCATATGGGATTATCTTTCCAACTATAATATCATTTTTAGTTACTATACCATAAAATATAAATCCTGTTATTAAGAAGTATAATAGTACTAAAAAACCATCTATACCAATCCATTTTATTTCCAAATCTTTTTTTACTTTAGAGACCAATTTAGACATAATAACTACTCCTTTTTATAGATTATTTTGTGTATTTAAATTTTCGCCTATTCTATTTCCTATTGTCCATGCAATAAATGAAAGAGGGATGGCTATAACAAGAGGCTCTAATTCAAAACTTTGAACTGGAAACATTTTAAAATAACCAAAAGTTACTCCACCTACAATCATTCCCAAAATACCGCCCATAGATGTTCTTCTTCCATTACCAAGAAGTCCTCCTACTATAGGTACAAATGCTGAACCCATCCAAATACTTCCTACAAATATACATGCATCATATACATTTTCAAATCTAAACGCCACACTAAGTCCCATAACTGCCGCTAAACATACACCTACTCTAGTAAGTTTAACTAATTGCTTTTGAGATAATTCTTTTTTAGTAATTCTTCCATATATATCATTTGCTAAAGTGGCTCCTGCTGCTAGATAATAACTATCTAGTGTTGATATTATTGAACCTAAAATTCCTATTATAAATATTACTCTTATACCTTCTGGCAATGTATTTAAAACTAAAGTTATATATCCAGCTGCTGGAGCCATTTCTGGATAAGTGGCTCTAACTATAAGACCTGTCATAGTTAACACCATGTCAAAACATATCCACAGAGAAAAACAAGTCAACAAGGCTCTCCTACCAACTTTTGGAGAATCTGCTGCCGAAAACCTTTGATAGAAAGTTGGGTCTGAATAAGCTCCAAATGAATATACTATTAACATCAATGCTTTCATTGCTGACATACCTTTTGTAGGATGCATTAGCTGAGGTGCATCTTTAAGTGCTTCTGTAAGACCTTGAAAACCACCTATTTGGTCAAATTGACCTGGCATGACCATAGTTAGACCAAATACCATGCAGAAAAACAATACCATATCTGTAATGGCAACTCCCATAAGACCACCAAGAACTGTCAATATAACTACTACCACTACCATTATAAACCCTATTAGTTGTTTATCAATTCCCCAAGCTACATTACCTATAGTTCCCATAGCTGTTATTTCTCCAAGTTGTGCACAATATATAAACATTAAAACTGCTCCAATTATAGCAACTTGCTTTCCATAAAAACTTTCTAATAAATCAGGAACTGTTATATTAGTTCTTATATGAATTCTTGGTCCAACCCACAATGCTAAAGGCATTCTTCCAATGTGTGCAGCTATTGACCATACTGCCCATGCAGATATCCCATATATAGCTGCATACTCTACACTACCAACTGTACCAACTCCACCATACCAAGAGGCAACCAAAGTACCTACTATCAAAGACCATGGTAAACTTCGATTTCCTAGGTAATAACTTTCCATATCTTTTACATTTCTAGAAAAATAATAGCCTATCCCTAACAATAGAAATGCAAATATAATTATAATTCCATTTTCCCATAATGCTAACATATCTACTCTCCATATTCTTATTATTGTCTTAATTTTCTATTTTAATATTTAAATGGTTACTGTCATTTTTTAATTAAACTTACTTTATACCACATGTTATAAAGTTATTTTATAATTATGAAATCTCTAAACTGAAACTATTTCTTATTTTAAACATGAACAACTCTACCCATTTTTAAAAATAGGTAGAGTTATATAAATAATTATAAGTATTTAAGCAATTTTATTATTCAAGTTTTTATTTTCTTTTTTATTTATTTTATTTAAAGCATAAGTGGCAAATATACCTATAACTGCACACACTACAGATAAAATAAATATATACGTATATCCTGTTTGTCCATATTTATCTAACCAGTTACCTGCAACTGTATAGTAAAATGCATCTGGAGAAAATCCTATAAATGAAGCGAATCCAACTACTGCTCCTGTAGTTTCTAAAGATATATTAGACTCTGAAACAGATGCAAAGTATATACCTCTAAATCCAAATAAGATTACACTTAGTATTATCATATTTATTACAGCTATCCATATAAGTCCTGCACTCTTAGGGATTACTAAGTAAGCTGCTGTACTTATTGTCATTAATATAAACCCTACAAACATTACTCTTATAGATGAACCAACTTTATCTGTTATAACACCTGCAATAGGGGATGCTCCCATTTTTATAACATAAGTTCTAATTATTGATAAAGCTGAAACTAAAGTCATTGGCATTACATAAACTTCTGATAAGTATGGGCTTAAATAAGTTAAACTTGAAAATACTAAATAAGTTGAAAATATTATAAGACCAATCAGCCAAGCTTTTGGCATTGTAACTACTTTTAGTAATGATTTAATACTTAATCCTTCATCTGATGCTCCAGTATCTTTCTTTTCTTCTACTAAGAAGAATAAAAGTATACCACATATTATAGATGCTGCAGAATATAACCATACTACATATTTAAATCCAATAGTTATTTCAGCAAATTTTCCAAAGAAGTAAAGACCTATAAAAGAAATTAACGTACCTGATACCCCTGATAACCCTTCATAAAATCCAAATATTCTTCCTTGTTCTGATTCACTACCCTGCATTCTAACAACCTTAACAGAAGCTGAGAAGAATGTTAATATTGTTGTAAATCCCCATAATACAAATATTAAAAGAATCATGTTGTATGATGGAAATGTTGAGAAGTAAAACCCTAATGCTCCTGAAGCAATTAAAGAAAAAGTTATCAGTTTTCTAACTGAAAACCTATCAGCAAACCATCCACCTATAAAATAAGATACCATTCCTACTAATCCATATAAACTCAATAAGTTCCCTATTTGCGTATGACTCAATGCTAATGCTTGTTGCATTGGATCATAAAATGATGACTTCATATATGGTAAACTATACATGGCTGTTGTTCCAAATGCCAATATGAATATTACCAAAAATCTCTTAACATTATTTTTGTTTTCCATGATTTTCTCTCCTTAAGATTTTAATTTTCTAGTTTTATTTCTATAACTTTATTTTAATTTTTCTATAGCTTGTTTAAAGTCATTTATTATATCATTTGCAGACTCTAATCCTACTGCTATTCTTATTAGATTTTCTCCATTCATTTGAACTAATGTATGTTCTTCTCCTAAACTTGTTGCTATTGTTGCAAGTTCTAAAGAATTCATTAATTTTCTACTAGCTTGGTCTCTTGTTAATCCATTTATTCCATCTTTAAGTTTAAATGAAACTACTCCTCCACCTAAACCATTCATTTGAGTTTTGCAAAGTTCATACTGAGGATGAGTTTTTAGTGCTGGATATTTTACCAATTCTACATTTTCTTCTTGCTCTAAAAACTCTGCTACTGCCAATCCATTTTCACAGTGTTTTTTCATTCTCATATCTAACGTTTTCATACCTCTTAAAATCATCCACGCACTCATTGGTGGTAAAGATGCTCCTGTAAAACAACATAAACTTGGCCATCTCACTAAATCTATTAATT
The DNA here is from genome assembly GCF_020657875.1 of Clostridioides sp. ZZV14-6150. Lineage (NCBI taxonomy): Bacteria > Bacillati > Bacillota > Clostridia > Peptostreptococcales > Peptostreptococcaceae > Clostridioides > Clostridioides sp. ZZV14-6150. Next base: position 1,996 of record NZ_JAGWDA010000027.1, on the reverse strand, counting down.
CCTTTGAACCTGCTACAGCTCCCCCTAAAGTATCTCCATGTCCATTTATAAATTTAGTAAGACTATGTATTACTAAGTCTGCACCTAAGTCTATTGGTCTTTGTATAATTGGAGTACCAAAAGTGCTGTCAACAATAGCTAAACTCTTATTTTCATGAGCTATTTCTGCTATTGTTTTTATATCTACTAAATCTAATGATGGATTTAATGGACTTTCTATATAAACTATCTTAGTATTTGATTTCATTGCATCTTTTACATTTTGTGGATTTACTGCATCCACAAACGTAACTTCAACGCCAAATTTAGCCAACAACTCAGACATAAATAATTTAGTATGTGAGAATATTCCATCAGAACTAACTATATGGTCTCCACTTTTTACTAATGCTAATATAGTAGATGTTATTGCTCCCATACCTGATGTACTAGATATAGCACTTTCTGCATTTTCAAGCATAGCTAATTTAGCTTCTAACTCTGTAAGTGTAGGATTACACTCTCTTGTATATACATACCCCCATGTCATACATAACTCTTCAAAATGCTCTACTGTCTTTGCAGCAAATGTTGCTGTTTGACATATTGGAGTAGCTAATGCACCTGTTGTTGGATCTGCACTATGTCCCCAATGTATTATTTTTGTCTCCAAATCTTGATTAATATTATTACTCATTTTAATTCCTCCTGTTTTGACCTATTTATACAACGTTTTCCCTGCCAAATTTCACCAATTCAGCTTTAATTAGTACAAACTTTTTAAGTATACTTTTATATTTGTTATAATTTCTAAAAATCTGACACTTATTTTGCTTTTTTACAGTTTTAATTATAAACTCTATAGTAACTATAGAGTCAATATATTTTTGATATTTTTTATACAATGTTTAAAAAATTTAACATAAAAAGAGATATGTATTAAAATAAGCTTATTTTAATGCATATCTCTTTTTATATTAAATTTGATTCAATACATAAAACATCAATTTTTTGTTCTCTGTGTAAATTCTTTCATTGTCATTTTCTCATCAAAAGTCTATAGTAATTATACACATTACTATGATTTAACATATGTAATAAAATATACTACATCAAGAAAATTATATACTCTATAAAACTTTATATAAAAATCAAAAAAAGTTTTACTATTTATTATATCCATATATCTGTAAATAAAATTAATTAGAGGCATAAATATATTCAAATCATCCAATTTATTTATACCTCTAATTTTTCATAAGTAAAATCTCATTAAATTGATTTCTTCGCACGAATAAGTGTGCTTTTAGAGATACCAGTCATCTTCACAACCTCTCTATAAGGTTTAGAATTTAATAATCCCAATGCGTATTGTATCTGCTGATTACTATATTTCTTTGGTCTACCATCCTTAAAATCTTTTTTCCTTCTAGCAAATTCTTTTCCCAACTGAGTTCGTTCTATTATCATATTTCTTTCAAGTTCTGCAACTGCAAGTAATGTAGTTAAAAAGAACTTCCCCATTGAAGTATTTTCTAGGAGACCTATATTTAAAATATGGACACTAACTTCTTTAGCAAACAAACCCTCTATCAGTTGTATTCCTTCTGATGTACTTCTAGCCAGTCTATCAAGTTTAGTTGCAACAAGTAAATCTCCCTTTTTTAAAGAAGATATAATTTTTTCAAATTTAGGTCTATTTGTAGTAGTACCTGTATAAGTTTCTTTTATTATTTTGGCATTGTTATACTTGCTTAATATCTCTTGCTGTTGTTGATACAAACTGTTGTTATCTGTCTGATTCTTTGTACTGACACGGCAATATCCATATATAATAATAATCACTTCCTAACGTAAATATTTAATGCAGAAATTTGTAGATATCTGTATCTACATGTCTTTATACATTTTACTAAAACGATTTTTTGGTGTCAATACTGTTAACTTTTGACACCATTATAATTCCTTTATAATTTGTTTGACTATGTCAAAAATTAACAATATAATGAAGTTAATG
>NZ_JAGWDA010000026.1:0-34372 GCF_020657875.1 Clostridioides sp. ZZV14-6150 | reverse complement strand
ATAGAACCTATCCAATACTACTTGAATTGCTGGAAACCCCTAAAGCTAACCAAACTAAAACATAAGGATGAAATAAAACCTAAGTGTGAAAGTTATGAAAGTAGAAAAAATTCATAAGAGAACTGCATAGGTAGTAGCGAACTTATGTGAACGACAACCTCAAAAATGATAAAAGTTAAGATTTGCGGTTCTTATATATGTTATTTAAAAACAAATATAAAAACCTTTAAAAAACTTATTTTAAATAATTACACATGTTAATATTATGATGAGTGATGAAAAATGGAAGTGACTCGAGGATATGTATATTTAGTACCATATAGTATGGTGTGTAAAATATAGACATCCAGTATTAACAAATGAAATTGAAGCAGATTTAATTAATATAATCAGAAAAAACAAGTAAAGTGAGGTGGTAGTAGTGGAAAAAGCTTATAAGTTTAGAATGTATCCAAATAAAAAACAGCAAGAGTTAATTAACAAAACTTTTGGATGTTGTAGATTTGTATATAATAAATATCTTGCTAAAAGAATAGAAGTTTATGAAAACTATAAAGAAACTTTTACTTATAAACAGTGCAGTTCTGATTTGACTGATTTAAAAAAAGAATTAGAGTGGCTTAAAGAACCTGACAAATTTTCACTACAAAACACCTTAAAAGATTTAGAAAACGCATATAAAAAATTCTTTAAAGAAAATGCAGGATTTCCTAAATTTAAATCAAAGAAAACTAATAGATTTTCATATAGAACAAACTTCACAAACGGAAATATTATGTATTGTGGTCAATATATAAAATTACCTAAACTTGGTATGGTTAAAGTAAGGGATAAACAAGTACCTCAAGGGAGAATGCTTAATGCTACTGTATCCAAAGAACCAAGTGGTAAATATTATGTATCATTATGCTGTAGAGATATAGATATTGAAGTATTTGAAAATACTAATAATCAGATAGGTTTAGATTTAGGAATTAAAGAATTTTGTATCTCAAGTTGTGGACAATTTATAGAAAATCCTAAGTATCTTCAGAAGTCATTAAACAAACTTGCTAAATTACAAAGGGAATTATCGAGAAAAACAATCGGTAGTTTAAATAGAAATAAAGCAAGATTAAAAGTTGCAAGACTTCAAGAACATATAGCTAATAGGCGAAAGGATTTTCTACAAAAACTATCTACTAAATTAATACAAGAAAATGATATTATTTGCATAGAAGATTTACAAGTAAAGAATATGACTAGAAATCGTAAATTATCTCGTTCTATTTCTGATGTGTCATGGTCAGAATTTGTTCGTCAATTAGAATACAAGGCTAATTGGTATGGTAGACAAATTGTAAAGGTAGGTAAATTCTTTGCAAGTTCACAAATATGCAATAAATGTGGGTACAAAAATGAGGAAATTAAGAATTTAAATATAAGAGAATGGATTTGTCCTTGTTGTAATGTAACTCACGATAGAGATATAAATGCAAGTATAAATATACTAAAAGAAGGATTAAGACTAATAACAGTTTAAGATAGATAACTTATGTAAGAACCGTAGGAACTACGGGGATAGCCTGTGGAGAATTGGTAAGACATATTTTAGTATGCAAAATTCTATGAAGCAGGAACCCTGTGACTTTAGTCATGGGAGGTTCAGTGGATATATTATCGTACCAATAGGTAACACTTTTGCACAAGCATTCCAAGGTAAAGGTGGATATTCTTTTGAAGTTTTCAAAGAATATTTTTCAAATACTAATAATTTAAGGGTAGTAAGCAATACTATAATTTTGGGATTGGGTTCTGTACTCGTATGTGGAATTATGGGAATATCACTTGCTTTATATATGACATTTGCTTGTGATAAACACAAAAAAATCATACATATTCTTTTACTAAGTCCAATGATGATTCCTGGAGTAATTATGGTAATTGCATGTATTCAGCTTTATGGAGAAAGTGGGATAGTTACAAAATCTATAGAAATTTTACTCTCCTTTATCAACAAACCTTATGATTTTAGTGGATTAAAAGGAATTTTATTTGTGGTTGCCTATACTCAGTATGTGTATTTTTATTTAAATGTATATGTTGCCTTAAAATATGTGGATTACTCAACAGTTGAAGCTGCAAAAGGAATGGGAGCATCAAGGCTAAGAGTATTTTTTGATGTAATATGGCCTGTTATTACACCTGCTGTTATAACCTCTACTATTATAACTTTTGCATCAGGAATTAGTTCTTTCTCAGCTCCAAATCTTATAGGTGGTGGTTTTAAAGTTTTAAGTACTCAGATTGTTAGGTCTAAGGCTAATAACCATATGGATATAGCCTCAGTTCAAGTAATTATTTTATTACTAATGGGGATTTCATTTATGATTTTATTACAGTATTATGGCAAAAAATATGGAGTAGTATCATCCTTAAAATCTCAAAGTTATAAAGTTGATAATAGAAAAAAAGACATATTTACATTTGTATGCAAGATTATTATTGAAATACAAATTATTATGATTATGCTTCCTATAATTACTATTGTATATTTATCCTTTGTAAGTACACATTCAATTATGACAACTATATTTCCTAGAGACTTTACACTGGAAAACTATCAGATGATTTTCCAAAAATCACGTGTATTACAGCCTATATTAAACAGTTTGAAAATGTCTTTAATGGCAGTGGTAGTAGGATTGATAATCACTGTACCAGTATCGTATTTAGTAATTAAAAAGGATACTACATATAATCGACTAGCAAAATTTATTATAATGTTACCTTGGAGTATGCCTGCAAGTGCCATTGCAGTTAACCTAATTAATACATTTAATCAAAAAAGTATATTTGCTTTTAATGAATCCTTAATAGGTGGTTTTTATATTTTACCTATAGCATATACAATTTATGCCTTACCATTATTATTTTCATCCAATGAGGTTGCTATGAAGTCAATAAATTTAGGACTAGAAGAATCATCAAGGAGTTTAGGTGCTGGAAGGATAAAAACTTTTTATAATGTAATAATCCCTAATATGATGCCAGGAATAATTTCAGGAGCTATATTAGTATTCATTCGCACAATTGGAGAATATACAATGTCAGCCTTACTTTATGGTGTTTACAATAGACCTATTTCAATTTCTATTGTAACTAATATGCAAGAATTTAAGATAGGAGTATCTATGGCTTATGGTGTATTAGTAATTGGTATATGCTATATAGCATTAGGAATAATTTTTAAATTAGATAGAAAAAGGTTTACATAAAATAACAAAGGATAATTTATAAATTGGTGTTTAGAAAACCAAGTCACTTTATTCCTTAGATATGAACTCGATGGGTGCCATTTTTGGTGTTTTATGTCAAGTTTATGGAAGTAAAAAATTAGATAATCGTGAGTATGATTCCTATAAATCATCTCTACCATTGAAATCTACAACAAGATATTGGCTAAATAGCTAATATCTTTTTAATTTTTTTGATACCAATATAGTACTAACTGTGGGATGAGTATCTTTAAATTTATAACTACAGGTATATCAAATATACCATTATTAACCGTTAATTTTCTAGTAAATGAAAGTAGTATATTTGATATGTTTATATCTTTTGATAAATTAGATGATATAGCTAGAGGATAGAATTTAAATTAATACTTACAAAGTAATCGCAATTATTGGAGTCCACTTATACAGACTTCTAAAAATTATTTAGTGAAAAGGAACTTAGAGTGTATAATAAAAATTCCTTTTTAAAAAGGAAAACGATTGTTATTTTCTAACATTTATTATCCTGATACTATTTAAATATAACAACAAAATAAATAACAAACAAATCAAAACTAAAATTTAAAATATCTGGAGGGACAATATGTTAATAAATATGAAGGAAATGTTAAAAGTCGCACAAGAAAATCAATTTGCTGTACCAGCATTTAATATAGGGAGTGGGCAAATACTTAAAGCGGTAGTACAGAGTGCTAATGAAAAAAATGCACCAGTAATACTTGCAATACACCCAAATGAGTTAAGTTTCTTAGAAGATAGCTTTGTAGCTAGTTGTATAGAAGAAGCAAATAAGAGTAAGGTACCTATGGTAATACACTTAGATCATGGAGCAAATAAAGAGCAAATATTAAGAGCGATAAGATGTGGATTTACATCAGTAATGATTGATGGATCACACTTACCATATGAAAAAAATGTAGCTATATCTAGGGAAGTAGTAGAAATAGCAAAAGGATTAAATGTATCTGTAGAAGGAGAACTTGGAACAATAGGAACAACAGGGACATCAGGAGAAGGTGGCTGTGATGAAATAATATATACAGATTCAAAATTAGCTAGGGATTTTGTTGAAAAAACAGGAGTAGATACACTAGCTATTGCAATTGGTACAGCACATGGTATATATCCAAAAGGGTTTAAACCAGAGCTTAAACTAGATTTATTAAAAGAAATAAAAGAAGTAGTAGATATACCTTTAGTCCTTCATGGAGGATCGTCAAATCCAGATGAAGAAATAGCACAAGCAGTTAAACTAGGAGTTTGTAAAGTAAATATTTCAAGTGATGTTAAATCAGCGTATTATAAGAAGTGCAGAGAAGTATTAGAACAAAATCCAAGTTTATATGAACCAGATGCTATATATCCACAATGTATAGAAGCTGCAAGGGAAGTTATAGAGTTTAAAATGAATTTATTTAATGACATAGATAAATTAAAATGCTTTTCACCAAAAGAAGAATCAGTGATTGGATAACAAATTAAAAGGAGGGCAGAATTTATGGTAGACAAAATATTACGTAGTGATTGTATTGTATTAGATAAACAATTACAAACCAAAAAAGATGTAATTGATTATATGGCAAATCATTTGTATCATGGAAATTATATAAATGATAAAGAAAAGTTTATAATTGATATTAATAAACGTGAAAAAGAATCACCAACTAACATGGGAAATTTAATAGCTATCCCTCATGCTAAGTCAAGTACAGTAAAGCGACCTGTGATGATGTATTTAAGAACAGATAAGGACATCACGGATAATGATGGTCAAAAACTTAGGTCATTTTTTATGATAGCAGTTCCAGAGTCAAGTTTAGACGAACACCTTAAGATTATATCTAAACTAGCTACATATTTAATGGATGAAAATCTTATTAAGAACTTACTAAGTGCAGAAACTCCATATGAAATATTAGATATATTTAATTATAAAGCTGTAGAATCAGGAGATTCAAGTAATAATCAAAATAAAGGTCTTATAGTTGGAATAACAGGATGTCCAACAGGGATAGCTCATACTTTTATGGCAAAAAAAGCGTTAGAAGAAGCAGGGCAAGAACTTGGGTATGAAGTTAAAATAGAAACACATGGAGCCATAGGTGTAGAAAATAAGTTAACTAAAGAAGATATAAAAAGAGCTGAATACGTAATAATAGCTTGTGATAGAGAAGTTCAAACAAGTAGGTTTATAGGAAAGAAAGTATTACAAAAGAAAGTAGCAGATGCTAAGAATGTTTCATTAGCCAAAAATTTAATTATAAATGCTGAAAATGGAATGGCTAAAGAAATTAAGCCAGGTGGAAAAACTTTAGAAGATTCAAAAGAAATACTTCAAGGGTCAGAGAAAAAAGGTATTTATAAGCACTTAATGAATGGTGTATCTGAAATGATTCCATTTGTAGTAATAGGTGGGATTGGTATAGCTATAGCATTTATGTTTGGTATATTTGCATCAGACCCAACTCATGAAACATACAACCCTATAGCTGGATTCTTTGGACAACTTGGAGGCGATTCAGCATTTAAGTTATTCATACCAATACTTGCTGGTTTTATAGCTAAATCAATTGCAGGAAGACAAGGTTTTGCTCCTGCTATGATAGCTGGTTTCATGGCAGTTATTGGAGGTTCAGGATTCTTAGGAGGTATGGTCGCAGGATTTGTAACTGGATATATAGCTTTAGGAGTAATGAAGATAACAGAAAACTTACCAGATGTATTAAAGGGGTTAAATGCCGTACTGATATGTCCACTGCTGATTGCATTCACAAGTGGGGCTATAATGTTCTTCGTAGTTAATACACCAGCATCATGGTTAAATGAAGCTTTACAGTCATGGTTACAAAGTATGTCTGGAACTAATAAAGTATTATTAGGTGCAATATTAGCAGGAATGATGGCATCAGATATGGGAGGACCTATTAATAAAACAGCTTCAGCATTTGGATTGGCGATGTTCTCTAGTAATATATTTGAACCATCAGCAGCATTAATGGTAGGTGGAATGGTACCACCATTAGCGATATCGTTAGCTATGTTAATATTCAAAAACAAGTTTACTAAAGAAGAAAGAAAGTCATCCCTACCAACTGCTATAATGGGGGCATCTTTCATAACAGAAGGAGCAATACCATTTGCAGCTGCAGATCCATTAAGAATGATTCCAGCAAACATAATTGGTTCTTGTATAGGTGGGGCAATATGTATGAGTCTAGATATAACTTTAATGGCACCACATGGAGGAATATTTGTAATACCATTTGCATGTAGTGCACCAGTTGCATATATAGCTTGTATATTAGTTGGTACAGTAATAACAGCATTAATTATAGGGGTAACAAAGCCTACTATAAAGAGTGAAAATAGTGAAGTTGAAGTACTTGGTGCTTAAATTATAAATAAGAGTAAAAGTAAGGATATTTAGAATCAGTTGACTACTTCTAAATATCCTTACTTTTTATTTCGAAATTATATTATCTATTATATCAATTTAGTAAGGTGTATCATAAATTCTTTTATGATACGGAAGTATCTTAGTAATTTTACGTAGTTAGGAAATATGTTAAAATAGTAGTTAATATAAACATATAAACATAGTAGGGAGGGATAAGTATGCTTATATCGAGGCAAATTGAATTTCTTAAATTGATATTAAACGAAAATAAATATAGACCTATAAAATATTTTAAAGATAAATTAAATGTATCAGATAAAACTTTACAAAAAGATTTGAAGATGATTGAGAGATATTTAGAAACTTTTAATATAAAAATTGATATAAAAAGAGGCTATGGAATATTAATAGAAGCTTTAGCAAAAAAGAACATAGACTTAATCAACAGTTTAAATATACAATCGAAGGAAAATAAATCTTTATCAGTAGAGCAAAGAAGAATGGAAATTTTAAAGTATCTATTACTAAATTCAAGTAATATAACTTCAATAAATCAGTTATCGGATAAATATTATGTAAGTAAAACTTCTATAGTAAATGATTTTAAATATATAGAGGAATGGATAAAAGAATACAATTTAAAACTTAATAAGACTTTAGAAGGAACTAAGATTATAGGTAAAGAAGTGGATATAAGGAAATCGATTGCCAAAATGATGGATGATTTATTAGATGAAAATTATGAACAGCATGATATATCTGAGTTAACAAGATTAGATTATGCTACGTTTAGTGCGTTGATGAATTTATTTGATATTGATTCTATTATATTTGTAGAAACTATAATTACAGAGTTAGAACATAATTTAGGATACACTATAAGTCAGCCCTACTATATAAATTTAATTACCCATATACTTATATGTTTAAAGAGAATCGAAGAAGGTAATCAAATAGAGTCTCAGGAAGAAAGAGAAGTTTCTGTAGATAATTTGGACGAGTTAGTATATCAAAATGTCACTACACTTATAAGTAAAATAGAAAATAGATACAAAGTAAAAATAACGAAAGATGAAATTATGTACATATATATTTTTTTAGTATCATCTGGATTTAGTAGTGAAAGTAATAGTAGTTACAATGATGAATCAGATATATTAAGTGAAAGTGAAAAGGTATCATCTATAATGATAGAGAATATGTCACAATTTTTAAATATAAATCTCAAAAATGATGACTTACTACAAAAAAGTCTAGCATCTCATGTAAGACCTATGTTAAACAGATTAAGATATGATATCCAAATAAAAAACCCATTATTGGGAGAGATACAAGAGCGATTTTCAGATGTATTGGGATTATGCATGATGACTATGAATATTATGACAGAGTATGAAAATCTAAAGAATATTAGTATAGATGAAGTTTCGTATCTTGCTACATATTTTCAAGCAGCAATAGAAAGAAATATGAGTAGTAAAAGAGTAATAGTAGTTTGCCATACAGGATATGGAACATCTCAGCTCCTTGCAGCTAGATTAAAAAGAGAATTTCCTGAATGGACTATAGTTGATATAATTCCTATGCATCAGTTGAATAAGCGAAATTTAGATGATGTAGACTTTGTAATATCTACTGTAAATTTAGACTTGAAAGACAAATTACATATAGTTGTATCAGTACTATTAATGGAAAGTGATATTAATAATATAAAAAATGCTTTGGTTACTAAACCTAAGAAAAGCATGACCTTAGATACAAACTTGTTAGGAATGTATTTAAAAGATAATATATATTTTAATTTTGATGTAATGCAGATGGAAAGTTTAATAGGTGTGAGTTTAGGTAGTAAATATAAATCTATTTCATTAGGAAAAGATTTAAATATATATATACATAATCAAAGTAAATTAAATAAGGGGATAATGAATATCAATAATGTTAATAGAACGATTGATATTTATTTAGAAACTAGCAATAAAAGTTTTTTAAAGAATATTTTAATGGAAATATCAAATTTATATAGGCAAAAGAACTATATAAACTATATAATAGATTGCAAAAGAAAAGAGGATATTAAAATATTATTTGACAATAATGTACTGGAGAAAACAAATGGAAATTAGAGAAATATTAAGCGAAGAAAGTGTTATTTTAGACTTAAAATCAACTACAAAAGAAGGTATAATACACGAATTAGTAGATAAATTATACGATACAGGAAGTATAACTTTAAAAAGTAAATTTATAAAGGCACTAAAGCGTAGAGAGAAAATAGGTTCTACTAGTATAGGTTATCAAATGGCTATGCCACATGGAAAAACAAAGTATGTAAAGAAAGCATCTGTGGTAATAGGTAAATCTAGAGAAGGTGTAGATTGGCCAAGTATAGATGGCTTGCCTGTAAAAGTAATAATTATGTTTGCTATGCCACAATCTGGAGGCACTGAGGATATGATATTAATGTCTAAAATAGCTTATATTTTAGGTGGTAAAGATATAAGTGAAAGGCTTTTAAATGCACATACAAAAAAAGAAATATTAGATATATTTTATGAAGTATAGATGTTGTATAAACTATAAATTGAGGGTATTTAAAATAAAGTGTGTATTCTTCTTAAAAAGTATTGATAATTAAAATATTAAATATCACTATATAAAGGAAGGTACACACTTTTTATGTTTAACAAAAACGAAATATTAAAAAACTTATTGAAGAATATGATGTTAAAATAACTACAGACATTCAAGATATGTTAAATGATTTATTTGCAAGTACAATTTATCAAATATTAGAAGTGGAGCTTGACGACCATTTAGGTTATGATAATAAGAATAAAAATACTAAAAACTCTAGAAATGGATATAGAAATAAGAATGCTAAATCAGATTTTGGAGAAGTAACTTTAAATACTCTAAGGAACCGAAATGGAGATTTTGAACCAAAGATAATTAGAAACTATGAAAATCATATGTCAAGAATAGAGAACCAAGTGATTGGAATGAACTAGCAACATATTTTAAATATACTCAAGAGATAAGAGCATTGATATATACTACAAATTCAATGGAAAGTTACAATAGATTATTAAGAAAAGTTACTAAATCGAAGTCTATTTTTCCTTCACATGATTCTTTGGACAAATCATTATACTTATCAACTATAGATATTTCTGAAAAATGGACTAAAAAAATTAGAAATTGGACTCAAATTTTAGCTCATTTAAGTATTTATTTTTAAGAAAGAAATTTAACTCTAAGCTAACACATAAATATTTCTAGACTCAATCAATACAAAATTTACTTCTTATAGAATCCATATTATAAAAATTAATCTAACAGATAATTAATTATTTACTTGCTCTAGTTTGTTATATATATCCTATTTACCCTTTTAGTTATACAACAAAGTATTTCATGGTCTATTGTTCCCACCTTACTTGATATATCACCTATTCTTATTCCGTCTATATCACCTACTAAGATAGCTTCATCTTCCATCTTAATATCAATATCATTTGGTATTTCAACCATAGTTTGATCCATACATATTCTCCCTACTATATTTAATAACCTGCCATTTATAAATACTTGAGGATTTTTTTGTGTTCTAGGGAATCCGTCCGCATAACCAACTGATAATGTAGCTATTTTAACATCTTTATCTGCTGTATATATACCAGCATAACTAACACTAGTTCCTTTCTCTATATTTTTTATATTATTAACTATAGTTTTTAATTCTAAAGCTGTTTTTAGTTTTATATCTTTGCTAACTTCAGATGATGGATAAGAACCATATAAAGATATTCCTAATCTAACCATATTAAAATCACATTCTCTTAAATCTAAAATTGCAGCACTATTTGATACATGCTTTATTGGTATATTTAAGTTAGCTTCTTCTAATGAACTTATAACTCTATTGTATTTCTTTATTTGCTTGTAAGTAGTTTCTTTATTTTCTTCATCTGATTTTGCAAAGTGAGTATAAATACCCTCTATCACTAAATTTTCTAAAGTAAATATTTTCTTTATGTCTGATATAGATTGTTCATTAACTAAGAAACCTATTCTGCTCATACCAGTGTCAATTTTTATGTGTACATAAGCTTTTTTATTGCTTAATTTAGCTAATTCATTTATTTTTATAGCCATTTCTAAAGAATATACAGTAATTCTTATGTTACTATCTATTGCATGCTGTATTTTATTAGTATTTGTATAACCCATACATAAAATAGGTTTTTTTATACCTGCTTTTGAAAGTACTAAACCTTCTTCTAATCTAGCTACTGAAAAGAAATCAACATTTTCTTCTTTATCTAAGAACTTAGATACTTCTACAGCTCCATGTCCATAAGCATCTGCTTTTACAACACAGCATAGCATAGTATCTTTAGTTAAAGCTTTTTTTACGTTATCTACATTATATTTTATATTAGTTAAATTTACCTCAGCCCATGTGCTTGAGTTTATATTCATCATAACATGTACCTCTACTTTCACTTTAGTTAATCTAATTTATGTTATATATTAAATTGTATTAAAATATATATGATTAAAATTAATACTTTTTAATTAATACTACCATTTTCTATTTGTGTAGTCAATTACATTTAATTATTCTTCAAAAAATTAAATGTAATTTAATTAAATTGCGTAATATAGTATATATTGATATAATAATTTATATAGTAATCAAAATATATAATAATGAGGTAGCTTATAGATGAATGAGGTAGATATATCAAAAAATATTACTGAATATAGAAAAAGAAAAAACATGACTATTAAAGAATTAGCTAATTTAACAGGTGTTACTTCATCTTTGCTTAGTCAAATAGAAAAAGGAAGTGCTAATCCGTCTATTAATACATTAAAACAAATTTCTAGTGCCTTAGATATACCATTATTTAATTTTTTTATAAATGATGTAGATACAGAAAGCTTAGTAGTTAGAAAAGAAAGTCGTAAAAAGATTATGTTTTCTGAAGATGATAGCTTTGCATATGAATTACTAACTCCAAACTCAAAAGGAGAAATAGAATTAATGCTTATGAAAATACCACCTCGAGGCTCATCTTCAAAAGAACAGTTTAGTCATAGAGGAGAAGAAGTTGCCTATGTAATTAAAGGAAATGTAAGGATTTATTTAATGAATCATGTAATTGATTTAAATTGTGGGGATAGTGTAAAAATACTTCCACACTCAAATCATAAATGGGAAAATATAGGAGACTGTGATTGTGAGGTTATATTTGCAGTAACCCCACCATCTTTTTAAAATTTATATAATATTTGTCTAAACTAGTACATGGTAGATTTAATACTAGAGATAGAGAACATGCAGAAGAAGGGGCTGTCTCAAAATAGAGATAAGCCTCTTTTTCATTGTTGAAATGATGAAAATATAGTTGATTTCATACAAAAAGAATGCCTCATGAACTAAAAAGTTCATATTTCAATTTTACATTTAGTAGCGATTGATAGTACTCCAATGTCATTAATTATAAGTATTAGATTTGAGGTAAGTCTAGCTGTTCTTTGATTACCATCATATAAGAATTGACAATAGGACAACCATAAATTTATTATTATAGTCTTTTCTAAGGGGTTAGTTATTTTATGTCACTTACAAATAAATCATTTAATAGAGTGGTTTCTATGCACTCATATTGAGCAGTAGTACCAGCTGTTCCTATGTTACCATTTCTGAAATCTCCAACGATTAGAGCTCCATCTTTTCTAAAGTAAGATTAGATACGCTTTGAGTATCAGATGGCACTTGAGCTATTTTATTACTCTTATTTTCATTATTGTTATTATTTGTTGATTCACATCCTATAGTTAAATGTGTTGTTGCTACTAATAAAAGTGCTACTATGTGACTTTTTGTTATTTTCATACTTTTTCTCCCTATATAGAATCGTTTTATTTGATAATAAGAAGTTTATAATATATTAAAATGAAACTCAATGCTATAGCTAAAGAGTAAACATACAATTAACATATGGTGTATAGTTTGTAGCGTATTAAGTTATGGATGATACTAAAGGAAGAATTTCCATAATAAAACAAAGAGATTAGCTTGAGGTAAATTAAATATACAAGAACTAAGTTTATGTAAACATAAGATTAACATTAAGATGTTACACTCATACCAGAGTTGAGGATTAGCTCTAAAGCCTAACACTTATCAAAGTAAACATTAAGATGTTATATTGGTGATGAGAAATGCAAATATAAGATAAATTATGGAAAATATTAAAGTGCAATTATATATTTACAGTACTTTATAATACTTAAGGAGGAATATTATGAAAAAACCAAAAAAACTTATAGTTATAGCGGCTATTACAATAACTCTAGCAGGATCGGGGGCATACATAGGACTTAATAAAAATGCAGAGGCAAAACAACAACAGCAAATGAATGCAACAATGAACACTCTATCAGTAGAAAAAGGAAACATAAAATCAGTTGTATCAGCTGGAGGAAAAGTTTCGTTAATTAATGCAGATGGAAACAATCCAAATGCGATTAAAATAACTGTATCAGTAAATCAATATGATATATCTCAGTTAGAAGTAAATCAAACGGTTGAGGTAAATGCAAAGGCATTTCCAGATGAAACTATAAAAGGAACGATAACTGAAATATCTAACAAAGCAGAAGAAGGAGAGAGTCCGACATACAATGTAACTGTGGCAGTTTCTAACCCGATACTTGAAGTTGGAGAAAGTAAATACGAAGAAATAAGTGTAAGAAAAGGACCATCTAAAGAATATGGAAAAGTAGCTAAAATAGAAAAAGGAGATAAATTCCACATATTAGAAAGAAAAGGAAGTTGGATGAGAATTAAACTAGAAGACAACACACAAGGGTGGATACAAAAATATGGAGTTAAGTTAGAAGGAATAGATAAAAAAGATGTAAAAGTAAAAATAGCTAGCAATGATACAATTCTTAGAAAGAATAATGCATCTAATAGTAAGAGTCTTGGGAAATTATTACAAGGTGAAGAAGTAACAATTCTAGATAAAAAAGAGAATTGGTATAAAGTTGAAACTAGTGACAAAACTACTGGATGGATTTTAGAAAATAATTTAACTATACAAAGTCTTAAAGATGGTATGTCTGTAACAGGTACAATCATAATAAACGAAAAAAATGATGTAATAAAGATTCCTGTAATGGCTGTTCAAAAAGATGAAAAAGGATACTTTGTTACTATTGCAAGTACAAAAGAAAAGAAATACATTGAAACAGGAATTACGGATTCAGAATATATAGAAGTTACAAAAGGACTTTCAGAAAATGAAAGTATAAGTATACAGTCATTTAAAGGTCCTGTTGAAAATTCAGAGGCAGACTCAGGCTCAATGATGGAAAAATCAATAGGATAAGAGAGGTGATAATATATGAGTGATTATGTAATACAAGCTAAGGGCTTAGTGAAATCATACAGCATAGGCGATGAAAAAATAACTATATTAAAAAAGGTTTCACTAGATATTAAAAAAGGTGAATTTGTATCTATAATAGGTCCATCAGGTTCTGGTAAATCAACTTTTATGAATATTATTGGTTGTTTAGATTTAGCTGATAATGGTGAATATGTATTGGACGGAAAAAGTATAACATCACTAAGTGAAGATGAGTTAAGTGCTGTAAGAAACAAGACAATAGGATTTATATTCCAAAGTTTTAACTTATTAAATAAATTATCAGCTTTAGAAAATATAGAACTTCCTCTTATATACCAAGGTAAAACTCCTAAAGAAAGAAGAAAAATAGCACTAGAATGTCTGAAAAAGGTTGGACTACAAGATAAATTAAATAATAGGCCGAATCAATTATCTGGAGGGCAACAACAGAGGGTAGCAATAGCAAGAGCTCTAGCTACAAATCCACAAATACTTCTAGCCGATGAGCCAACAGGAGCACTAGATAGTAAAACAAGTAAAGAAATACTTGAAATATTAGAAGGTCTAAACCAAGAAGGTAAAACTATAATTATGATAACTCATGACATGGATATAGCAAGAAATGCTAAAAGATTGATAAGAATTAGAGATGGTGAAATTTTTGAATAGGAGGTGGCGTATATGAATATTTTCCAAATAATTAAGATGGCATTAGGAGAAATCAAAGCTAATAAACTACGTTCATTTCTTACTATATTAGGTATATCAATTGGTACAGCCAGTGTAATTTTATTCGTTACAATATCTATAGGTAGTAAACAAAGTATGTATAAAAGTTTTGAATCAAAGCCACTAGATTTAATAACTGCAAGTGTATATGGAGATAAAAAAATAAATGAATTTGATATAAAAGTATTAAAAAGTAGTTCGAATGTAAAAGAAATATCTCCAGAAATAAGTGATTCAGCAACTGTGAGTTACGATAAAAAAGATAGCAAAAAAAGTATAGTTGGAACGGATGAAAACTATTCAAAACTAAATAACACTGAAATTAAGAGTGGTAGATTTATTATGCCAATTGATAATGATAAATCAACTAAAGTTGTAGTATTAGGTAGTAAGGTTTCCAGTGAATTATTCCCTAAAGGAGATGCACTTGGAAAAACAATAAATATTAAGTCTATACCATACAAAGTTATAGGCGTATTAAGTAAGATTGATGAAACTTATAATAGCCCAGAAGATGATACTATATATATGCCTTATAAAACAGCACAAATTGTTTTAGGAATAAGTGACATATCTAAATTAAATGTACAATCTACTTCAAATGATAGTGTTACAAATACAATGGATGAAATAAAAGCTCACTTTACTAGAAAGGGTATGACACCAAACGATTCTTATGTATCAAGTAATAAAGAAATGATAGATTCAATGAAATCAATGGATGCTACTATGAACCTAATGGTAGGAGCAATAGCAAGTGTATCTTTATTCGTAGCAGGGATAGGTATAATGAACATGATGCTAGTATCTGTAACTGAGAGGACTAAAGAAATAGGTATAAGAAAAGCTTTAGGGTCTCCTAGAAACTTTATACTAGTACAGTTCTTAGTAGAATCTCTTACAATAAGCTTAATAGGTGGAATAGTAGGATCTTCAATAGGTATACTTGGGTCATTCCCAATACTAGGAACAATGGGGGCTGAGCCTTATATAGCATGGAATGTGGTATTTGCTGCAGTTGGATTTGCCATATTTATGGGAGTAGTATTTGGAATATCCCCTGCAAATAAAGCATCTAAGTTACAACCAATAGTAGCACTTAAATCAGAATAAAATTATACATCAAATAATTTGTTAGATAATTAATCTATTATTTAGCAAATCTAATAAATATTAGTTTTATGAAAAAGGTAATAAAATAAAAAATATATAAAATAAAAGGAGAGAAAAAATGAAATTTAATAAGAAATTTACAGCAGCAGTAATAGTATCAATGGTAGCTCTTAGCGTAATTGGATGTGAAGGTAAGAAGGAAATAAATAATACACCAAAAGAAACAGAGCAACAGAATAATTTACCAAAACCAAGCGAGGAACAAGTAGAAAAAGGTCTTGAAGATGGAACAATAGGACGTGATCAATAAAAAATATATATGATTACATCAAATACTTTAGTATAATGTAAAACATAAAAATAAACCTAGTAGCTAATAACAAGATATTGGGTTTATTTTTATTTTATATAATTAATATTTAATAAAAATCAGTGGTATACTTATCTTTAATATACAAAATATGTACACTTATAAATGAAGTTAGCATTACTTATTATATAATAAGTAGATGGATATTTTATAATCCCAACTAATAAGCTTAAAATATATAAATATATCGCCAACACGTTGTTAAAGCAACAGATGCAGTCGTTGTCGATATGAAATAGAGTATCTAAATATGGCTTAAACGAAGCAAATTTTTTAATAGAAAGAAAATTATGGTGAGAGTAACAAAGCAAGCTTATAGCTTCTTTGCATATAAAGATGAAATATATTCAAAGAAAACGTTGACAAAATATGTCTAATGTTTTATTATAATAATTGGAATTAGGTAGTAATTGTTTAAGTACAAGCTAAGCTTATTCATTAATAATAGCAGTATCCTTGGAAGGATTGTGCCCATTATTATGGATAAGCTTTTTTTATGCTCAAAAGGAGGATAATCGTGATAATTAATAAGATATTAAATAATAACGTTGTAATCACATTAGATGACAATGATGAAGAAATTATTGTCATGGGTAAAGGCATTGGTTATCAAAAATCAAAAGGCGATTTAATAGATAAAACTAAAGTAAACAAAGTATTTAGGATATCAAATAAAGAAATATCAAATAAGTTACAAGAATTACTTAATAATATTCCTATGGAGCACATGAAATTATCAAGTGAAATTATAGAGTATGCACAAATAAAATTAAACAAGAAATTAAATGAAAGTATTTATATATCATTAAGTGACCATACATATTCTGCAATTCAAAGAATGAAAGAAGGGATAAACGTAAAGAATGCAATACTTTGGGAAACTAAGAGATTCTATAAAGAAGAGTTTGAAATTGGAATGAAAGCACTTGATGTTATTGAAAGCAAAACAGGTGTAAAATTACCTGAAGATGAAGCTGGATTTATAGCATTTCATATAGTAAATGCTCAGTTAAGTGAAGGTCATACCTTGGCATATGATATTACAAAGTTAATACAAGAAGTACTTAGTATAGTTAGATATCATTTTAGAATAGAATTTCATGAGGATTCTGTATTTTATTATAGATTTATAATGCATCTTAAATTTTTTGCCCAGAGATTACTTTCAAATAGTGTGCATGAAGGTGAGACAGATAAAGAATTATTAATCATTATTAAGTCTAAATATAATAAAGAGTTTGAATGTGTAGTTAAGATTAAAAATTTTATTAAAAAACAATATAACTACATATTAACAGATGATGAACTTATATATTTAACAATACATTTAGCTAAAGTAGTTAAAGATTCAAATATGTAAGATGAATAATTTTTCAGTAGTATATAGTAAGAGTTATTGAAAGGAGTGATACTAACAAAATTATACCTATGGTTGGATGGTAACATTGAGTTGGCCAAACCTTCAAATTTCAAAAAATTTATTTAAAAGAAATATGGAGGAGAAAATGGAAAAATACAAACAATTAGCACAAAGCATAGTAAAAAATGTTGGTGGAAAAGAAAACATTAGTGGATTAGTACACTGTATTACAAGATTACGTTTTAATTTGAAAGATGAAAGTATAGCAAATGATGATGTATTGAAAAATATGGAAGGTATTGTTACTGTAATGAAAAGTGGAGGACAATATCAAGTAGTTATAGGAAATCATGTTGAGGCTGTCTATAAAGATATAGTTGAAATAATTGACTTAGATGACTCAAGTACAAATTCAGAAAATAAAAAATCAGGTAGTATGCTAGATAAAGGTATAGATATAATATCAGGGATTTTTCAGCCAGTACTAGGAATAATGGCAGCCTGTGGGATGTTAAAAGGATTTAACGCTTTATTTGTAGCAATGGGATTATATAGTGATTTATCTGGTGGATATATGGTAATAAATGCAGCAGGAGATGCATTATTTACATTCCTTCCTTTATTTTTAGGATATACTTCAGCTAAGAAATTTGGGCTAAAACCAATGTTGGGATTAGCACTAGGAGCTGCAATGTGTTATCCTGCGATACAAGGCAGTAGTATATCAGCAGGTGCAGATGTGATGTACACTTTATTTAAAGGAACAATGTTTGCATCACCAGTATATATTGATTTCTTTGGACTACCAATGATATCAATTGATTACACTGGGACAGTTGTACCAATTATATTTATAGTGTATTTTGCATCTAAGTGTGAAAAATTATTTAATAAGATTGTTCCAGACTTAGTTAAGTTTTTCTTTGTGCCAATGCTTACATTATTAGTAACAGTACCTGTTGCACTTATAGTTATAGGCCCTATAGCAACATTTGGTTCTACACTTATTTCGCAAATTGTAATTTCGATAAGAGATTTTAGTCCACTATTAGCAGGTGCTATAGTAGGGTTCACTTGGCAAATTCTTGTTATTTTTGGTATGCACTGGGGATTCATTCCTGTATATATAAATAATGTTATGACTTTAGGATACGATAATGTTATGATGCCATTCTTTGCTTGTACATTTGCAAGTTCAGCAGTCGTATTAGCGATATTCTTCAAGACTAAAGACAAGAAATTAAAAGAGATGGCAATACCAAACTTTATATCTGGTATATTTGGAGTTACAGAGCCAGCAATTTATGGAATATTATTACCTTTAAAGAAGCCATTTATAATAAGTTGTATTGCTAGTGGTATTGGAGGAGCTTTCTACGGATTCTTTAATCTTAGAAAGTTTATAACTGGAGGGATGGGAATATTCGAACTTCCAGCAATGATTGAACCAGATGGAGGAATGGGTAATTTAATAGTAGCTCTTTCTGGTATAGCTATATCAATGGTTGTAGCTTTTGGATTAACTATGGTTTTATATAAAGAAAAGGAAGCAAGAGAAGCTAAAGAAGTAAAAAATAATGTAAAAGAGGAAACAAAAGAGGTTAAGTCTGCTAAATTAGAAAAAGAAATAGTAGTAAGCCCTATAAAAGGTGAAGTCTTAAATTTAAGCGATATAGAGGATGCAGCATTTGCATCTGGTGTACTAGGTCAAGGTGTAGCAATAATACCTAGTGATGGAAAAGTAGTTGCACCAGTAGATGGAGTGGTTACAACCTTATTTCCTAGTCTACATGCTATAGGAATTCTTTCAGATACAGGTGTTGAAGTGCTTATTCATATTGGATTAAATACTATTCAGTTAGAAGGAAGAGGTTTTGAGGCATGTATAAAGCAAGGTGATAGAATTACAAAAGGTCAAACGATATTAAACTTTGATATTGATGCAATAAAAGAGTCAGGGTATAGTGTTGTAACTCCAATTGTTATTACCAATTCATCACAATTTTTAGATGTAGTAGAAACAGAAAGTAAGAGTACTGAATTAGAGGGCAATCTGATTACGGTTATATTTTAGTAAAAAACTAAGGCATTAGCATAAGTTAATGCCTTAGTTATAATTTTAGGAGGCTTAACTATGAGTTTTAAAAAAGATTTTCTATGGGGAGGAGCTACTGCAGCTAATCAATGTGAGGGTGGATATAATAAAGACGGAAGAGGATTAGCAAATGTAGATGTATGTCCAACCGGAAAAGATAGGACAGCAGTTATTACAGGTAAATTAAAAATGTTTGATTTTGATGCTGAACATTATTATCCAGCTCAAACTGGTATTGATATGTACCATAATTATAAAGAAGATATAAAGCTATTTGGTGAAATGGGATTTAAAGTATATAGAATGAGTATTGCATGGAGTAGAATATTTCCAAAAGGTGATGAAGAAACACCAAATGAAAAGGGGCTTCAATTTTATGAAAATATATTTAAAGAATGTAAAAAATATGGAATAGAGCCACTAGTTACTATTACACATTTTGATTGTCCAATGTATTTAATTGAAAAGTATGGTGCATGGCGTAATCGTAAAATGATAGGTTTCTATGAGAAACTATGTAATGTTATCTTTAGAAGATATAAAGGCTTAGTTAAATATTGGTTAACTTTTAATGAAATAAACATGATTTTACATGCTCCATTTATGGGTGCTGGTATTTGTTTTGAAGAAGGCGAAGATACTGAAAAGATAAAATATCAGGCTGCTCATCATGAACTTGTAGCTAGTGCAATTGCAACTAAAATAGCACATGAAGTTGATTCAAATAACTTAGTTGGTTGTATGTTTGCAGCTGGAAGTGTATATCCTTATAGTTGCAATCCTAATGATGTATGGGAAGCTACAAAGTTAGATAGAGAAAATTATTTCTTTGTAGATGTACAATCTAGAGGAAAATATCCTAACTATGCATTAAAGTATATGGAGCAAAAAGGTATTACACCAGAAATGGAACCTGGTGACATTGAATTATTGAATAAATATACAGTAGATTTTATTTCATTCTCATATTACAACAGTCGTTGTGTTAGAACTGATGAAAATGCAGATGATGTAGCTGAAGGAAATATATTTACATCTGCTAAAAATCCATATCTTTCATACAGCCAATGGGGATGGCCAATTGATCCATTAGGTCTAAGAATTACATTAAATCATGTATATGATAGATATGAAAAGCCACTATTTATTGTAGAAAATGGATTAGGTGCAAAAGATATAGCTGATGAAAATGGTTATGTAGAAGATGATTACAGAATTGATTATTTAAGAGAACATATAAAAGCGATGTATGACGCAGTTTCTATAGATGGTGTAGATTTATTAGGTTATACTACATGGGGTCCTATTGATTTAGTAAGTGCTGGCACAGGTGAAATGGAAAAGCGTTACGGATTTATATATGTAGATAGAGATAATATCGGTAATGGAAGTTTGAGAAGGGCGAAAAAGAAAAGCTTTGAATGGTATAAGAAAGTAATTGCTTCAAATGGTGAAGATTTATATTAAATAAGAAGAATATAAAAATAATAGTGGTATAATTTTTTCTCTGTAGCAGGATTCACGAAGAGATTTGCTGAAAAGAGAGATAATTTATTTTGTACCAAGAGATGAAAAAGTCGAGCTTAAATTCTAAGCTTGTCTTTTTTTATTAAATATAACTTATAATGCTTTAAAATTTATGAAAAACTTATTCAATAGATATATTAAAAATTCAATGGTAATCAAATTCTTTACCAATGAATATAAAATGTATTTGAGTGTTATAATAGTTTAAACTAATGAACGAAAGGGAGAGGAGTGCATATGAAATATCAACATATAATTGAAGTTAATAAAGACCTTTGTATTGGATGTGGACTTTGTAAAAATGATTGTCCAGTAAATAATATAGTTATAGAAAATAAAAAATCAGTAATTAAAAAGCAAGACTGTCTAATGTGTGGACACTGTGCAGCAATCTGTCCCAAAGAAGCTATTACACTGACAGGATTTGATGAACCACCAATAGAACTTACAAATAAGCCAAGCTTAGACTCAGATGAATTACTAATGGCAATTAAATCTAGAAGGAGTATCAGAAAATTTAAAGATAAAGAAGTTTCTTCAGAAATTGTAAAGCAAATTATTGAGGCAGGTAGATACACACCTAGTGCTAAAAATTCACAAGATGTATCATATATTGTTTTGGACAATAAAAAAGCAATGTATGAAAAGGAGGCAGTGAGATTTTTTAGAAAAATCAAACCGATTGCAAACATTGCTGTTAAATATTCAAAGGAAATTGAGATTGATGATAACTTTTTCTTCAAGCATGCTCCTATTGCAATAATGATAATTACAAAAGATAAGATTAGTGGTTCACTTGCAGCATCTAATATGGCACTAATGGCAGAATCTTATGGTCTGGGGGTTTTATTTAGTGGATATTTTTCAGATGTAGCAAATAACTCGCCAAAGTTAAAAAAGTTTCTAAGTTTAAAACACAAGAATCATGTTCTTACAACGCTAGTTATTGGATATCCAGATGTTAAATATAGACGTACTGCACAAAAAGAGGCAGCAAGTGTTAGATACTTATAAGATATGGAGGATTTTATGGAAAAAGAATGTCAGCAAAGAATAGAAGAAATAACATCTAAATTTAAAGACTGTCGTAAAGCTATTTCTGCTATGGGTGATGAAACTAGACAGTTAATTTTAATAACACTCCTAGAGAGTGACTTCAATGGTATACGAGTAGGAGAAATTACAGAAAAAACACATCTTTCTCGCCCTGCAGTATCTCATCATCTTAAAATATTGAAAGAAGCAGAAATTGTTAATGTACGTAGAGAAGGGACGAAAAACTATTATTATCTTGATTCAAAAAAATCGCAATGGAAATCACTAACAGAGCTAATAAATCTTATATTTGTTGGAATACAAGATATTGGTGAAAATGATGTAAGAAAAGGTGAGTAAATCAAAGTGATTTAGCAAAAAGGGGTTGTCGCACTAGAAAATAGTGCTACACCCTTTTTTGTAAATTTAATGTTTGTAATTAAATAAATTATTAAAATTAACAACTTATTATTTTAAAGTAGTATTAGCCATTTTTATGATGGTTAATACAATTTGTTAGCCATTTTATAGAACCTTGCTCCCTGATAATAGCACCATCAAGAACTATATAATCACCAAAATCATTGCTATGAAGAGGAGGCACTTCACTATAACGTTCCATTTGACTGTATAAGAATTTAATCCTTTCTTGGTGTTGAAGCAACTGATGTTCTAATAAAACAAGCCTAGTGTCTAGATCTAAATTATTAGAAAAGTACATTTTAAGACGGAAAATATCTTTAGGCGTTTTTTCCATTGGTATATCTTTTTCAAGCCATTCTAGAAACTCATCTTTTTCTTTTTCTGTAATTTTATATAATTTTTTTTCTAATACATCACCGCTAATTTCAATATACACATTATAATAAATGATTTTCTTATAGATATATTCTTCAAGCCTAAACCACAAAGCCCTATTGATTTTACAGATAATTAGTTTAGTTCTAGTTTCACTAAATTTACTATAGTAAGCAATAGACATGATTATGTCTTAAAGCCATTTAATGATACAATATTAAACTCATTAAATAATAATGGATATGATGTTATTTCAATAGGTAAAATTAATGATATTTTTGTCATTTGAGCTTTTCAAATAGAATATGTCATTTTAAATCAAAGAAACCTCATAGCTATCAAGTATAACTTTTTTATTCTCTTGTGTCATAAATTTATATTACTATAATTTAAGAAGATATGTCAGTTAAACAATAAAGTCATATAAGAAAAAAATATATAAATACATACATGAATGTTAAGATTAGTTGATAGAATTTAAGCAATAAATCTAATACTATAAACATAGGAGGTATGAAAAATATGATTAATACGAATTTGAAAAGACTAAGAAAAATTCATCAGTACACACAAGAGGAATTAGCTGAAAAACTTAATATATCTAGACAATCAGTAGCAAAATGGGAAAATGGCGAATCTACTCCTGATATAGATAGTTGCATTAAACTTGCAAAATTGTACGATGTCAAACTAGATGACTTAGTTAATCATTCAGAAGAAAAAACAGGTATTGTAATACCACCTAAAGGAAAATTTTTCTTTGGAGCTGTCGTAGTTGGTGAACGTGGTCAGATTGTTATTCCAAAAGAAGCAAGGGATGTATTTAATATAAACGCAGGAGATAAATTATTGATACTAGGAGATGAAGAAAGAGGATTAGGAATTGTTCATCAACGTGATTTGATAAATTTTATAGGTCATATGGGAGTAATAGGTAAAGAATAGTAATTTTAAAAAAATTATAAAAGGATGGATAAAATATGAGTAAAATAGTATTTTTTAGTATTCCTGCATATGGTCACACTAATCCTACAGTTGAAGTAGTTCGTGAATTGGTAGATAGAGGGAATGAGGTATTGTATTATTCTTTTAATGAATTTAAAGATAAAATTGAAGGTGCTGGAGCAAAATTTATTTGCTGTGATAAATATCTTCCAGAATTACATCCTGGAGACGAGAAAAAAATTGGGAAGGATTTTTCTGGGTTAATTGAGATGATAGTAGATACTACTATATCTTTAGATGAAAAAGTTTGTATAGAGCTTAAGGATTTTAATCCAGATTGTATTGTATCAGATTCATTAAGTTTTTGGGGAAAATTATTTGCACAAAAACTTAATATTCCATATATATGCTCTACAACAACTTTCGCGATTAATAAACATACAGCAAAGATGATGAAACAAAGCTTTATGGAAATTATACGTATGGTTTTTGGTATGAGACGCATTAATAAAAAAATAAAGCTTTTACAAAAAAAAGGATATGACGTAAAAAATTTTATTTCTATAGTTTCTAATGATGATGATACGAATACTATTGTATATACATCAAAAGAATTTCAACCAATGGTAGAAACTTTTTCTAGTAAGTATTCATTTGTAGGACCATCAGTATCAAATGTGATTGTCGAGCCCCAAAATAGAAAGAAAAAGCTAATATATATTTCACTTGGCACAATTAATAATAAAAATATTAAATTTTATAAAAACTGTATAAATGCATTTAAAGATTTTGATGTTGATGTAATTATGTCTGTTGGTAGAAACACTGATATTAAAAGTTTAGGACATATACCAAATAATTTCGAGGTTAAAAATAGTGTCAAACAGATTGCTATACTTCAAGAAACTGATGTCTTTATTACTCATTGTGGGATGAATAGTGTTAATGAAAGTTTATATTATGGAGTACCTATGGTATTATTTCCACAACATTCGGAGCAGAGAATGGTAGCTAATAGAGTTACTTGTTTGGGCGTAGGGCTCATGTTAAAAGAAAATAAGTCAGAAGATATTAAATGTGTAGTATTTCAAGTTATGAATGACAAGGAATATAAAGAAAATGCAATTAAACTGTCAGAAAGCTTTTATAATGCAGGAGGTTCAAAAAAAGCAGCAGATGTAATATTACAGGTTATAAAGCAATATTGTTGAAGAGATAAATTTAGAAAATTAATATAATGTTTATTCTTATATTAAATGAAAGAGTGTAATAGTTATTCTAAAATAGATAATGAAGAAATCTTTATGAGAATAAAAGACGACTATATAAAAGTATGCAATATATATGTGTTACTTAATCAAAATACTGACAGTGGAGCCTCTTAACCTACCAGTTGGGGCATATATATTGATACTAAATATGAGGGATGTTATATTTTAATAAAAAAAGATAACATCTTTTTTTTATGCATTATAGTAAGTTTTAAACAATAAATGAAGGAGGATTAACATGAAAAAATATAAAGTTATTTTAGGAGTATTAATTATAAGTATTATAAGCGTAACAGGGTTTGTTGTATATAAAAACTACATTAAACCATGGAAGGATGCTGAAATATATATTAATAAATATATGGTAAAGCAAGATATTTCAGAAGATAATATAAAGAGTATTACAAAAGAAAAGGCAAAGAAAGCAAGCTACAAAGGAATACTATACAGAGTATATTACAAAGATGACCCTCAATATGAATATCAGTATTTTTATAGTGATGATTATTATTCTCTATATGTAAATAAAGTTATGTTACAAATTTATGATATGGAAAATAATAATAAACTTTTAAAAAGCAATGAAGAATTAAAAAGTGTGAAGCATCCACCAATTTATCTTAAAGATACATTGGATAAATAGTTCATGACAAAATAGGAGTATTTTTATTGAAATTTATTTAAAAATAGCACTAGAGTGTTTAAATAAAAATAAACTTAATACTTCATGTATTAATATATCTTAAGAATTTATTTATTAACATATAATTTATGATATTTAAAAATCTTATTATGATAACTCATAATGGTGAAATAACTAATGATTCAGATAATATTATAAATATTAGTGACAGTAGAATAGTATCAATTTAGTATATAGACTTTGCCAGATAATTGTCTAACAGAATCTATATTTATCGAATTTAAAAAATATTTAGGAAATCGTTGACAGATTTAAATAGATAGTATAACATATAGAATATAAAATTAAACAAAAAAGAATTCTAATTATGGCGATGTAGTCATAATTTTGAGTATGTTACTGATTAGCAGGCAGAACTCAAGTATATATGTGAAAAATAGAGGAATACTCTATACATATATGCTTGAGTTCTTTTTATTGAAGGGAGGAATATATGAAAATAATTCAGATTTTAAATAACAATGTGGCCTTAGTAAAAAGAGGTAAAAACGAAATTATTGTATTTGTCAAAGGAATTGGTTTTAAAAAAAGAGTGGGGCAAATGATAAGTGAAAATGAAATAGAGAGAACCTATATATTAGATTCATATGATATGCTAGAACATTTTAGTTACCTATTACAAAACTCAGATTCTAACAATATAGTTCTTATCAATGAAATGATTGAATATGGTGAGAAAGCTTTAAATATAAAATCAAGCGATTATCTAAGTTTAACCTTATTAGACCATTTAGAGTTTTTACTTAAAAGATGTGAAAAGAATCAATTTATAAAAAGCCCTCTGGTATGGAATGTTAAAAGGTTTTATCCAAAGCACTTTGAAATTGGCATGCATGCACTAAAATTAATTGGTGATAGTAAGGGAATTAGTCTTCCTGATGATGAAGCTGTATCAATAGCACTTCATTTTGTAAATATGGAGGTAAATAAAGAATCTCATGATAGCACTGTTGTAGAATTAAGAACTTTAGGAGATATAGTTTCTATAATAAAATATCATTTTAATGTAGAACTAGATGAAGCTTCGAC
This sequence comes from Clostridioides sp. ZZV14-6150, assembly GCF_020657875.1. NCBI lineage: Bacteria > Bacillati > Bacillota > Clostridia > Peptostreptococcales > Peptostreptococcaceae > Clostridioides > Clostridioides sp. ZZV14-6150. The sequence continues at coordinate 7,292 of NZ_JAGWDA010000026.1, read as the reverse complement.
AAACTATATGAGATTTACAACTCATCTACAGTACTTTATACAAAGAATTATGTCAGATGAAGCTTCTGTAGATGAAGATAATTCAATAGATTTATATAAACAAGTAAGTAAACTTTATCCAAAGTCATTTGGAAGCGTTCAAAAAATAAGAAAATATATAAAATCACAATTTAATGTTGATATATCTATAAGTGAAGAAACTTATTTAATGTTGCATATAAATAGGGTGACTCAAAGACTGGGGGCAAAATCAGATGAAGTATAAAGATTTAAATGAAAATATAATAAAACTTATAGGCGGAAAAGAAAATATAAAGTCGGTAGCACATTGTGTTACTCGATTAAGACTTACATTAAATGATAGGAGTATAGCTCAAACAGAAGAAATTAAAAAATTAAACGGAGTAATTGATGTAGTTTCTAATGCTGTTGCTTACCAAATTATAATAGGAACTCATGTTGTAGATGTATATAACGAGTTTATGACTATGGTAGGTTTAAGTTCAAGTGAATCAAGTGTAAAGGGTGAAAGAAAAAAAGGCATCAAAGGCATATTTAATTCTATATTTGTGGTAGTTTCAGAAACTATGACTTCAGTAATTGAAGTACTACTTGCAGCTGGTATACTTGCAAGTATATTAGCACTTTTAAATATGTCAGGGATACTTAAGAGTGATAGTCCTACATATCAAATATTGGACACATTAAGAAGTGCAACATTTCACTTCCTGCCAGTATTAATTGCAATAGCATCAGCAAAGAGACTTAATGTAAATCCTTACATAGCAGTAGTACTAGCAGTTACATTATTATCTTCATCAATAGATGGTGTAGAAGGATTAAGTCTATTTGGTATAAACTTACAAACAACAACTTATGCAAATAGTTTTATTCCAATACTTCTAGGAGTATGGGCAATGGGAATTATAATTGGAGGATTGAAAAAAATCTTACCTAAAGCACTACACTATTTTTTAGTTCCAGTATTATCTTTAATAATAACTTTATCAGTTACACTAACAATATTTGGACCTATTGGTATGTGGATTGGTGATGGATTAAACTATGCATGTATGTTTTTAATTGATACATTAGGTAATTGGAGTGTTGTAGCACTATATGCGGCTTTCCAACCACTTTTAATAGTTTTTGGTGCAGCAAATTTTACTATGCCTATAGCTTTAAATTCTGTAACAGCATTAGGATATGATCCAATTTTTATGGGAGCTGCGACAATATCTGATATTGCAGTTTGTGGTGCAATGTTTGGATATTTCCTAAAAACTAGAAATAAAGAACAAAAGCAATTATTTGGTACAGTAAGTTTTAGTGCACTTATGGGAGTCACGGAGCCTTCAGTGTTTGGTGTGTTTATGAAATATAGAAGACCATTTGTAGCAGTAATGATAGGTGGAGGTCTAGGTGGTTTGATAGCCGGTTTAGCACAAGTTAAAACATATGGAATGGTTTGGGGATTAGCAGCATTACCAACATATCTTGTTGGAGGAGAAATATCTAACTTTACATTTATGATAATAGGTGTAGTAGTAGCATTTGTGGTAGCAACAGTAGCATCTTATATATTAGGAATACCTTCAGATGAAAAAGAAGTAGCTAAGGATGATAATGAAAAAGAATTAGAACTAGTAATAAACGAAAATGATTCAAGAACTATTAGTGTTGGAAATGTTGCAAAAGGTAAGGTAATTGCACTTGAAGAAGTTAATGATAGGGCATTTTCATCTGGAGCATTAGGTAAAGGTGTTGGAATTATACCTAGTGAATCAAAGTCAACTGTTATGTCTCCTGTAGATGGAACTATAACTATAGTATTTCCAACTAAACATGCTTATGGTATAGTGACTGATGAAGGATTAGAAATATTAATTCATATTGGGATAGACACAGTAAATTTAGAGGGAAAATTCTTTGAAAGTCTTGTAACACAAAATCAAAGAGTTAAAAAAGGAGATTCTTTAGCAGTATTTGAATCCGACAAAATTATAGAGGAAGGATTCGATTCAACTATAATAACAATAGTTACAAATACTAGTGATTATTTAGATGTAATTTCATCAAATGATAAATCAGAAGAACTATTAACTGTAGTAGTATAAGTTTTAGGAGGAGAAATTTATGAATTTTGAAGATACATTTTTCTGGGGAGGAAGTATTGCATCGCATCAATGTGAAGGTTCATGGGATATTGACAACAAAGGGCCTGCAATTATGGATTTTGTAACGAAAGGCTCTTATGAAACGCCAAGAGTAATTACTGACAAAATAGAAGCTAAATTAGAGTATCCATCTCATAATGGAATTGATTTTTATAATAGATATAAAGAAGATATAGCTTTATTTAAAGAAATGGGATTTAGTGCATTAAGAATATCTATAGACTGGTCGAGAATTTTTCCAAATGGTGATGATGAGAATCCTAATGAACTAGGGATTAAGTACTATGAAGATTTAATAGATACTTTAATAGAAAATAGTATAGAGCCTATTGTAACACTATATCACTTTGAATTACCTATGAACTTAGTACATAAATATGGCTCATGGAATAACAAAAAACTTATAGATTTGTATTTAAAATATAGTGAGACTGTAATAAGAAGATTTGATAATAAGGTAAAGTACTGGGTTACATTTAATGAGATGAATCATATTGACCCTCAAACAGAACACTCTGATATTTTTACTTATATGATAGCAGGGATTAAGTATAGTGAAATGGAAGATAAGGCTCAAACACTAGCAAGGGTAGGGTACAATATGACTTTAGCAAGTGTAAAAGTTGCGAAGTTAGCTAGAGAAATTAATCAAAATAATAAAGTTGGATGTGTGTTTGGACTAAATCCAATTTATCCATATAATTGTGACCCTAGTAATGTGTTAAATGCATTTTTAGATAATGACCGTGATTATTATCAACTTGATGCAATGTGTAATGGAAAGTTTCCTCAATATAAATTAAGAGAATATGAAAAAAATAGTATAAATATTGAAGTAACTAATGAAGATAAGGAAGCGTTTAAAGATGGTAGGTTAGATTTTATAGGACTTAATTATTATTTTTCAAGTGTATCCACTCCAAAAGAAAATTTATCAGGTGATAAATCTTTATTTGGTGGAATTCAGAATCCATACTTAGAACAAAGTAAGTGGGGATGGGCAATAGACCCTATAGGTCTAAGGTTTACTTTAAACTATATTTATAGAAAGTACCAATTACCTATCTTAATTACAGAAAATGGGCTAGGAGCATATGATAAATTTGAAGAGGATGGAACTATAAATGATGATTATAGAATTGAGTATTTAAGTAAACATCTATCTCAAATGAAGTCTGCAATTGAAGAAGATAATGTTGAATGCTTTGGATATTTAATGTGGGGACCAATTGACTTAGTTAGTGCAACTACAGGACAGATGAGCAAAAGATATGGATTTATATATGTTGATTTAGATGATGATGGTAAAGGGAGTTTTAATAGATATAAGAAAAAATCATTTGATTGGTATAAAAAGGTGATAAAATCTAATGGAGATAATTTAAATTCATTAGACATGTAAAATAAAATGTGTATTCTCCAAAAAAAGGTGGTAATAAAGAGGTTAAATCTAATTACTATAATTGGAGATACACATTTTTTATGTACAGTAAAAGTATTCAACCCTATAAACTTTATATTTATTTAAAGTATAGTGAATGGTGATAATTAAAATATTAAATATCACAATATAGGGGGAGATGTACATTTATATATTTCTATTTAATAAAAGACTTCTACATATGTATAACATGATTTAATTACTATATGAGACTATAAATTTGCAATTTATTGTCAGAATATATTGACAAAAGTAAAGTTTGAAATTATAATTTATATCAAGAATAGTTTGACAAAATAAAAACTAGTGACTTTATATTTTAGTAAATTTATTTTTTATTGCTAATTTAAGAATAATTTAGGACTACTATAGACATATAGTTTATCATTGATTTAATATGACAAATAATTGTTATTTCTAGGAATACGATTTCTAAAGTCGCTAGATATAGTCTAATTTAAAGAGGGGAGGTATTAGCAGATACAAATTTGTACCTAAAGAAGACTTAAAAGAAATAATTAAAATAAGGTATCTTTTAACAATAGTAATAGGTATGTTATTAATTTATATTAGCTATTTTAAGAATAATTTAAGACGTATATAAAGCGTAAATTATATATCTAATATTAAATAAAGACAAGTCTTCCAACATGTATATTAAAATTGAAGATAGTTGTAGTACAATTCTGCATTTATAAAATAATGTAGAAAGTCAAAAATTGAAAAGAAGTCTAGTAAATTAATGATTATGGTAAATATTTAAAAAGTTAACTATAAGTTATATTTATTTAGATATTTTAGGAATAATTTAAGACGTATAAAAATATCATCAAAAAATATCAAACTGTGCTATATGTAGTTAATAATAACTACAGAATATACATTTTATAATTATTGTTTTATTGATAAAAAATTATTATATTTAGGAGGAAACAACAATGGAAAATTTTTGGAATCCGCTTACTTGCTTTACTGTATGTGTAATGATTTATGCTTTTAGTGAGTTTTTATCTAAGAAAACAAAAGGTGCAATTTCAACATTGCTATTTGTATGTATTATATTTTTATTAGGATTTTGGACCAATATTCTACCAAAAGATGTTACAGGAGCATCGGGGATATTAGCTGCGATGAGTAACTTTGGTATAGCATTATTAATAACTAACTTAGGAACACTTATAAACCTTGAAGACTTATGCCATGAATGGAAAACAGTTGTAATTGCATTAGTAGGTATTGTAGGCATAGCGGTTGGTTGTTTCACAGTTGGTAGTATGTTATTTGGTAGAGAGTATGCTTTAATAGCAGCACCTCCAATAGCAGGTTCTACTGTTGCTGGTATTATTGTAACAACGGTTGCAGAAGCAGCAAATAGACCTGAACTTGCAGCATTTGTAATTCTAGTATTGTCATTTCAAAAATTCTTTGGTATTCCTATAACAACATATTGTATAAATAAAGAATTAAAATTTAAAAGAGATAGGGGAGATTTCTTAAAGGATGAATCAAAAAGTAATTTTAAGCTTCCAAGTATGAGAATTTTTAAAGAAGAGTCAAATAAAAAATCATCTACATTAGTATATCTTGCAAAACTTTCATTTGTTGCTATGATTGGTAACTTTGTAGGCTTGGCTACTCTAATACCAGGATTTACTCCTGCAAACTATTATTTAAATCCAAATATAGCATGTTTGTTAGTAGGGCTAATTTTTACACGAATAGGATTTTTAGAAAAAGGAATTTTAGATAAATCTCAATCTAATGGGATTATAATGTTTGGTTGTATGTTAATGTTACCTGGAGGACTTGCTAAGGTAACTCCAACAGCACTATTTGCAATGATTGTTCCAACTATAGGAATACTAGTTATAGGAGCTATATTCATAATACTATTTACTGCAATTGTAGGAAAGTTATTAGGATATTCTCCAAGAATGTCAGCAGCGATTGGTGTAACTTGTATGCTTGCTTATCCAGCAACACAGATAATTTCTAATGAAGGTATTGATGCCATGGAAGGAACCGTAGAAGAAAAGCAAAGGGCAACAGATTATTTATTACCAAAAATGATTATAGGTGGATTTGTTACTGTAACTATTGCCTCAGTGGCATTTGCTAGTATAATAGGTCCACTTATATTTGGTTAATATGAAATAGATTTATGGGAGGTAAAGTTAATGATAGGAAGTATATCTATAAGAGAGATAGATGAAAAAAGACTTAAACTTGATGATTTGAGTAAGAAAATATGGAAAAATCCAGAAAAAGCATTTAAAGAGTTCAAAGCATGTGAAAATACAGCAAATTTTCTAAGAAGTGAAGGATTTGATGTGGAAGTAGGTGTAGGAGGTTTAGCTACAGCTATTAAGGCTAGTTTTGGCTCAGGTAAACCAGTTATAGGTTTTATGGGAGAGTTTGATGCATTACCTGGTTTAAACCAAAAAGTTTCAACAAAGCAAGAAGCATTTGAATTGGGAGCTTGTGGTCATGGATGTGGACATAATTTATTATGTACTGCGCATGTAGGAGCGGTAATAGGACTTAAAAGAGAAATGATAGAAAATAATTTAAGAGGAACTATAGTATTTTATGCATGTCCAGGAGAAGAGCAATTAACAGGTAAAGGATTTATGGCTAGAGGCGGTGCATTTGAAGGTCTAGACTTAGCTATAAATTTCCATCCAAATAAAATTAGTGAAGCTACAGTGGGTATATCAACAGCTGTTAATTCTGTAAAATTCCATTTTAAGGGGATAACTGCACATGCAGGGTCAGACCCTCAAAATGGAAGAAGTGCTTTAGATGCTGTAGAACTTACTAATGTAGGAGCTAATTATCTGAGAGAGCATGTTACTTCTGATGTAAGAATTCATTATACTATTACAGATGGAGGAGTGGCACCTAACATAGTTCCTGATAAAGCATCAGTATGGTATTACACAAGAGCTTTGAGTAGAGAAGCTGTAGAAAATACATATGAAAGACTTATAAAGGTAGCAAAAGGAGCTGCAATGATGACTGAGACTGAGGTTGAAGTAGAGTTTTTAGGAGGATGCTATAATACTTTAAACAATCCTGTTCTAGCAAATCTTGTGTCAGAATGTATGGATGATATTACACAAGAGCCTTGGACTCAAGATGAATTGGATTTTGCAGCTGAATTAGATAGACAAAGCCCACAACAATATAAGGCTATGATAAGTAAATATAATTTACCAGAAGGAACTCACCTATATTATGGTGGAGGAAAGGTTACAAACTTTAATAGCTATGGCTCTACTGATATTGGAGATGTAATGCATATAGTTCCTACAGCATACTTTTTTACAGGATGTACAAATCTAGGTGCACCTGGGCATAGTTGGCAGTTTACATCTTGTGCAGGGAGTTCTATTGGAGAAAAAGGTATGATATATGCAGCAAAAATTATGGCTATGTTTGGAGCTAAAATATTGAATAATCCAGAGATAGCTAAAAAGGCAAAAGAAGAATTCGATAAATCAATGAATGGGAAAACATATAAGTGTCCTATTCCAAAGGATATTCCCACTCCTTAAAAGATATATAAAGTTTAAAATACAGTTTAATAGACAATAACTTGAACTACTCCACCTTAATTACCTTCGGTAATGTTTGAAGGTGGATATTCCTATTCGATAGCACTTTTGCACTAA
>NZ_JAGWDA010000025.1:0-37382 GCF_020657875.1 Clostridioides sp. ZZV14-6150 | reverse complement strand
GCCACTTGGACCTGTATTGCCGGTTGCTCCGGGCGCTCCTGTGTTACCGGTTGGACCGGTAGCTCCTGCGATGCCCGAAGAACCAGTTGGTCCAGTGCCGCCTGTTGCACCAGTAGGGCCACTTGGACCTGTTGGACCTATAGGACCTTGACAACCCTGAGGTCCTCTGTAGCAGTTACAGCAGTGCTTGCAATCACAATCATTGCATATATGGTCAGAACATTTATAATCGTGCATATCAGAACACTTTGTAATTTTCATCGGTACGTAGTTATTATCATCATAAATCATTCCAAACTGCCCCCTTTAATAAATTTCGAGTTAAAATAATAACTCAATCCATTATATTCAAAAGAAGCAGAATCTGTTAACATTGTTAGGCTTCCTATAGAGCCCCATTTGAATCACAATGTTCTAAACCATCTCAAAACAAAATGTCTTTCTCTGTACTCTGTCCGTTACGCCTATCCACCATATCAGTGAACGGGTAGTATTTTTTTGCGAAAATCTCCACGCTTAAACCATTGACATAGGTCCACAAACTTAAAACCGAACAATCAGAATTGGAAAACGGCGTTGATACCGAATACCTGTTTTTGACCTCATTTAGCAAATACGAAAATATCGACAAGATGACAAGGGAAATCCTTATTGGACTGGTTGACCATATCAAGATATACGAGGGCGGCGACATCAGTTTTAAGTTTGCCGACGAGTACCGCCGAGTAACGGAGCATATCGAAGCCAACAAGCAAAAAGAGGCGGTTTGATCGCCGACTACCTAAAGGTAGTTTGTATTTCTATTATGACCTCTGCATACAGACTATACCAGCATATAAGAACTTCTAAAGAGATAATCAAAAAGTATAGTTTGATTTTAAATAAATAAATGATATAATTTGTACAGGAGATGGCATATTTATTCACATTAAATTTATTTGAGACAAATTTAATGTAAATAATTTCTTAATAGTAACAAATATCCCCAAAATAATAAATAATATTATACTTTTTAGACTTTATCTATAGTATAACTTCTAAAAAATCGCATGCCAGTTTGCAAGAATTAACAGATTAAAATCAAGATTTAGATTTAATAGTACTTTTATTTAAAAAGATATGTATTTATTTAATATATTAAACTCAGAAAGTACAAGATTCTTCTATCTAATAGTTAATAATTCTATTGATGTGGTTTTAATCTCAATGCTAAATACTAAAAATACTTAAATAAAGACTGAAAATGTACTTTTCTAACTCGCAATTACCAATAATTACTATCTATAAATTTTAACTGCATTGAGAAAATAGTAAAACAATCCACCTATAAAATTTATTAGAGTTGTATATAAATGTGTATTTCTCATTATTTATGTATAACAAAATTAAATCTAATACATAAATTTATAGGTGTATCAATTAAAAATTTTAACTAATACACCCATTGATTTCTATTCTTCCTTTAATAAAATATCTTTCCATACATCTTCTTTAAACCCTAACAGTACATTTTTACCATCAAATAGTAGTGGTCTTTTAATAAGCATACCATCGCTTACTAATATTTCTAGAAGTTTATCATCTTGCTCAGTCTTTACTACATCTTTAAGACCTAATTCTCTATATTTCATTCCACTTGTATTAAAAAAATTTTTTATATCATACCCACTAATATTATAAATTGACTCTAATTCATCCTTAGTTGGTGGATTTTGAACCATGTCTATATCCTCAAATTTTAAATTATTTTCTTTAAGCCAATTTTTTGCTTTTTTAACTGTAGAACATTTTGTATATCCATATAATTTAATCATTGTAGTAAAACTTCCTTTCTAGTTTTTTATCTTAATATTTATATGCTTATACCCATAATTTGTATATTTTAATCAATTTGTATCATAATTACTCTAAGCTTTCAATAAAATTCTTGAATTTTTATACAATTAAAAGCCATGACAATTTAAAGTCACGACTTTTTTACTACGTTGTTAAATTGAAATTTAGCTACTCTATATTATGCTTATTAGTTGTAGGTTTTTTGTTTTAACTATGTACTCAAATACCAAGTATACCCATACCTATCAAGCACTTCAGCACCACCATCACTTTGATCTGGTGGTGGGTGTGGTAAAAATCCTTGCACAAGCGTACCGCCCTCGGCAAGTTTTACAGATATTTCTTCTATTACTTCTCGAGACGGTAGCACAACACAAATCGCCATTCCAGAAATTACAACAGGCTGGTTTGTATCGGCCCCCATTATACAACCTTCATATTTTGTGAAAGTAACACTTGCGTGCATAACAGGATTGCTTGGGTTGTTATCTAATCGTGCAAACAGAGTTTTTCCACCTCCGAAAGCCTCAGCATAAAAGTTAAATGCTTTTTCACAAGTCCCATTAAATGTTAAATATGGAGTTAGCATGGTCAATATCTCCTCCTTGATACAAAATATAAATTTTATATAATTATACATTAAAATTTATATTTTTCATTGTAAAAATCAGACAAACAATCCTTATTTTTTTATAAAATTTTAATACAAATTTCATTTATAAAAATTTAAACAATTTTTTCTTTTATTTGAATATCCTCAACTATACCATCTTTTATACTTATAATCTTATCTGCAACACTATTTGAAAATACAACATCATGTGTAATTATCAGTATAGTCATTCCCTTATCTTTAAGCCTATTCATTATATTTACTACTTTTTGAATAGTATCAATATCAAGTGCAGAAGTAGGCTCATCAAAACAGAGAACTTTTGGCATTAATGCACAAGACCTAGCTATTGCAACTCTTTGTTGCTGTCCTCCTGACAACTCAAATGGATAGGAATTCAATTTATCTTCCAAATCAACTAGTCTCAAAAGTTCTTTAGCTCTATTTTCAGCTTCCTCTCTAGGAACCTTAAAAACATTAACTGGAGATTCAATTATATTTTCAAGTACTGTCATATGAGGAAATAGATTGAAGTTTTGAAAAACCATACCTATTTTACCACGTATTTTTGCCATGTCTTTCTTATTTTTTATTATTTCATTATCTATTATAATTTCTCCACTATCAAATTCTTCAAGACCATTTATACATCTTAATATTGTAGTCTTTCCTGCACCAGATTTGCCAAGTAAGACACCAATCTGACCTTCTTCTAGTTCAAAAGAAATATCTTTAAGTACTTTATTTTTTTTAAATGATTTATTTAAATTACTGATTTTCAACATATGAAAAACCTCCTCCTATAATTATTGTAGCTTTATCTGTAATAAGAATATTTTTTTTCAAGTAATTCAAATCCCTTAGTGAGTATAGCTACAAATATAAGATATATTGCTCCTGCCTCAAATAGTGGTAACAAACTTGCTTCTCTATTCATTGCTATTTGAGATATTCTTAAAATATCATTTAATCCTAATATATATACTAAAGATGTATCTTTTACCAATGTAATTACTTCATTTGAAATAGGTGCTAGTATTCTTTTAAAAACTTGTGGAAATATGATTCTCTTGTACATCGTAAATTTATCAAACCCTAGTACTTTTGAAGCTTCATATTGACCTCTATCTATTGATTGTATTCCACCTCTAAATATTTCTGCAAAGTATGCTGCATAATTTAAGAAGAAAGCTACTATTCCAGCTGTAAATCTGTCAAACACAATTCCTATAAGAGGTAAACCATAGAATATTACTATCATTTGTAAAAGTAAAGGTGTTCCTCTCATTATTAATATATAACATTGTGTAATACCACTTATTAATTTATTTTTTGATAATCTTAAAAATGCAACTCCAATCCCCAATGGAATTGATACTATCAATGTTATACAAAACATTGCTATAACTATTTCTAAACCTTGTAACATGCCTTTAGTGCCCCCTTCTTAACAGCTAACTTATCTTTTATTTAAACCACTTATCATAAATTTTGTCAAAAGCTCCATCTTTTTTCATTTCTTGTAATGTTTCATTTATTTTCTTACAAAGTTCTGGATTTTCTTTAGATGTTGCTACAACATAATCTTCTAATCCAAAATCTTCTTTTAATACTTTATATTTATCTTCACCTTTTTGTCCCATATAGTATCTAATTAAAACTTCATCACCAACAACTGCACTAGTTCTACCTATTTCTAAGTCTCTAAGTGCTTTATCGTAAGTATCATAAAGAACTGGCGCTCCACCCTTTAAGCTATTCATAAAATCTTTATCTTTTTCTACTGCATCAAGAGCTGTTGAACCTTGTTGAGTTCCAACTTCTTTATCTTTTAAATCAGCTTTTGTATTTACTTTTGAATCACTTAAAGTAACTATTATTTGTTTATTTTGTAAATAAGGTTCTGTATATGATACTATTTTCTTTCTCTCATCTGTTATAGAATATCCATTCCATAATACATCTACAGTTTTTGAATCGTTTAACTCTGTTTCTTTCATTGACCAATCTATTGGTTGAAATTTAACTTCCATTCCAAGTCTCTTAAATGTCTCTTTTGCTAAATCAACATCAAATCCCACTGTTTCTCCTTTTTCATCTAAAAATCCCATTGGTACAAATGTATTATCAAATCCTACAATTACCTCTTTTTTTGATGTATTTGAAGCATCTTTATCCTTTTCATTATCTGATTTTGAACAACCTGCCATTCCACTTACTAAACCTAACATAATTGTAAATAATCCTAATTTTTTTAATATATTTTTCATAATATTCTCCCTCATCTTTTAAATTTTTAAATATTTTGATTATTTTAGAAAAAATGTATCTGTTGCAATATAATTTTCTGCGCGCTTAAAAAATTATATTAAAAAACTCCCGTCTCTAGCTATTGCTAGAGGACGGGAGTTAAATCTCGTGGTTCCACCTCTGTTCATTAATGCCTCACGACACTAACCTCTTTAAGTACAATAAAATTATACTCTAGCACTATAACGGGTGCAAGGATACCGGAAAGCTCCTAGTAAAGTATTTTTACTCTTTCAGAGTCCTGCTCAAAGATGTGTTCAAAGTAAAATCTATTGCTCCTCTCACCAATCGGAAACTCTCTGTTTAAGATTACTTACTTTTACTATTTCTTTTCGTAGCATTTAATGTTGTTTTGAATTCTTATTATGATATTGATTTTATATCATAAGGCAATATCTGTCAATATATATTTTAAAATAAATATAAAAATCTAATTCCAAGGCACAACTTCCACCTCACCATAACATCGTTCTACCAATCTATTAGAATACTCTCCTTTATATCCCAAAATAAAAAGCAAAACAAGCTCAATATATCTTGTTCCAATTGAAATTATATTCCAAATGTCTTCAACTTCTAATGTAGCTCTATGGGCTTTTCTACTTGGATGAACTATACTATTTCTTAAATAAATAATTAAATCTATTCCATCATCAAACTTCTTTTTTATCATATTATCAAATATATCTAACTCATATTTACCATATGGTATCTTACATATATCAAGTAGAAGTCTGATATTTTTAGATGCCAAATTATGGTCAAAAGTTTCATCTGTAAGCACCTTATTCTGCTCTACTAGCATTACATATGACAAAGTCTCAAGTGCAATCTGTACAGATATTATATTATTTTCCATAGTCACACTTCCAAGAGACTCTATATACCAATCAACAACACTCTTTATCGCAGAACCATAATAAAAATCTTCTAATTTTTTACACATGAGACTTATATATTTTTCCATATTATGATAATTTGACAACGTATCTGACCATGTTGGTACATATCTAAAAGGTGTTATTTGATTCTCATTCCAAATTCTATAAACTTCATTACCATTTCTATATCCTTTTGCCAAACAAAATCCAACATATCTGCCACACATAAAACTCAAGGCTGTTGCTATTCTATCTAAAAGATTTATTGTATTATTAGTTCTAAAAATTCTACCATCTTTTCTTCTAATCCTACCTATATGAGTTATTATTGCTCCAGATTTAGACTTCAAATCTGACTTTAATTCTTTTCTATAATCATACCGTTTATCTATAGTAACAACATAATCATTTATATCAAATTCAATCCTACCTGCATATACTTTATCATTGTATTTTATAAGTTTTCCAGGTATTTTATCTAAGTTTATTATATTAAAATCTACATGTTCAACATAAGAGTTTTTAGATTTTATACAATCATCATTGATATATCCTTCTATGCCAAAATCACTTAGAGTATTTATTGTTATAGAAATAATCTTATAACCATAGACCTCAAGAATAGCATTATCATAATCCAAAACTAAGTTATCATCTTCATTTTCTATATCTTCAATGCAACCTATATCTGCTTTAAAATTTATGGATATTGGAGGTGTCATTTTATAATAAATTTTTCCATTACATCTATATTTCTTATCTAAATATATGCAAAATCTACCTTCATAGATACTAATATCTTCATTGATATCATAGCTTAAATATGGTGATGTTATAGCATCATCAATTGCTTTCATTTTTGTTCCCACCTTTGCTTTTGTATAATAACATGGGGATTTCAGTTCTTTTTTATTTAGTAAAACCCAATCTATTATATAATTCAATATATTATTTTTATTAATTATGTATTTTATAATTTCTTATAAAAACAGTATCATTCTAGTATCATCGTTTGTTAGACACATTATGTATTTTTAAATTTTTTATTTATTAATAATACCTAAAGTGGATTGTAAGAAATCATTTTACTACCAAAGCTTTTATTCATTTAGATATTATCATTCATATATATACATTGTCAAAGAAAACATTTAATTTATCAAATATTTTCTTTAACAATATATTATCTATAATTTTATAAATAATACATTTAACAAACTGAATCTATTTCATTGAATGATTTTTCAAAATAAAAATGGTAGCTTTAATTTGTTATTTCAAAACTACTATTAAATTATGTATATTCTCTTTTAACATATAAAGCTTTTACTCATTACAACAATTTTTACTACTTTTATTTAGTCTATATATTCAAGCATATTATAATACGCATAAAATTTGAACCCAATATTCAATCAAACTTTTACCATCCTTATCAACTACTTCTCCATATCTTGCAAAATCATATTTAGCATTTTCATTTAACTGGCATGTCGACTGAGATAACCATTCTTTATAAGCATAATCTACAACAAGCTGTAAGCTATCTTCTCTCTTTGCTTTAAAGCTAAAAACTATATATTTACTAGGAAATAGCTCTTTTACCATCATTTCTTCAGGTATTTTATCAAAAAAATTTACCTCCACTGCCGCATAGTAATCAAATGCTGGTTGATTTTCTTCATTTTCATTATATTGCGAATAATCATTTAGCTCAATAATAAAATCTGTATTTCTTCTGTTCGATATTAAGTGTTTTTTCGAATAAATTTTTTCTGCACATTCACCTATAACAGAAAAACCTAGTCGTGTATTTCCTTTATAGCCTACTAAAAGAATTTTATCATTTTCAACCATTTTAACATCCATTATTCTATCACCTCTCAAAGTTTCTTTTCCATCAACAGTAAACTTTAATTGTACAGGATGAAAATCGCCTTTTTTTCTAAATGATTGTGGACTACATTTAAACAGAGCCTTAAATCCGATTGTAAAAGATTGTTGTGTTTCATATCCAGCAAATAGTGAAATTTCCATAATTGGTTTATCAGTAAAGATTAGTAACCTTGCTACTTCAGTCAATCGTCTTCTTTGTATGTAATTGTGAACAGTAAATCCAACAATATTTACAAACATTCTACTTAGATGATATTTTGAATATCCTATTTCTTTTGCAATACTATCCAAATCTAATTTTTCTTCTAAATTTAAGTCAATATAATCAACTACATCCTGTATTGTTTCTAAATTAGTTTTCATAATGCCTCCTTCTAGTATGATTGTACATAATTCTGTCTTAGCTGTTTTCACATTTCTTGCTACTGTCAAAAAAATTAATCCCTAATGATGATATCAACTGGTAAAATTTAGATAATATATCTTTACTCAAGATTAGATAAAGTATTACTTATATCCTTTTCTACTAATGGTTTCATATTATCATTATAAATACTTATATCTGCATTACTTAATTCCCTTCTTATACGATGAATAAGTTGTTTCTTATATTTTGTAATATTAGGTAATGACTGAATAAAATTTCTCGCCACAGAAGGCTTTTTATCCACTATGTGACTTAGTATACTATCTATATTCATTTCAATTTTATTATCAGTATCCCACTTAGCATTTGCAACTATTAATGACAGTCCTCTTGTACGAATATATGAACTTTCATTATTAACCATCTCTAGAAAATAATCAAAGAAACAGTATGTAATGTTTGATTTTTTGCTTTCATTTTCTAGAAATAAAAAAGTTTTATATGCTTCAGTGTGATTTTTTGAACATAAGTCATTAATAAGCAAATCAATATTTTCCAATACTTTCATCTCCTTTGTAACAAATATTTATTTAAGCTGAGTATAACATAACAAAAAATAAATAGAAATAATTGAGATACCTATATAAATATTATCTGTTAATTAAGCTGATTTACATCAATGAATGCTAATGCTCAACTGTCATTTAAATTCTGTTAATAAATAATATAACTTTTTTCTAAATTATACTAGCAAAAAGACGCTCCTTTCTGAGCGTCTTTATAATATAAAAATCTAATATTCTTTTAAAGTTTATTGCGTTTTATTTGCAACTAATAAGTTATAATATAATAGACTTATTAAATATATTATATCAAATAGCTTATATTTATTATAGTTCCTTTTTTAAAGTTTCTTTTAAACTATCATATGCAAAATCCATTATCTCTCTACATGCAACTAAATCTTTTTTTAAGTCTATACATAACTCTGAACCGTACTCATTTCTTACTGTTGTTGTCAAATCCTTAGCATATGCTTTAGCTTTAGTGCTTTCACCTTCATGGTTTCTACCTCTTACATATCCAATTATTATATTTGAGGCGTTTACTGCACCACATAAACTAGCAACTCCACAACCTGAACCTAATCCACTACCTAAACAAACTGGTATATCTGTATTAAACTCTTCATTATATGCTTTTATAACTGACTCTGCACAATTGAACCCCTTTTCATGATATTTTGATGCTATAACTTTATTGCACATTAAAACTCCCCCTTATCATTATAAACTAAAAATCTCTTCTAACATAATTATATCAAATATTAACAAAAAAATCACTTTTAACCAATTTAACTATTTTCTTCTAAATCTAATAATATTTTTTTTAAGTCAGAATGATTTCCCATATATCCACCAACATTGTTTTTACCAACAACTCTGTGACAAGGTATTATTATTGGGATTTTATTACTTTTACTTGCTTGTCCAATTGCTCTAACAGACTTTGGATTATTTATATTTTGTGCTATTTCTGAGTATGATAGTGTTTTTCCATAAGGTATTTTTAACATTTCTTCATAGACAGACTTTTGGAATTCAGTACCATCAACACGTATTTTTAAATCAAATTTTTTTCTTTTTCCATTAAAATAATCGTCTATCTGATTTATTGCTTCTTTTAAATCTTCTTTACTTCTTTTTATATCTATTCCTTTTTTAATATATTCTTCTTTTAAATTATTAAATTTTTCATCTCCTATATCTAAGCTAACTACAAAACCATCTTCACTCAATATGTACAAATTTCCTATTTTAGACTCATAAACATCATATACTAAATTCATATAACTTCCCCCCCCTTTTATATTAGTATACATATAATTTTTCAAGTAATAAAGAGTTACCCTAAAAAATATAGAGTAACTCTTTTTATAATTATTAATATAATAGTAGCTTATTTAGAAAGCTATAAATTTTCAACATGTGAAACCTTAATCTTCTATATTTTTAAAAGCTTTAGAAAGCATAAGTTTTATCCTGTTAAGCTGATTCACCTCACTTGCAGAAGGGTCATAATCAATAGGAATTATATTTGCATTCTTATATAACCTTTTTAATTCTTTTATGGAACCTTTACCAATTATATGATTAGGTAAACATCCAAAAGGTTGCATACAAATGATATTTTCCACACCTTCATTTAATAATTCAACCATCTCACCTGTTAAAAGCCATCCTTCTCCAGTTTGATTTCCTAATGATACTACTGGTTCTGTATTTTTCGCAACTGTTTTTATATTTCTTGGAGCATAAAATCTTTTACTTTTATCAAGTGCTTTTTTATATACCCTTTGGTATATACTTGTTATGTATATAAAGGCTTCTCCTATCATTCTACTTTTTCTACTTCCTTCTAAATGAGTGTGTTTATAGATAGTATTAAACGCACAACTTAAAAAGAAATTTGTAAGGTCTGGTACAACTGCTTCAGCTCCTTCTCGCTCTAATATATTCACTAGATTATTGTTTGCAATTGGATGAAACTTTACTAATATTTCTCCAACTAAACCTACTTTAGGTTTTTTAATATCTAATATCTCTAGGTTGTCAAACTCATTTACTATCTCTTTTATATTTTTAGTAAATACAGAAATTTTAGCTTTGACAAGAGATTTTTTACATATATCAACCCATTTTTCATATAGAGCATTTGTACTTCCAATAACTTTCTCATATGGTCTCACTCTATAGAGTACTTTCATCAATAAATCTCCATATACAACAGCCATAAAAAGTCTATTGATTAATTTTAGAGATACATTATCCATTATTCCACTATCTTCTATTCCATTTACACTAAGTGCAATAACTGGGACATCTTTAAATCCTGCATCATACATAGCTTTTCTTAAAAATCCAATATAATTTGTAGCTCTACAACCGCCACCAGTTTGAGTTATTGCAACAGATGTATTATTTAAATCATATTTTCCAGACTTTAATGCTGTTATTAATTGACCTACTACTATTATAGCTGGATAACAAGCATCATTATTTACATATCTCAAACCTTCCTCAATAACACTACTATCTGTATCTTTTAAAATTTCTATCTTATATCCACTCAAATTTACAGCTTCTTCAAGAAATTGAAAATGTATAGGTGACATTTGTGGTGCTAATATAGTATGTTTGTTCGTTATTTGATTATTCTTTGCATACTGTATTCTATCTACTTTCATATTTTTTACATCTATATTTTTACTTTCTCTTTCAAACATAGCTGCTTTTAAAGACCTCATTCTTATCTTTGCAGCGCCTAAATTATTACCTTCATCAATTTTTATAATAGTATATATTTTAGATTTTTCATTAAGTATTTCTTGAACTTGGTCTGTAGTTACTGCATCTAAGCCACACCCAAATGAATTAAGTTGAACCAATTCTAAATAATTTTTATCTCTTACAAAACTAGCTGCTTTGTATAATCTTGAATGATAGACCCATTGGTCTACAACTCTAAGTGGTCTTTGCATATTTGCTAAGTGACATATAGAATCTTCAGTAAGCACTGCCATGTCTAAAGAATTTATAAGCTCTGGCATTCCATGATTTATTTCTGGATCTATATGATATGGTCTACCACATAATACAATTCCCTTTAAGTTTCTCTCTTTTATCTCCTTAAGTGCTCTTTCGCCTGCTGCTTGCATCTCCATTTTAAATGAATTTTGTTCATCAGTAGCTTTATCAACTGCATGATTAATTTCTTCCTTAGTTATATTTATACCAGTAAAACGTCTTGATAATTCCTCATGAAGTCTCTTTTTCAACTTTGCCTTATCATTTAAACTTATAAATGGATTTATGTAATTTATATTTTTGTTTCTTATATTTTCTACATTATTTTTTATTACTTCAGAATAGGATATTACAACAGGACAATTATAATAATTATCTGCACTTAAATCCTCTTTATTTTCATTGGTCACACTTGGATAAAATATATTTTTTATTCCTTTTGAAATTAAATTTTCTATATGCCCATGAACTAATTTCCCAGGATAACACACTGTTTCAGAAGCAATGCTAGTTATACCAGTTTCATATAATTGTTTTGATGACCTATCTGAAAGTACAACTCTAAATCCCATATCATTGAAAAATGTAAACCAAAATGGATAATCTTCATACATATTTAATACTCTTGGTATTCCTATCTCTCCTTTTTTTGCCTTATCTTTTTCTAATGGTTTGTATTTAAAAATCCTGTCATATTTATACTTAAATAGATTTATGGGGTTTTTCTTTTCTAAACCTATCTTTTTATCGCCATAAATGGCTTCTCCCTTCTCACATCTATTTCCTGAAATAAAAATTTCATTATCAGAAAATTTGTTTATTGTAAGAAAACAATGATTTGAGCATCCTTTACATCTAATTACACTTGATTCTAATTTTATACTATTCAATTCTTCTTTAGATAATAAAGATGTTTGATATCCACTTTCATACTTCTCTCTGGCTATAAGAGCTGAACCAAAAGCACCCATAATTCCAGAAATATTAGGTCTAATTACATTTTTGCCAATTAACCTTTCAAAACTTCTAAGTACTAAATCATTGTAAAATGTTCCACCTTGTACAACAATATTATTTCCAATCTCATTTAAATCTCTGATTTTTATTACTTTAAATAAAGCATTCTTTATTACAGAATAGGATAAGCCTGCTGATATATCTCCAACACTTGCTCCTTCTTTTTGAGATTGTTTTACTCTCGAATTCATAAACACAGTACATCTTGAACCTAAATCTACAGGACTTTGAGAATAGACACCTTCATGTGCAAATTCCTCTATTGTCATAGATAAAGAACTTGCAAAGGTCTCTAAAAATGAACCACAGCCTGATGAGCAAGCCTCATTTAATATTATATTATCAATTACACCATCTTTTATTTTTAAGCACTTCATATCTTGACCACCAATATCAAGTATAAAGTCTACATCTTTATTAAAAAATTTAGCAGCTTTATAATGTGCTATAGTCTCTATTTCCCCATTATCTATTTTTAATGCTTTTTTAATAAGCCCCTCTCCATATCCAGTTACAGTTGAACTCAAGATTTTAACGTCTTTTGGTAATATATCATATATTTCATTTATGACCTTGATTGTTGTTTTTAGTGGATTTCCTTCATTACTATTATAATAAGAATATACTAAATTCCCATCTTCATCAATAAGCGCGGCCTTAGTGGTAGTAGAACCTGCATCAATTCCTAGATAACAATTTTTATTAATTGAATTTATATCTACATAATCTATTTTTTCTTTTTCATGTCTTTTAAAAAATTCTTCATACTCATTTCTATCTTTAAATAAAGGTTCTAATAAATTTACCTCTCCATCTTCAATGTTTTTTATATTGTCTAGTTTTTCTATTAGAGATTTAAGTTTTATACTATCTTCATCTACTGATAATAATCCTGCTCCAATAGCAATATAAAGCTGTGCATCTTCTGGGAAAATTACATTTTCATCTTTTAAATCTAGTACTCTTTTAAAAGCTTCTCTAAGTTCAGATAAAAAATACAATGGCCCACCTAAAAATGCAACATTGCCTTCTATTTTTCTTCCACAAGAAAGAACACTTACTGTTTGTACGACAACTGCATTAAAAATACTCATTGCTATATCAGTCTGCTTAGCTCCATCATTTATAAGAGGTTGAATGTCGGTTTTAGCAAAAACACCACATCTTGAGGCTATTGGGTAAATAACATTGTAGCCTTTAGCTAATTCATTTAAACCACTAGCATCTGTCTTTAAAAGCGAAGCCATTTGGTCTATGAATGCTCCAGTACCACCTGCACATATACCGTTCATTCTTTGATCTATTCCTCCACTTAAATAGGTTATTTTTGCATCTTCTCCTCCAAGTTCTATAACAACATCAGTTTCCGGATGGAAATATTCTATTGATTTTGTACTAGATATAACTTCTTGGACAAATTTCACCCCAAGTTTTTTTGAGATTCCAATTCCTCCTGAACCAGTTATTATAATGGTTGCATTTATATCTCCCAATTTTTCGTATATTCCATTTAGTACTTCTTTAACTGATTTCTTCACATCAGAATAATGTCTTTTATACTCTTTATGAACTATATTGTTATTATTAAGTACCACAACCTTTACTGTTGTAGAACCTACATCAATTCCTATATGAAATAATTCATCCATTGTACCCCTCCATACTTATATGCTTTTTTAATTTTTGTAAGTTCTATGGTTTTATTTTAAGTAAGTTATTTTATAATTTTTATGATTAATATTTTTGTTTTATGATTCTTTTATTAATCAATCTTACTCTACTAGGTAATTTCTAATTATACCTTTAAATTTTAAATAAGAACATATAGTTAGTGTACTAAATTTTGTCATAAATTTCTACAGATTTTTGTTACTTTTTACATAAATATAACTTAACTCTAACACCAATTTAATGTTCATATATTATAAAATATCTTCATTCAAAAAAAATAGTTGTCAGTACACAATTTCTTATTGCATATAGACAACCATTTTTTTGTATATTATTTTTTATTTTAATTATTTCTATTTATCATATTTATGATACGAGCATAAATATAAAGTGAGCTGCTGCTCCTGCACATAAACCACCTATTGTATGAGAAAGAATTGCTTTCCCAGCTAATTGTCTAGCGTTTAATGCATCCATCATACCAATATGTGTACTTAAATATCCACTCCAACACATACCCATTGCTGTAAATACTGCTATATCATTAGGAGTTATAGCTCCTGATTTTATAAATTCTGGAACTAAAGACATTGCTGCTCCAACAGCTCCTAATGAAGTTATAGGAAATGCTATTGCCTCTGGTGATGTAAATCCAAATAATGGCTCTAATATAAATCCAAGCTTATCTCCAAGAACTGGAAGTAATTTTATTCCTTCATATGCAGCTCCTGTATAAACCTCTTGACCTGTAACAGGGTCTGTAGATGGTCCAAAAGTTAATAGCATAACTAATGTACACACTACTAGGACACCAGGGATTATAGCCATTCCCATGTCTACGCCCATCTTACCACCTTCAAGAATAGCATCTAGGCCTCTTTGGAATACATTTCCTTCTCTTATTTCTCTAAATTCAGCTTTTTTCTCTAATGTTCCTGCTGCTTTATCTTCTTCTGGATTATAGTTATAAAACTTCTTAGTAAATGTCAACATTATTCTAACACTTACAACACTACCTATTACTGCACCTAAGTTACCAATCAATGCTGGCAATACATATTCTGTACCTTGAGATATCATAAATGTTGTTAAGATAAGTCCCATACCAAAAGCTGTTCCTAAATTACATAGTGCTGGAACTTGATATTGTTTAAAATACTGTGTGAATGTTTTATCTTTAGCAAAAGGTATAATAGCTGGATTATCTGATAAATAAGTTGTTATAGCTCCTGCTATACTAGCACCAGGTAATCCATATAAAGGCTTCATAAATATAGCGAAAATTTTATTAATTAATGCTATTACTCCAAACTCTGAAAGTAGTGCGCTTAATGCGCCTGCAAGAACTGCCATAGCCATAATTAAGAAAACTGTCTCTAATAGTAAAGCATGTGCTGTACTCATTATTACTTTAAACATCATTCCTGCTCCCATAATGCTACCAACATAGCCAAATCCAACTATTAGTAATATTATGAAAACGAATGTCTCCATGCTTACTGCCTTAACCTGTCTCCTGTCTGTTAACTTCTCCATTTTGAATCATCCCTTCTTTTCTTTTGTTGTAAAGCTTAACAAAACCTTTTCTCTTTTTTAATTATACTTATAAATATTACTCTTTGCAACTTTATTTGTCATTTTTTTATCATATTTAAAATGAAAACCAGTATTCCAATAATAAAAATTTTTCAGATTTCTGCAAGTTTTCGACATATTATCTTTCATATATAAAATAATACAATTTCTTACTAAATAGACATATCCCACTCTAACGACCTAATATCCACTAACAAGTTGTAACTTGTATCTTTTACATGAACCAAAAAAGATTATGAAAAATTTTTTCCTTCAATATTTTTCATAATCTTTCTTTTATTTTTATAAAATTTTTTCAAAACTTTTTTTAAGTTATGTACTATTTTAATTTTTCAGCTATATATTTTACCAAATCAACAGTTCTTGAAGAATATCCCCATTCATTATCATACCATGAAACTACTTTGACCATATTGTCCTCTATAACCATTGTGGACAGAGCATCTATGATAGATGATCTTGAATCGCCTCTGTAATCTATAGAAACAAGTGGTTTGTCACAGTATCCTAAAACACCCTTTAATTCTCCTTCAGCAGCTTCTTTTAATACAGAATTCACTTGCTCAGCTGTAACGTTTTCTTTAAGTTCACATACTAAATCAACAAGTGAAACTGTTGGTGTTGGCACTCTAAGTGAAAAACCATTTAATTTTCCTTCTAATTGTGGTAATACTCTTGACACAGCTTTTGCTGCTCCTGTAGTGGTAGGTATTATAGATTCAGCCGCTGCTCTCGCTCTTCTCAAGTCTTTGTGGCTCTTATCTAATATTCTTTGATCGTTAGTATATGAATGTACAGTAGTCATTAAACCTTTTACTATACCAAATTTTTCGTCCAATACTTTAGCAAATGGTGCTAGACAATTTGTAGTACAAGATGCATTTGAGATTATATTATGCTTTTCATTATCATATTGTTCTTCATTAACTCCAACAACTATAGTTATATCTTCATTTTTTCCTGGAGCTGTTATTATTACTTTTTTTGCGCCTGCTTTAATGTGTTTTTCTGCTTTTTCTCTTTGTGTAAATAATCCTGTTGATTCTATAACTATATCAACCCCTAATTCTTTCCATGGTAATTCTTCTGGGTCATTATATCTCAGTATTTTTATTTCTTTAGAGTTTACTATTAGTGTATCTTCATCCTTTGCTTCTACCTCACCTCTAAAAGTTCCGTAACATGAATCATATGTAAATAAATGTGCCAAAGACTCTGTTGTTGCTCTTGCATTTATGGCTACAATTTCTATATTATCTCCTAATTCTTCTTGAGCTATTCTCAACACAGCTCTTCCTATTCTTCCAAATCCGTTCATTCCTACCTTAATTTTCATTATGAAATGTCTCCCTCCATTACTATGTTTTTACATGATTATTGTACACTAAATAATTCATTTGTTCAATACTTTTTCTAGATTAAATAATTAAATTCTGTGTTTTTTTATTATCAAAAGACAATTAGTGTATCATTTTTATCTCTTTTGACCCTTATTTAGTATATACTTTTTAATATAAATAGGCTAGAGGGACGTATTTTGCCCAATGTCCCTTGGGACATATTTCACCACCATTTTTTTGAATTTTTAAACTATATTTACATTTGAAAATACAATATGTATTAAAAGATTATCTCTCAATACAAAAACATATAAAGATTACCTAAAAATAATCCTTGTATGTTTTTGTATTGATTACTTTACAGCTTAAAAAAATAAAATAAAAAAGAGATTATATCATTATATGAATAAAATAAATTTTTATACTTTACTCACTCACATAATACAATCTCTTTTCTGTATAATTATTCAAATAATTTAGTTCCTAAACTTACAAACATTTGTAAAATTAAAAATGCTTTTGTATCTATCTTATGATTACTCTGTAAAATTTCTTTTGCTTCATCTTGTGAAACTAAAATAGCTTCAATATCTTCATCTGGTTCTAAAAATTCATCAGTTATATTACCATCACATATACAGTAAACAAATGCAATCGATTCATCACTCATACCAGGAGATAGATAGACTTTCTCATTACTCTTATTTTTTTGAATTTCTAAAAGAGTAAGCCCAGTTTCCTCTCTAAGTTCTCTTTCAACAGAAATATCTATAGATTCACCCTTATCAATAAGACCCGCTGGCAATTCGTATATATATCCATTAATAGGTACTCTAAATTGTTTTATTAAAATTAATTTTTTGCTACTTTTATGAAGACCTACTATTGCGACTGCATCTGCACTATCTGCCTTATTTTCAAGATAAATACTTTTTAATTGCTCACTGCTTTTCCTTGATGCTACCATCCATACCTTATCTTCATCTAGCTTATTTTTATACTCAATTTCAAAAAGTCCCATAAACTTACTTTCAACCAATGGATTTATATTCTTTATTATAGTTTTTTTCAAATTTATTACGACCTCTCTTTATTTAAATACCTTTAAGTAATTATATACATAATAATTTAAAATAAGTATTGGATACAGTTTCTTATATTTCCATTTCTAAGTTATCTTTATCTATGAACCCTACTTTAATTTCACAATCAAATATTTCTTTCAATAATTTTGCTAATTCTTCTCTTGCACTCATTACTTTATCTAAATTTGCATCAGTAAAACCATCTATAGGGAAAAATATATTTTTTGAACTACTTGTAATTTTCCCTTCTTCACCTTGTCTCCATATCCATCTTCTAGTTTTTACCATATCTCCAACAGAATAAATTAATTCTCCTTCTTCCATCAACTCAACTTCAGTTTCTCCAAATGGAATAAATTTATCCCCTTTTTTTGAAAATCTAACAAATACATCATCATCTCTAAAATCCATATCATGTGCACCCATTGGAAGTAGATATTTTAATGAAATAGAATTTCCTAAGTCTACAATAGGATTTATATGTGGAAGTTTTTTATTTTTAGCAACTCTTGTTGTCATTGCTTCTATCGAACTCATAAATTTATTTGGATTCATTCCTAGACTTCTAAATGCTTCTCTATATGGTATAATTTCTTCTGCTTCTTTTACCTTTTTATCTTTAAAGTACTCTTCTACTCTGTCTATACTTATATCTAAAAGATTATTTATTCTTTCAATTTCTTTAGTATTGTCTATTCCTTTTGCAACTACTACACCAAAACATACATTTTCTAATTTATCAAATACTTCTTTTTCTACTATGAATTTCATTTTGCCTTGTCCTCCTGTTATTTTACATTATTTTCTAAGTAAATTTTATCACTTTATGTCTTATAAATATACCCCCTATTTTAGCAATTGTTTAATTTTTTAAAATTTTCCAATTAATATAATATTACTTCTTATGAAATATTTTATATATAGTAATTGTAGATTAGGCTTTTAAAAAAAATATTCTTGATTTATAATGTATAATATATTTTTATTATACGTCTTACGGAGGTAATATTGTGAAAAATTTGATTTCTATATATTTTATAATTATTAATATTATTGGTTTCTCTTCAATGTATATTGATAAGAAAAAAGCAATAAAAAATAAATGGAGAATAAAAGAAGCTACCCTTATTACCATAGCAATAATTGGGGGTAGCATAGGTTCTATCATTGGAATGTATTCTTTTAGACATAAAACTAAGCATATTAAATTTACACTTGGGATACCATTTATAATATTACTACAACTGTTATTATTATATTTTTATATGCTTTAAAGTGATTTTTAAATATAATAATTCTATCTTTATTAATAATTTAAGGTGTATAAAATTTTTAATTTTATACACCTTTTATCTAGCAATTCATAAAAATCCAACCAATTAGATTAATGACCTTTATGTTTGGCTTTTCTTTTCTCTTGTTTCAAATTAAAAAGTCTTTCTTTTTCTTCTTCTTTTCTAGATTTAGATAGGATTTTTTTATCTTGTTTTCTTTCTTCATATTGAAGCTTAAGAGCATTTTGTGCTTTAGTTCCTATAGTTTCTTTAGCCTGTTCTTTTTTTACTTTTCTCTGCATCCTTTTGTATCCAATGTTATCTTTAGATACATTTTTCTCCAATTTAATGCTTCCAAAATTTAATGAAAAGAACTTTTCAAGTATGAATTCATATACTTCTACATCCTTTGGTTCTGCTCCAAAAACTACCCTACACACCTCATATTTTTTACTATCTTGTCTTTCGAATACACCTATCCAAAACGGTTCTTCAAATAAGACTGTTAATTTTCCACTAACATTATCCATTGCTAGTTCCTCCTATTTATTTACTTTATTTCTAAAGAATGGACAACCAAGGAGGCAGGTTACTGACAGCAATTGCTGCGTCTGGACTACCAACCAGACTGTGTTTTTATCTTCGTCAATTAAATACTAACTTTTTTATTTTAATTTGTCAATGTTGACATAAATTTATCTTCTTTATTATTGCTATTAACAACTCTAACTATTTTTCTTTAAATATTATACATTATTTCTCCATGCATAAATAAAGCTACTTCCCCAGAAATTTTTACAACATTATCCCTTAATAATTCACACTGAATAATACCACCACGATTAGAAAGTTGTGATGCTATCATTTTATCTTTTCCCAACTTTTCAGCCCAATATGGTATGAGACTACAATGAGATGAACCTGTAACAGGGTCTTCTGAGTCTAATTCTGGACAAAAATATCGAGAGACAAAATCTGTATCAGTTCCTTGTGATGTAATTATAACACCTAACCAATCTGTTAATTTACTTAAATCTTGATAATTAGGTGTATAGTCTATAACTTCTTGTTCATTATTTAGTAACAATATTAAATCTCTTGAAGAGTAGATAGCCACTGGTGTACAACCTATTAAACTACGTTGTTGTAATGATAATTCAATTTCAACAGGTTCTCTGTTTGGAAATATCATTTCATATAGATTTCCATTTCGTGTAACTTCAAGATTTCCGCTTTGAGTAAAAAAACAAATTTTCTGAATATCTATATCAATAAAATTGGATATAACATAAGCTGCGGCTAAAGTTGCATGACCACATAAATCAATTTCTGCTTTAGGTGTAAACCATCGTAAATCATAATTTCCATCATTTTCAACTACAAAAGCTGTTTCTGGAAGATTATTCTCTGTTGCTATTTTCTGCATTAATTCTAATGATAATCTCTTTTCAAGAGCGCAGACACCAGCAGGATTTCCTTTAAATAATCTATTTGTAAATGCATCAACTACATAATATTTCATTATTCATACCTTCTTTCTAATTTAAAGTTAGGAATACATTCATATTATCTCATATTTAAATAATCAAAACAAATTACTATTTCTTATGAATCTATATAATATATTTATCTACTTTTGATAATGATTTATTGACATATAAAAATAAAATGCCTACTTATCAATATTTCAACATTATTTTCTTTTGTGACAAAATCTCTTCTATACTAATTGCAGTGACTTTTCTTTAAACCACATTATGACAGTAATAATTGTTGCACATACATCTGCTACCAATTGAGTTGCAATAAGACCTGTCATACCCCATAAGTTTGTGAAAATCAGCAGAAATGGAATGAACAGTAAACCTTGACGACATATACTTAACATACCACCTTGTTTTGCCTTTCCAATTGCTAAAAAGTAATTTCCTATGACAATTTGAACCCCTAATGTCATAAATGAAATAGCATCAACAATTAAAGCAGTTCTTCCAATTTCCAATACTTTAACTGATTCTTGATTAAATACATAAATAAATTGCTTTGAAAATAAAATGCACAAAATTCCAAACAATACATTTATAGCAGTACTCCAATATATTGCTGTCTTAGTAGCTCTTTCAACTCTATCTATTTTTCCTGCACCATAGTTATATCCAACCAGAGGAGAATAACCTTTTAAAAAACCATACAAAGCATTGGATTCCAAAGACATAAGGCGATTAACAATTCCCATAGTAGCAATGGCAGCTTCTCCAAATGGTTTGGCAACAATATTAGTTAAACTCACAGCGCCACCAGTCAAAAATTGAAAGAAACAAACTGGTAGACCTATCTTGAAAATCTCTATGTAAATAGTACGCTTGATTTTAAAATAACTAAAAGAAATTTTCAAAAATGTATGCCATTTTAAAATATAAAACCCATAAAATGAAGTAGAGACAAGTTGTGAAATTAATGTTGCAATAGCAGCACCAGAAACTCCCATATGACATCCAAAGATTAAAACTGGGTCTAATATGAAGTTTGTCAATCCACCAAACAACATAGCAGTCATACTAAATGAAGAACTCCCTTCTGCAACTATCATATTATTCATCATTATATTGAAAACATTGAATATAAGCCCCAAAATATATATCAAACCATATTCTCTTACATAATAAAGTGTGTTATCTGTTGCCCCTAAAGAATTCATAAGAGGATTAAAAAATAATAGCATAATTGTAACCAAAACAGCGATTAAAAATATACCTGAAAAGAAAGCTATACTACTACAAATCTTTACTTCCTCATATTCTTTTTTACCAAGAAGCCTTGAAATATAAGAACCTGCACCACTTCCAAAAAGCAGCCCTATTCCAGTACCAACCATAGTTAATGGATATACTAAGGATACTGCAGCAGTTTGCAGTGTACCCAAACGACCTACAAAGAAAGCATCAACAATATTATATAATGCTGATACTACCATCCCTATCATAGTAGGCATTCCTAATTTTAACAGTGATTTCCTTACATCTTCTTTTTCTAAAAGATAGATTCTTTTTTGATTTCCATCCATACCAATCATCCTTTCAATTGTTTTGTTTCAATACAGTATAGTTACTAAACATATTTTTAAAAATAATTGCTACCCTCTACGATAGCAATTTTTTCACATATATCACTTAATTTTCTTCTAGTTTTTTATCAATACTTTCTTCAAAAGCAGAAAAATAACTCAGCATATATTCATAAAAAGGTTCTGGCATATCATCTAACAGTTTGAGTGATTCATCATTAGTTTGCTTATGATACTCTTGATGAGCTTTATAATTTTTCATTCCATCATCTGTAAGGCTCAAAACTACTTCTGTATCAGAATCAGGAGATACTTTTTTTACCACCGTCCCTTTATCTACTAGTTTATAAATCATCTGAGAAGCTGCGCCTTTTGTAATACCTAAAGTATCTGCAAGAGATGTAATATTTATCCCAGGATTATTACCAACAGCTGCTATTGTATGAATTTCTGATTTTGACAATAAAAGCTCTGTTCCATAAGTTCGTTTTTTATCCTCCCATTGATTGTATTTGTGAATAATACGTTCCATCAGTGTAATTAGTTTAGAATAATCTCTCATACTTTCACCTCTATGTGTTTAGTTTCATTACTGTTTAGTTACTATACATATTATGTCCTTGCTTCTCAATTGTCAAGTTTATCTTTAAGAAATATCTAAAGATTTATTTTATAATTGAATAGTTCTTATAGGCTTTTAAGTGTTTGTAAGTATTGTTTTTTCAACATTTTTATTTTTCATTTTAATCCTTTTGTCAGTTAAATGTCAGTAAAATATTTTATCCACAAATTTTACATAAGTTTTCCATAGTTTACCCACAATTTTATCCACAACAATAAAAAGGTAGCAATTATATTAGTAGCTACCTTTTAATATATATTAATCTTCTTCTTGCCAACTTTTTATCCAATCTCCTATTTCTATTATTTTTTCTTCAGTTATTTCCTCTTTATTATGTAGTTTTGAAATTAACTCTGACAGGGGATTGTTATGCAAACCTCCAAAAATTCTTTTACCTTCTAGTTTTAGATATTCTTTTTCTTTTTCTTTTTCTAATACTGTATAGTGTACATGTTTTCCAATTCTCTGGGATATTAAAAAACCTTTTTTACTTAGCCTCGCTAAAAGTGTAATTGTAGTTGTATGTTTCCAACCATATTTTTCCTCCATTTCATCTGCAACGTCTTTAGATATTACAGTTTTATATCCCGAATTCCAAATATTTTTCATCAATTTTAATTCCGCATCTGGTAATTTTTTATTCAACATAATATATTCCTTCTTTCTATATAAACAGAGTTATCTTTTTACTATATTTTGCATATTTTTTATGAATCTTTTTAATTTTTCTTCTATTGTATTATTTCTTTTATGTATAGTTGTAAATATTCGTATGAAAAAGTTATTATCTTTACTTATACACCTTTCTTCTTTTCTAGCACTTAAATATTCTTTTTTAATTACTAGCACATCATAGTTTGATTTAAAACTTACTATTTTCTTTTTTAGATAGAATAGATTTTTTACTCCACATATATTCCATCAGCATCAATTCCCCTCTGTGCAGTTTCTCTACTACCTCTTGTTGCTCCATTTTATGTCACTTCCTCAAATTCAATCTAGCTTAAATTAATAATAGGAGCTTTTTTATACAAAAACTACAGGTAAATTTTTCTATATACTCTACATTTTTAGATTATTTTTTCTAAAATAAAACGACATTCATATTTATAAATTTATTCAATTTTCAAATTTTCAAACAATGATGTTGAATAATAACTGATTTCGTTGTATTATTAAATTGTAGAATAAAACTAAATCGGCAAAACTAGAGAAATTTAGTGACGCAAAGCTATAGGGACTAAGACTTGTAAAATATCTTATAAGTTATGTCAGCCAGTTGCCAAAAAGATATTGTTCTTTTTGTTTTTATGAAAGTTTTTTAGGGGGATAATAATATATGTTTAGAGATAAAATGGATAGATGTACACATATGTTAACTGCTTATATTGGTAGTTCATATGATTATTGTGATTTTATAGATACACAATTAGATGATTTTATACTAGAGTACGGAGAAAATGTAGTAGAAAATTGCTTACATCAAGTGATGGTATTGGTAAGTAAGTATAATTAAATAGATTTTGTTTTCTAGAAGAACCCTTTTTAGTTTTATCTACATTTATATTAATATATAGTAATACAAAACTCTTAAATATATTTTTAATATTAAGAATAACCAAAAATGTTAACTAAAAAATACAATTACATAGACATTTCTATTAATCTATGATACAATAGTATTTGTGGTAATACACAATTAAATCAAGTATATCTTGATACAGGTTAATAGGAGTATTTTTAATGAATAATGGAATAGTGAAATGGTTTAATAATGAAAAAGGATTTGGTTTTATATCAATGGAAGGTGGAGATGATGTATTTGCTCATTTCTCAGCTATACAAACTTCAGGATTTAAATCATTAGAAGAAGGTCAACAAGTAAGCTTTGATATAGTTAAAGGTGCTAGAGGTCCTCAAGCAGAAAATATAACTATATTATAATATATAGATTTTTCGGGAAAGACTCTTTTGAGGGTCTTTTTTTATTGCTAGTATATATAAGATAATTATTAATCCTTATTTCTGAACCTCTATATAAAAAAGGAGTACTATTTTTTGTACTCCTTTTTTATAAATTTTATTTTTTTATATAGATTAAGATTACTGTATTTTCTTAATCTTCCAAATTGTTAATTTGACTTAAAATTATAAATTGGTTTCAATATATTAATTATGTCAACTGTTTCTCTTATATTTTCTACAATCTCACCAATTGGCTTATACGCTTGAGGTGCTTCATCAATGGTTTTAATATTTACACTCGTTGTAAATATATTTTTCATAGATTCTTCATAATCTTTCATATTTATACTTCTTTTGGCTTCTCCCCTTGAAAGTATACGTCCTGCTCCATGAGGTGCAGAATTAATCCAATCTAAATTTCCTTTTCCTACTCCCAAGATAACACCATCTCTCATATTTATAGGAATCAATAACTTTCTTCCTTCATATGATGCTATAGCTCCTTTTCTTAGTATTCTGTTTTCAATTTCTATATAATTATGTATAGTTTGAAAATGGTCTAAATCATTAAATTTAAGACCTATACATTCTTCAATTATTCTTTTAGCCATTGTATTTCTGTTTAATTCAGCATATTTTTGTATAATATCCATATCATGAAAATAATCTTCCATTAATTTGCCTTCTAAATAACATAAATCTTTTGGTATTTTAGGAGTAAAGTTATGTTCTTTTTTAAGCGATATTAATGCATCCTGAATTTCTTCTTCTCTATTTTCCTTTTTGTACTGCTCAACAAGTCTTTTACTATCTTCCTCAAAGTTATTACTAATTCTAATATAGTAATCATAAGCTTTTTTTTGGTAGTATTTTGCTACCCTATTACCAAGATTTCTACTACCAGAGTGTATTATTAAATATTTATTTTTTTCACTATCTTCATTTAACTCAATAAAATGATTTCCCCCTCCAAGGCTTCCAATAGCTCGATTATATTCCTCTGTAGCTTTTCCTATACCTTTTATACAATATAATGATTCTATCTCTTTTTTATAGTTTGCTTTACTATATTTGTTTATATTAAATCCATGAGATATTTTTTTTCTTATAAAATCATCTATCTGTTTTAAATCCAAATCAACTTTACCCAGATTTACACATATAACCCCACACCCTATATCTACTCCAACAAGATTTGGAACGATTTTATCTTGTATTGTCATTACAGTACCTATTACACAGCCAGAACCTGCATGACAATCTGGCATTATTCTTATCTTAGATTTTGTTGTAAATTCCTGATTACATAGTTCTATTATTTGACTTATTGTTGTACTGTCTACATTATCTGTAAATATTTTTGCTTTATTGTATTTCCCTTGAATCTCTAACACTAATACCACATCCTTCTAAACTATATATTAAATTTTATATCATATGCCGTTAAAAAATATATTCAAATAAATTTTATATAAAAAATAATAACAAAAATATTGCTTTTATTTTTATATAATCAAATTTATAATGTATTAAAAATAACATAAAAATGTCCATCTTTCAATATATATACTTTTCTTATGTGATATTATTATAGATTTCAAATTTTTATTCATTTAAACATATTCATCATTTTTTTACTATTTTTGTAAAACTAATCCCATAGTCATACTATCATCAGAATATACTTCACCTTTGACATTATTAAAAAATTCAATAGATTTAAAACCAATATCTTTAATTTCTGCTAAAAAACTCTCTTTTGAAAAGTATTTATTCCAAAT
Organism: Clostridioides sp. ZZV14-6150; assembly: GCF_020657875.1. Taxonomy (NCBI): domain Bacteria; kingdom Bacillati; phylum Bacillota; class Clostridia; order Peptostreptococcales; family Peptostreptococcaceae; genus Clostridioides; species Clostridioides sp. ZZV14-6150. Next base: position 10,477 of record NZ_JAGWDA010000025.1, on the reverse strand, counting down.
ATAAAATACATTTTCATTTCCTTCTGTTATAACAAGAGTTTGTTCTAATGTATTGTAATCACTATATTTGCAATTATCTTGTATACACACATATCTTTCACTACTCCAAAATCCTCCTTTTTCATTTATTTCCCATGTTTTAACTTCTTTAAAATCATTGTATTTATTTACTGTAAATACATCTAATATCAACTTTCCTCCAGGTTTTAAACTCTTGTAAATATTCTCCATTAATAGACATCTGCTTTTAGTTGATAAAGCTCCATAATCACAATAAATTAAAGTAGCTATATCAAATTCTTCACTGTAATTCATATTTAAATAACTTTGAAATAAATATGTTACATTTAGATTTTTCTCTTCTTTTCTACTTTGTGCATAATTAATAGAGCGCTTTGAAAAATCAATCCCAGTTACTTTATAACCTTTCTGTGCAAATCTTTCTGCATATAGTCCTGGTCCACATCCTAAATCAATTAAATTTGGATACTTATCTGGAGATGCAACTTTAACTATCCAATCTACAGAATCATTAATAAAGTCTAGACTTCTACTTGCTCCTTCAAAATCAACATCTAAATGCGCTTTTAATAACTGTTTTGAGATATATTCATCATCCCAAAAATTAACTTTACTTTCCTTATAAAGTTCTGGTCTTTCTAAATACATACATAATTTGTTTAACAAAACATACCACTCCTTAAAGTTTATTTATAAAACAAAAAAACCACAGATTCTACTCTGTGGTTTAACTTCAAAAAGATGAGTTTAAATAAGAGTAAAATAGAACCAAATATTTTTAAGCACAACAATAAAACTATCGCTTTATTTTGTTTACTTATTAAATTTGATTTTATCTACTCTTTTCCAGCAATACTTACATCAACGATTTTATGATATCAAGTACGCCGAACAACATCATCCTTTCATATTTTTATTTTATAGATACATTATATATTTATTTATGTTTATTTGTCAATGAATTTTGGTTTAGATAATTTATAATAGTCAATTTAAAAGTACCTTATTATATATAAAATTAATCAAAAAAAGACAACTGAATATCGCCTGAATGTTTTAATTTTTCTTTCATTATTTTGGCATAACTACTTGATAAAGAGTACTTGTTTCTAAGTTGATTAACCATTTTATATAGTTGATTTTTATATTCTTTATTTGCTGAACCTGTACTATATAGTATTGATAATTTATCAAATAAATCAGGAAATTCTTTTTTAATGAAGTCAAAAAAAACACCTCTAGTTACACCTCTTAAATACAAAGTTCCAGGTAACACATAGTGTACATTACTTTCTTTTGCGTATCTAAATAATGAATTTATATTATCAAAATTATCTGTAATATAAGGTATAATTGGCATAATATGAAGACCAACTGAAGCGTTAGTTTTTCTAAATTCCTTTAACATTTTAAATCTTCTCATTGAATCTACTCCATTCGGTTCAATGAGCTTTTGTGTCTTTTCATCTACTGTTGTAATTGTAGAAGCTATGTTAATATATGTAATTCTAGATAATTTATCAATCAAATCATAATCTCTTAAAATTAAATCTGATTTTGTAGAAATAATCGCTGGGGTTTTATATTTGATTAATAGATTCAATATTTCTGGCATAATCTTATACTCAGCTTCTATAGGCTGATAGCTATCTGTCACTCCCCCTATATTAATTACTTCTCTATTCCATTTACTACTACTCAATTGTTTTTCAAGTTTTTCTATTATATTTGTTTTTACATAAATTTCTTCAAAATAATTACTAGAATTCATATACTTATGTGAATAGATAGCATAACAATATTTACATGCATGTTCGCAACCACGATAAATATTTAAATCCCATTTATACGGCATACTTCTTTTTAGTTTATTACAAGCAGTTTCACAATTTATTGGAGTATATTTTACTTTATTATACAAACAATCACCTCTTTACATCTAATCATACCATAATATTAAATTATAGTAATTAAAGTAAGCTATTACCATACCATAAGTCATAGTCATCACCGTATTTACAAAGTAATATATTCCATTCATTCATGGATATTCCTCCACACATTGCTTTTTCTTCTAAATTATATAGACATTGTTTTAAATATACTTCATTATGCCAATCTCTATATAAAGTTTCTAAATTTAGATTATGTAATACAGATACATCCATTGAAAAATTGTTATTATTCCATTTTAGCATTTCTATAAACTTAGTTTCATTAGGTCTATAACCCCTTTTCACCATTTCATCATGTATAACTTTTGCATAAAATTTAAATTCATCTATACTATAATTTAATACTTTATTTACTAATAGATGATTTGGAGTACCTTTTTTCTCTATAGAACCTTTTATAGCGAATAGTTCTCTCCATTGACTTACTAATTGATTTTTAGGTAATACATCAATTAAATCCTTATGCCATAATCTCATAATTTAACTCCTCACTATAAAATATTCTCTAAATTTAGTACTTAAATTACATTATAGTTTCACACGTTCAATAAGTTTATCTGTAAAAACTATGCCATTCAAATGGTCTATCTCGTGACAAAGACATTTTGCCATGAGTCCTGAGCCTTTAATTGTTATTTTCTCACCATTCTCATCTAAAGCTGAAACTGTGACTTTTTTAGGTCTTTTTAATTTTCCCCATACATCAGGAAAACTTAAGCAACCTTCAACAACAATTTGCTCTCCTTCTTCTTTAATAATTTCAGGATTAACAAGTTTAATAAGTCCCTCTCCTAAATCTATAACAACTAAACGTTTTAATATTCCTACTTGACACCCAGCTAACCCCCCACCATTTGGCGTGTTGTACATCGTTTCTGCCATATCATTTAATAGGTCTCTTATCTTATTATCTACTTTTTCTACATTCTTACTCTTTTTTCTTAAAATTTCATCGTCAAAAGTTCTAATCTCTCTTAGAGCCATAATATTCCCCCCTACTTGTCTGAGCTCTTGATTTTCTCTCACTCTCTTCAAATAAAAATATATTTTCAATTGGTTCATTAAAAACTCTTGAAATATCATATGCTAACCATATTGAAGGTTCATTTTTACCAGTCTCTATAGCATTTATAGCCTGCCTAGATGTTCCTACTAATTCTCCTAGTTGTTCTTGCGTTAACCCCAATTTTTCTCTTAATACCTTGATTTTATTTTTCATATATACTCCATTCATGTAATGTTAACCTTACATTTAAACTGTAACATTTTCCAATTTTTATGTCAAGTCAACCTTACATTTATTTTAATAATCTATTTAACTAGATATTTTTTTATTGAATTTTTTAAGTAATAAAACAATCCAAATTAATGATACAATAAATGAGATAAAAATATATATGTAGTTACTATCCTTAAATGCCTTTGCTAACCAAAATGATGGTAAGAAAAATAAAATATACTGTATTTTATTTAAAATAAAAAATGGTGCTGGAATACCTAACATAAAAAGACCTGATAACTTTGTAAGTGCCATACCTTCTAATTTATTTGATGATAAAGAAGTTATTAATATTGATATAATAATTCCTTGCATCAAAGCTACTAAAGAAATCGCTAAATTTAATAAAAAAGAAATTTTAGTTAGCGAAAAAGTTAATAATAAAATTACTGTAATGACAAATGCTAGGATAGCTGGTATTCCAAGTCTTGAAATAAGATAACCACTTTTTCCAATAGGAGTGATTATCAAGTGCTTTGAAATATTATCATCAATTTCTCCTAACATAACCATAGTAGAAGCAAAAAAGAACATAAAAGGTGTTATGAAAGCTAAAAGCAAGTCAAATACTAAAAAATATGGTTCTAAAGTTAATTGATAATAAGAGCTATCAATTAATATATTCTGAATTAATGGTATTCCAAATTTTATAAGACCTCCACATAATATTGGAGAAATGCATACTACAAAAAGCATAGCATCACATTTTATTTGCTCAAATTCTTGTCTAAAAGCATTAATAATTTTTATCATAACTTTATACCACCTACCTTTTTCCAAATACTACAAACAAAATAATATGTTATGAAATAAACTATTATAGTCATCAATATTAAAATTAATATATTAGTTACTAAAGAATTTTTATCTCCACTAATCAGAGAAATACATATATTGAAAGGATACAAATTAGTAAATACATTTAAATCCATCAATACATTAATTATTGGTGGCACAAAGCAGATAATCTCAGCAGGAATAGTTAAAACAATAAATTGATTTAAACTTGATGCTCTACTTGCAAATATAAGCCCAAGTAATGAAAATATTATCGATGCAAAGAAGGTTCCTATAATTACTATCAAAATATTATTTAAATTTGCTGTAATTGCAATTACCATAGCTACAATACTAGATATCATTGACAATGAAATCACCTTTGATAAAATATATTCTGATATTTTTATTGGAGATACCGCTAGAGAATTTAAAACTCTTTGACTCTTCTCAAGAAGTACAATTGCTCCCATAAAAAATAATCCCATTGCTGCTGGGTCAGAATAAATCATAATTATAGCTACCTTTTCTCTCAATAATGGTGGAAATGCATTAAGCAAACAAATATATACAATACTTAAAACAACATATAAAAAATAAAATCCATATTTAAATTGAAACTTTATATCTCCTAAGATAAGATTTTTTAATCTCATTGTAAATTCCTCCCTGTTATCTCAATAAAAATATCATTTAATGTTGGTTCACTACTATGTATTGATAAGAGCTTATTTTCCTTAATAAGCATATTTAATTTTTTGTCGTTACTAGTATCACTTAAAAAACATTCAGAAATTTTTTCTCCATTATCAAAATATGTATATCTAATTTTAACAGCACCTTTTGACATAATAAGATTATGTGGTGTACCTAATGCAGATATTTTCCCATTTACAATGAATGCTACCCTATCACAAAGTTCTGTTGCATCCAACATATTATGAGTTGTTAAAATAATAGTTTTACCTTTAGATTTTTCTGATAGAATCATATTTTTCATAATCTTACTATTTGATGGGTCAAGACCACTTGTTGGCTCATCTAAAAATAATATATCTGGATTATGTAATAAAGCTTTTATAAAATTTAATCTCGATTTCATCCCCTTTGAATACTCCGATATTTTTTTATTTGCTTCATTTTCTAATCCTACTGATTTTAGTAGTTCTCCAATTGGTAGTAATTTTTTAGAATATAAAGAACCAAAGTATTTTAAATTTTCTATTGCAGTTAATTTTTCATATAAACTAGGAAATTCAAAATCAACTCCTATATTCTCATAAAATTTATTTGAATGTTTTTTGCTTTCTATTCCATTTACAAGTACACTTCCTTCATAATTGGTTATCATACCAATTAGAATTTTTTGTAATGTTGATTTACCTGCTCCAGATGGTAATAGTATATTAGTACAAAAATATTATTATAAAAAGACCTTTTAAAATCGTTTTTAAGACACTTAGAAAACTTTCTTTAATACTTTATATAGCTAACTTCTAGCATCTTAATTGTGAAATTTAAGCATAAAAAAGAAGGTAACAGCTTTTGACTGTTACCTTCTTTTTTATTTATAAATTATCTTTGTATGCTCTTTCTATTCTATTTTTACCTTGTTGAAAATAATTTTTATCTAGTTCTATGCCAATAAATTTTCTTTTTGTATTGGCACATGCAACACCAGTCGAACCACTTCCAAAACAATTATCCAGTATAACATCATTTTCTCTAGTATATGTTTTTATTAAATACTCTAATAGACTAGTTGGTTTTTGCGTTGGATGAATACATTTAGTTTCTTTATTAAAATATAATGTATTACTAGGATAATTTGTGTATTCTTGTATATATTCTTTTCCTTTTAAACCACCATGATATATATTCTCTCGTTCTCCATCTTTTCTTATTTTTTTAATTGGTTTATCTAATTTTTTCAGACCTTGAGGAGTGTATAATGGTGCATTTTTATAAAAAACATTTATATCCTCTACACATCGCAAAGGCTGATATTTACAAAATGCAAATCCTGTTTTTGTATTTTTAATCCAGTACCAACTATATTTATAATTTTTTAAATTAGATGCAATTAATTTAGTTGTAAATGGTTGAGCTGAAAATAAAACCATAGCTCCATTATTTTTTATTATTCTATTATATTGTTTCCACATCTCTTCTAAGTTTATAATACTATCCCATTTGCAATTAGTCATTCCGTAAGGAAGGTCGCATAAAATTAAGTCTATTGATTTGTCTTTTATAGTTTCCATTACCTCAATACATTCCCCATTGAAAAGCTGATATTTTTGTATGTCTAACATATTGTAACCCTCCTAATATTATGTATTATATTCGAGTTGAATCTGGATATAGTATTTATTGTTATGCTTAATATCTTACTTTTTTATAAATAGCAATGCTTTTTTAATTGTTTCCCAAACATCACTATCGTATATTTGTGTAAACTTTTCACCTGTATTTTTAGCTATTTCCACCATTTTTTTACTAGCTCCACCACCCACAACATATAAATTTTGTGTTCTATGTGGTTTATAATTTTCTATGTCTGTAACTAAATAACTTTCTTTTTCTCTCTTGTAATATAATCCTAATAAATCTGCTACTACTTTATCATCACCGCTGTACACTATTGTATGTTTGTATCTATTATAATTATTTTCTTCTGCTGAACTAACATGTTTTGTTATTGCATCCACTATCGCAGCTGCTAATTTATCAGCTCCTAAACTTAAATATTTATTCGCATCTTCAGTATCTACGAAGCATACTTCTATTAGCATGCTTTTTGCTTTAGTTTTATTTACTACATATAATCCACTTCCATCTTTTACCCCTCGATTTGTAAATCCTAAATCAGAGATTTTTTTACAAACATCTATAGCGTCTTGATACTGTTTACCTTTATATGTGTAAACTTCGCACCCTTTGCCACCACCAGCGTTAAAATGTATTGATATGAACCAGTCCAAATCCTGTCTATTAGCTTGTGCAGTTATTTTAGATAAACATTCAGATTGTGTAGATGCTTTATCTATAGTACAATCAACTACATTGTTACCTAGTTTTTTTAGTTTGTCTATTACTTTATATCCTACATTTCTAGTTTCTATTGATTCATTTATTTTTCCTATAGCTCCAGAACCTGCTCCCACCTTTGTATGTCCACAATTTACACCTATCTTCATTTTATTTATTCTCCTTTCCAAGTTGTTCTAATGCTTCTTTAATTTTATTTGGTATTGGTAAACCTATTGCTGCACAATTTTCTGTTATACTTAATGCTTCATTTGCTATATAAAAATAGCAAACTAATGTCTTAAATATCCAATCTCCATTATTTATTAGTCTGTCTAATAATGCTGCTACTGCCACAATTACCAGTATTCCACTTTTTTTTGCAATACCTTTAAATCCTACATTACTAGAAAGTTTTTTAAGTACAAACCCTTTAATTACTCCAAATAGATAGTCTATCAACATAAGTGTTAACAGAATAGCTAATACCTCCTCCCAAGTTCCAAATAGCCACGTAAAATACGTTCCTATCAGTGCTGTGATAGTGTTCAATCTTCCATCATAAATATTCATTTTTTTCTCTCCTTATTAAAATTTAAATAACCAATTAATAACTATATACATAAAAAAGGAGCCTTTTTATTGGCTCTTATCATGTAACAATTCAATTAAAATTATGATTCTTATACATTATATTTGGAAACATAAATATGCTGTAAATTGAATTCTCATTTTCTTTTTTAGATTTAAAAGTTATTTTAAAGTTTTCTCCAAAATGCCTGTAAGATAATATTACTCTTATCAATCATTATTCTATCTCCAAAATTTAGCATAGTTGACTCATCATTTTTTACAGTTGACCATCCTATGAGTTCATAACTACCTGCATTTAAATTTCCTGTATTAGATAACGTAACTGTACTTGCACCTGTTAAATATGAATATTGGTCAATTGGTGGGTGACCACTTACACCTGTTCCAGCTGGAAAATTTGAACCATATGCAATCCTATATTTTCCCCACATACCATATAATGTTATATCTTCTTTACCTATAACAATATTTTCTTCTACATCAGATTTTAATATAGGAATTTGAGCTTTTTCTATATTAGAAGTCCAACCTAAAAATTTGTCTTTATCTTCCTCTCCACCTAGTGGATTATTTTCACTATTTTTTAATACAGTAACTATATCACCTTCAACATATCTATTTGCATCAACAGGCACTTCACCCGTTCTATTTAAAGGATATTCTTCTGGTGGGAAATTGGCATTATAAGTAACATATCTATATTTTTTCCAAACTGCATATAAATGTAAGCCATCTGATTGTACATGCTCGTTTTCTATAGTAGCGTTTTCAATTACATCTCCACTTTCAGTTAATGACCAACCACAAAACTTATAATTATATTCTTTGTTATTTTCATCATAATTGTTTAATGGTAAAAGAGTAATTATATCCCCTAAAATATATTTATTACTATCAATAGGTATGGTTGGAATAGGAATGCCTTGAAAATCACTAGGAATATTCAGCTCATATATAACATTTATACATTTATACCAGATAGCATACAAAGTGATGTCATCTGTAGCTATGCATCTTTCAATCACATCTCCATTTTCAGCTAATGACCAACCTTTAAATCGATATTCATTTAAATCTGTATTACTTGGTAAATCTAATCTTGCTTCTGTATTAGCTAATACTGTCATGTCATCTGGTACTGTAACATCTTCGTTTGAATATCCTTCTGGCAAATTAATATTATAATTTATTGTGTATCTCTTACTATTTTCTAATAATTGTATTAATATGTTTAAATCTTCCTTACTCGCTTTCTTACTAAGTTCTAAGTTAATGTTATCCTGCTCATTATTTAATTTATTAATATTTTTTATCACATCTTCATTTAACAAGCTATCACCTACTTTTTTATTTGGAGGACTACATTTATATGTAGTCCTTAGTTTTTTCAATAAAAAAAGAACTATGCTATATAGTCCTCTCCCACAATTTCTTTATATTCTGTTGCTGTTATCTTATTCTTATCTACTGAATTTTTAACCATTTCCTTAGTCCACATTTTATTATCATAATAATATTTTATTTTTTCATATCCTAACATTATATTAATCCTCCCATCATTAAACTATAGTTTATATTTGCATTTTCCTGTTCTAATTCTTTAATCTTTTTTAATGCTTCCTGCTCTGGTGTCAATGGTATTTCGACATACTCATATGTAATCTCTTTTGTTGTCTTATCTACATACATAATAGATGCAAAACCTTCTCTTTGCTCTGCTTCTACTACTTCATCAACTAATACTCCATTTAATTCTAATTCTTGAACTGATTTATTTAATCCATATGTTTGGTCAAAAGGCATGTTATGAATTAAATTCACCTTATATATACTTCCTTCTTTATGTTCTAATCCTGTTAAATATTTTTGCACTTTATTTCCTCCTATTTTTTTAATTATAATAAGCTATTTTTTGTACTGTATATGTATTTTGTAGTTTTTTTACTAAGCTACTTCTATCTCCAGTAATTATATTATTTTCTAAATCAATACATACACTCAATACCCAATCCTTGTAGTTTGAATATTTCCAAATTTCTGCTCCATCAGAAGATATTTTTCTAATGGTATTATCATTTCCACCGCTATATATATTATTTTGAGAATCCACACATACTGAATTTATCTCCTCTGCATGTCCTTTATAACTCCAAATTTCATTTCCGTCTGTTGCTATTTTTCTCACTGTATTGTCACTACTACCACTATAAATATTATCTTGTGAATCTACACATACTGAGTTTACATAACCAGTATGTCCAGTAAATTTCCAAATTTCATTTCCATCTGTCGTTATTTTTCTTACAGTTTTATCACCACTACCACTTATTATGTTATTCTGAGTATCTACACATACTGAACATACAGTACTTGTATGCCCAGTAAATCTCCAAATTTCAGTACCATTTGATGATATTTTTCTTACTTTAACATCAGCACAACCACTTACTATATTATTTTGTGAATCTACACATACTGAACGTACAGTACCTGTATGCCCAGTAAATCTCCAAATTTCAGTACCATTTGTTGACAATTTTCTCAAAGTAATATCAGCACTACAACTAATAGTATTATTCTGTAAATCTACACATACTGAATATACACCCTCTCCATGTCCTTTGTAACTCCAAATTTCATTTCCACTTGGAGATATTTTTCTTACTGTTCTATCAGCACTACCACTAATAATATTATTATTTAGGTCTATACATATTGAATACACATAACCATCTCGCACTTTATCCCATATTTCAATGGGATTAGGTAAGACTTCTTTCATGATAGTATCCAATTTAGTTATTTTATGTATTTCACTTTG
>NZ_JAGWDA010000024.1:0-43348 GCF_020657875.1 Clostridioides sp. ZZV14-6150 | reverse complement strand
GTCTATTAGCTCAGTCGGTAGAGCACCTGACTTTTAATCAGGGTGTCCCGCGTTCGAGTCGCGGATAGATCACCAAAAAGGTGGCGACATAGCCAAGTGGTAAGGCAGTGGACTGCAACTCCTTGATCCCCAGTTCGAATCTGGGTGTCGCCTCCAATAAAATGCGCTCATAGCTCAACTGGATAGAGTGTCTGACTACGAATCAGAAGGTTAGGGGTTCGAGTCCCTTTGGGCGCACCATATAAACATCGAGGGATTATAGCTCAGCTGGGAGAGCACCTGCCTTACAAGCAGGGGGTCACAGGTTCGAGCCCTGTTAATCCCACCAGTGCAAACCTCTAGTAATTTTACTAGAGGTTTTATTTTTGATTAAAAAAGATTTATATTTAGGAGGTAAAAAATTTGTATATAATTATAGGAAATGAAATAGTTGATAGTGAAGAACTTAAAATAATCATAGATAAAAATAGTAAATTCAAAGTTGAGAAGGATTTAAGTAAAAGTACAAAAAGAGAGGATGTAATAGCTTATCAATTAAGTATAAATTTGGATTACTTAGATACTATTATAAGTGAACAAGATGAGTATATGACTTTATCTGATGAGGAAAAGTTTGATGAGTATATGACTTTATCTGATGAACTTGCACTAGATTTAGAAGAACTTATGCCAAAGTACACAATAATAAATGCTAGAGCATATAAATTAGATGAGGTAGAAGGAGTAGTAAAAATAATACTAGTTATAGCATATGCAGATTTAGGTCATCTAAAACTTTCTGATGTAATAAAACGTTTGTTAAGACAGATAGATTAAGATATGAACTATATTGAGAAAAGTATGTGAAATATTACGTAAAGATGAAAATAATTATGTAAACAGAGAAAAAAATAGTATAAAATAAAATCAATTGTAGAAATTTTCACACAAGTTTGTCTGAAATTCCATAAAAAATCCCTTAATTTTAGTGAGGTAAATTGAGTTTAGACAGTCTAAAAGTTATATATATTTATAAATTTATCTTATTAATTAAGGAACTTGCTTAAACATCTTCAAAAATAAAGTATTTTAGTCTATAATCTTTAATATTACACAAACAATAAAGGAGAAGAATAGAGTATGCTTAAAAAGTTTAATAAAATACTAGTAGCTAATAGAGGCGAAATAGCTATAAGAATATTTAGAGCCTGTTCAGAATTGGGGATAAAAAGTGTTGGTATATATAGTAAAGAAGATAAATATGGATTATTTAGAACAAAAGCAGATGAATCGTATTTAATAGGGGAAGGCAAAGGTCCAATAGATGCATACCTAGATATGGATGGAATAATAGACTTAGCAAAGAGAAAAAAAGTTGACGCTATACATCCAGGATATGGTTTTCTAGCAGAAAATGCAGAATTTGCTCGTAAATGTGAAGAAAATGGAATTACTTTTATAGGCCCATCATCTAAAGTAATGAATATGATGGGGGATAAGATAAACTCTAAAAAAATTGCAAAAGAAGTTAATGTTCAAACTATACCAGGAGTGGAAAAAGCAATAAGAAGTACTGAAGAAGCAAAAGAAGTTGCAAATAAAATAGGTTATCCTGTTATGATAAAAGCATCTAATGGTGGTGGCGGTAGAGGTATGAGAATCGTACATCATGAAAAAGATTTAGAACTTGAATATGAAACTGCTTGTAGTGAATCAAGAAAAGCTTTTGGTGAAGATATTATATTCATAGAAAAATATATAGCTGATCCAAAGCATATAGAAGTTCAAATATTAGGGGATAACTATGGAAATATAGTTCATTTATACGAAAGAGATTGTTCTGTTCAAAGAAGACATCAAAAGATAATAGAATATGCACCAGCATTTTCATTAGATGAAAAAGTAAGAAAAGAAATATGTGATGATGCAGTCAAGTTATCAAGATATGTAGGATATTCTAATGCAGGGACACTAGAATTCTTAGTAGATGCAAATGGTGGTCATTATTTTATAGAAATGAATACAAGAGTACAAGTTGAGCATACTGTAACAGAAATGGTTACAGGAATAGATATAGTTCAAAGTCAAATATTAATAGCTCAAGGATACAGTTTAGATAGTGAAGAAATAAATATAAAATCACAAGATGATGTTGAAATAAGAGGATATTCTATCCAATGTAGAATAACTACAGAAGACCCTAAAAATAGATTTATGCCAGACACAGGTAAAATTCAAGTTTATAGAACTGGTTCAGGATTTGGTATAAGACTAGATGGTGGAAATGGATTTACAGGAGCAAACATAAGTCCTCACTATGATAGTTTATTGGTTAAGACAATATCTTGGGATAGAACATTCCAAGGAGCAATAAATAAAACTATAAGATCTATAAAAGAACTTAGAGTTAGAGGTGTTAAGACTAACGTAGGATTTTTAGTTAATGTCTTAAATAATCCTATATTCTCAAATGGTAAATGTAGTACTAAATTTATAGATGAAAATCCAGATTTATTTGAAATAACAGAAAGTAAAGATAGAGGAACAAAATTACTTCAATTTATAGGTGATGTAATTGTAAATGATAACGCTTGTCAAGAAAAACCATTATTTGATGCGTTACATGAACCAAGAATGAATAAAGATGGTTCAAAGGCAGAAGGAAGTAAGATACTTTTTGATAAGTTAGGTAAATCTGCATATATAGAAAAAATAAAAAATGATAAAAAACTATTATTAACAGACACAACAATGAGAGATGCACATCAATCATTATTGGCAACAAGATTAAGAACATATGACTTACTAAAAGCTGCTAAACCAACAGAAAAATATCAAAAAGATTTATTCTCACTTGAAATGTGGGGTGGAGCTACTTATGATGTTGCATATAGATTCTTAAAAGAGTCACCTTGGCGTAGATTACAAAAACTAAGAGAAGAAATACCAAGTATAATGTTCCAAATGTTGCTTAGAGCATCAAATGGAGTTGGATATAAAAACTATCCAGATAATGTAATAGAAGAATTCACAAAAGAGTCTGCTAAACAAGGAATAGATGTATTTAGAATATTCGACTCATTAAACTGGGTTGAAAATATGAAACCATCTATTAATACAGCTCTAGAAACTGGAAAAATAGTTGAAGCAACTATGTGTTATACAGGTGATATATTAGATAAGACTAAAACTAAATATGACTTAGAATATTATATTAAGATGGCAAAAGAGTTAGAAAGTTTAGGAGCAGATATAATAGCAATAAAAGATATGTCAGGACTTCTTAAACCATACTCTGCTTATACATTAGTCAAAGAACTAAAGAAAAATGTAAAAGCACCAATACATTTACACACTCATGATACAAGTGGAAATGGTGTGGCAACTTGTTTGATGGCATCAGAAGCTGGTGTAGATATAATTGATGCTGCATTAGAATCTATGGCAGGGCTTACAAGTCAACCATCGCTTAATGCAATAGTAGAAGCTCTTAAAAATACAGAAAGAGATACAGGTATAGATTTATTTGGATATGATGAGTTAGGAAAATACTATAAGGATTTAAGAAAAGTTTATAACAAATTTGAAAGTGACTTAACTAACTCTTGTGCAGAAATATATAATTTTGAAATACCAGGAGGTCAATATACAAACTTAAAACCTCAAGCTGATAGTTTAGGATTAGTTAATAGATTTGATGAAGTTAAAGAAAAATATAAAGAAGCTAATGAAGTTGTAGGAGATATAATAAAAGTAACACCATCTTCAAAAGTTGTAGGAGATTTAGCTATCTTTATGACTAAAAATAAATTAGATAAAGATAATATAATAGAAGAAGGTAAGAACTTATCATTCCCAGATTCTGTTGTAGACTACTGTAAAGGTATGATTGGTCAACCAGAAGGTGGAGTACCAAAAGATTTACAAGAAGTAGTTTTAAAAGGTGAAGAAGCTATTACAGTAAGACCAGGTTCACTATTACCAGCAGAAGATTTTGATGAGATAGCAAAATATCTAAATGAAAAATATGATATAAATGCAAATATAAGAAATGTTATAAGTTATGCTTTATATCCAAAAGTTTATGAAGACTATATTAAACATTTACAACATTATAATGATATATCTAAACTTGAAAGTGATGTATTCTTCTATGGATTAAATAAAAATGAAGAATGTGAAGTAGAAATAGAAGAAGGTAAAGTATTAACAATAAGATTAGTTGAAGTTGGCGAAGTTAAAGAAGATGGATTTAGAACTATAGGTTTTGAATTAAATGGAATGGTTAGAGAAGTGGAAATAAAAGATAGAAACTTCTCTGGAAAAGTTACTAATGTTGAGAAAGCTGATATGAATGATCCACTTCAAATCGGAGCAAGTATACCAGGAAAAGTTATAAAGATAATGGTTAAAGAAGAAGATGAAGTAAAAGCAAATCAACCATTAATAGTTATAGAAGCAATGAAAATGGAAACTATAATAGTTGCTAAGACTGATGGAGTAATTAAATCAATTAAAGTAAAAGAAGATGATATGGTTGAAGATAAACAATTATTAATGATAATGAAATAATTGAATTAAAACAACTTATAAAACACTCTAAAATATTTTTATTAAATATTTAGAGTGTTTTTATTTATTTAAATTAAATATTTGTTAAAAAAAAGAGGAAAATTATATCCCTATGTAGAAATAAAGCTAGTAAGGAAAATGTTATCTAAAAATTCTAAAAATAATAAACATTTTCTAGACTATTTCTTAGGAAATAACAGCTAAGAGAAAATACATAAATTTAAAAGGTGGGTGCTTATATGAAAGTTTATGATAGTAATATGTTGAGAAATGTAGCGGTATTAGGACATAGCGGATGTGGTAAAACAAATCTAATCGAAACTATAGCTTACACAGCAAACACTAATAAGATACCTAAATTAACTGACAAGGTAAATATGACTTATAGTATGGGATTAATACCTATAGAATATAATGACTATAAGTTTAACTTATTGGATACACCAGGATATTTTGACTTTAGCGGAGACGTTGTATCATCTCTTAGAGCAAGTGATGCAGCAATAATAGTAATAGATGCAACAGCACCTATTCAAGTTGGTACAGAGAAATCATTAGAACTAACTGAGAGTATTCCTAAGATAATGTTTATAAATAAAATAGATAATGAAAAAGCAAGATATAAAGATGCAATAGCAATGTTAAGAGAAAAATACAATAATAAGATAGTTCCAATGATAAGTCCTATATACAAAGATAAAAACTTTGTCAAGTTACATAATGTATTTGAAAATATAGATGATTTAGAAGGTGAATTTAAAGAACAAGCTATGAGTGTAAAAGAAGCTTTAATGGAACTTATAGCAGAAACAGATGACCAAATATTAGATAAGTATTTTAATGGAGAAGAGTTAACTACAGAAGAAATCCAAAAAGGTATTGTTATAGGTATACAAAGAGGAGATATTATACCTGTAATATGTGGTTCAACTATAAATAACATAGGGACAAAAGAAATATTAGATACAATATCAAATTATATAGAACCTATATTTACAGAAGAGAGTAAGCCATTTAAAGGATTAGTATTTAAAACTATGGTCGACCCATTTGTAGGAAAAATGTCATATATAAAAATTACTCAAGGTACAATTTCTAAAGATAAAGAAATTTTTAATATAAACAAAAACATAAAAGAAAAAATAGCTAACATATATACATTGAGAAATAGTGAGTTAGTTGAAATAGAAAAAGCTAAGGCTGGTGATGTAGTAGTTGTAACTAAAGTTAATTCTCTAAAAACAGGAGATACTATATCTGTAGATAAAGATGCAGAAGCTTTAGATAAGATAGATTTCCCAAAACCACAAATATATTATGCTGTCAATCCTAAAAATAAGGGTGATGAAGAAAAGGTAGCTGCTGTATTAAACAAACTTGTAGAGGAAGACCCTACATTACATTGGTATAGAAATACAGAGACAAAGCAAGCTCTTTTAGGAGGACAAGGGGAACTTCACATAAAAACAATTAAAAATAAAATGAAAGATAAGTTTGGGGTAGATGTTGAATTAAATGACCTTAAAGTTCCTTATAGAGAAACTATAAAGGAAACAGCTGATGTACAAGGGAAACATAAGAAACAATCAGGTGGCCATGGTCAATATGGAGATGTAAAGATAAGATTTGAAAGATGTGAATCTGATTTTGAATTTGCAGAAGAAATATTTGGTGGTTCTGTACCAAAACAATATATACCAGCAGTAGAAAAAGGTTTAAAAGATTCTATGCAAAAAGGGGTATTGGCTGGTTTCCCTGTTACAAATATAAAGGCTACACTTTATGATGGTTCATATCATGATGTAGATTCTTCTGAAATGGCTTTTAAGATGGCAGCAAGTGCAGCCTTTAAAAAAGGTATGGAGGAAGCTCATCCAATATTATTAGAGCCTATTATGAAACTTAAGATAACTGTTCCAGAAGAATATATGGGAGATGTTATGGGAGATATAAACAAGAGAAGAGGTAAAATATTTGGTATGGAGCCAGATAATAAAGGAAAACAAATAATATTTGCAGAGGCTCCACAAGCAGAGACATTTAAATATGCAATAGATTTAAGAGCAATGACACAAGGTAGAGGATACTTTGAAATGGAATTAGAAAGATATGGAGAAGTTCCATCACAATTTGCAGAAAAAATAATTGGATTAGTTACTGCAAAGTAATAAAGAAGATATAATATTATATAATTAATATCCATCTATTATATAATATTATATAAAAATAATTTTGTAATTAAAGCTAGGTATATGCTTATTTTAAATAAGTATATATCTAGTTTTTATGTGTTTTTATAAAAAACAAGAAAAAATCAAATTAAAGTAATAAAAAATGTGAAGAATAAAAGATACTTTCTTAAACTGTTTTAATAAAAGAAAGTATCTTTTTATATTATTATTTTTAGAAATGTTTAATAATAATGATATGAAGGTATATTTACAAATACAAGGTATAGATACATTAAAAATAAATTAATAACCAAGAATTTTAAAACTTAATTATTGTAAATGTAAGAAGTAGAAGCTTATATTTAAAAAAAGATGGACACTTACATTTAAATTATTATGAAAAAAATAAATTTACACAATTTAGGGCTTTAAAAATTTAAATAATAGGTGTAAAATAGTAGTCAAAGAAAGTCAAAAATAAAAAGGTGTGTGGTGATATAAATGGCAACTATGACAGATATAATTGAAAAATTTATTAAAGATTTGATGGAAGAAGATAGTAGTATACAAATTCAAAGAAATGAACTAGCAAACTTGTTTAGTTGTGCACCATCACAAATAAATTATGTTTTAACGACAAGGTTTACCATAGATAAAGGTTATTATATAGAAAGCAAAAAAGGTGGCGGAGGATATGTTCAGATAGAAAAAATACGAAGAAGTAAAGATGGACATATTAGAGAAATATTGAATGAAAGAATAGGAAGCCAAATATCCTATAAGAAGGCAAAAGAGTTGGTAGAAAGTTTGAGAGAATCAGACTTGATTAGCGAAAGAGAATTAAAACTAATATTATATGCAATAGATGATAAGTCATTATGTATGCCAGTATATGAATTAAAAGAGAAGGTAAGGTCTAATGTTTTAAAGAATATAATAATAGGAGTATTTAGTATAGAGGAGTGATAATTTATGCTATGTCAAAAATGTAATAAGAATAAAGCATCTGTATATTACAATAAAATAGTCAATGGAGAAAAGACTGAAATGTATCTGTGTAGTGAATGTGCTAAAGAGAATACAGAGATGAATTTTAATTTAGATATGCCTTTTTCAATGATGGATATATTTTCTAACTTAGGATTTCAACCTAAAAAAGAGCTTGAAGAAAAGTTAGTTTGCCAAAAATGTAATATGACATATAGTGAATTTAAGAATAATGGAAGATTTGGATGCAGTGAATGTTACAATGCATTTAGCAGTCAAGTAAATCCAATGCTTCAAAATATACATGGCCATATAGAACATATAGGTAAGGCTCCTAAAAAATCATTTTATAAAATAAGTGTAGAAAATGAGATTAGAGAATTAAAAGAAGATTTAGATAGAGCTATAAAAAATGAAGAGTATGAATTAGCTGCTCAATTTAGAGATAAGATTAAGTATTTAAAAGGCTCTATTGACTAAGATTGGAGTGATATTATGAAAGAGAATATAGTCATGAAATCAAGAGTTAGGCTAGCTAGGAACTTGAACAATTATCCTTTTCCAAATAGATTAGATAAAGAGTGTGCTATGGAAATAATAGAAAAGGTAAAAAATGCATTTATGAATTCTAGTTTAGAACATAAAGAAGAGTTTGATTTCTATAAGATTGAAGATTTAGACCAATCTAAAAAGATGCTTATGGTTGAAGAGCATATGATAAGTCCAGACTTAGCAGAAAATGATAAAAGCGCTGTTATAGTAAAAAAAGATAAAACTGTAAGTATAATGATAAATGAAGAAGACCATATAAGAATACAAACTATATGTGATGATTTAAATTTAGAAAATGCTTATAACATAGCAAATGAGATAGATGATTTATTAGAATCAAATTTAGAATATGCATTTAGTACAAAGTTGGGTTATCTAACATCTTGCCCAACTAACACAGGAACTGGAATGAGAGCTTCTGTGATGATGCACTTGCCTGCATTAAGTCAATTAGGTTATATGGATGAACTTTATAAGATTTCATCACAAATAGGTATAGCAATAAGAGGTATATATGGAGAGCGAACAGAAGCATTGGGAAATATATACCAAATATCTAATCAGCTTACACTTGGAAGAACAGAGTCTAATATTATAGAGAATGTAAGTGGCCTTACAAAGGATGCAATTTCAAAAGAAGTGAAAGCCAGAGAAATATTACAAAAAAAATTGGGTATAAAATTAGAAGATAAAATATTTAGGTCAATAGGAACACTTGAAAATTCAAGGGTAATGAGTAGTTCAGAGGCAATGAGCCATCTATCAAATATAAAAATGGGAATAGAAATGAACTATATAAAAAAATTAGATTTAAAAGCTATAGAACAACTTATGATAGGTATACAACCAGCACATCAGTCAATAATGTATAAGAGTGATGATGTTGAGAATAGAGATATAAATAGAGCAACATACATTAGAGAAACTTTGGAAAAATTAAGAGGAGGGATAAATTATGAACTTCAATAGATTTACACAAAGAGCTAAAAAAGCAATTGATTTAGCGTTTGAGTCTGCTAAAAACTTAGGACATAATATTGTTGGAAGCGAGCATATACTTTTAGGTCTTTTAAAAGAAGAAGAAGGAATAGCTGCCAAAGTTCTAAGTAAGGTTGGATTTACAGAGGCTTATTTAGAAGGCAAAATAATTGATATGGAAGGTAAGGGTGAAGGAATCCCAGAGGATATAGTATTAAGCCCAAGAAGTAAACAAATATTGGAACTATCAGGAATGTTTGCAAATAAATTAAAAACAAATTATATAGGAACTGAGCATATATTATTAGCTATTATTCAAGAAGGTGAAGGAATAGCCAATAAAGTTTTGAACTATGCAGGTGTAAATGACAGAACTCTAGCCCAATTAACAATTGATATGATGGGTATAAGTGATAATAATCAATATAAATCAGAAAATAGTTACACGGGCAACCAAAATCAAACAGAGTCTAAGATTCTCGATAAATATGGAAGAAATCTTACACTATATGCAAAACAAAATAAAATAGACCCTGTTATAGGAAGAGAAAAAGAAATACAAAGAGTTATACAAATATTAAGTAGAAGAACTAAAAACAATCCTGTGCTAATAGGAGACCCAGGAGTAGGTAAAACAGCTATAGCTGAAGGTCTAGCAACAAACATAGCATTAGGTAATGTTCCAGAAACACTAAAAAGTAAAACGCTGTATTCTTTAGAGATGGGTTCTTTATTAGCTGGTGCTAAGTACAGAGGAGAATTTGAAGAAAGAATTAAAGAAGTTGTAGATGAAGTTGTTAAAAACGGAAATATAATTTTATTTATAGACGAGATGCATACCATAATAGGAGCTGGGTCTACAGGAGAAGGCTCTATAGATGCGTCAAATATATTAAAACCTGCGTTAGCTAGAGGCGAAATACAAGTTATAGGTGCAACAACAATAGATGAGTATAGAAAGCATGTTGAAAAAGACTCTGCACTAGAAAGAAGATTCCAACCAGTTATGGTGGATGAACCAAGTAAAGAAGATTCAATAAAAATATTAGAAGGATTGAGAGATAAATATGAAGCTCATCACAAAGTCAAAATAACTGATGATGCTATAAAAACAGCTGTAGAATTATCAACTAGATATATATCAGATAGATATCTACCAGATAAAGCGATAGATTTGATTGATGAAGCAGCATCAAAAGTTAGGCTAAAGGAAAATACTCCTCCAGCCGAAATAAAAAAATTAGAATTAGAAATAGAAAATATAGATAAAGAAAAAGAAGAGGCAGTAAGATGCCAAGATTTCGAGAAAGCAGCAAAAATAAGAGATGAGCAAGGTATACTTAAAAAACAATTAGAAGATGTTAGAGAAAGATGGAATAAATCATCTAAACATTCTGATTTAGTTGATGGAGAAGTCATTGCTGAAGTAGTAGGTTTATGGACAGGAATACCTGTTAATAAAATTCTTGAGGAAGAAGCTGATAGACTTTTAAAACTTGAAGAAATCTTACACAATAGAGTTATAGGTCAAGAACAAGCAGTAAAATCTATTTCCAAGGCAATAAGAAGGTCAAGAGCGGGTCTTAAGGATCCTAATAGACCAATTGGTTCATTTTTATTTTTAGGGCCTACAGGAGTAGGAAAAACAGAATTATCTAAGGCATTAGCAGAAGTGCAATTTGGAGATGAAAATCAAATAATAAGAATTGATATGTCTGAATATATGGAAAAACATGCTGTATCAAGAATGATAGGTTCACCTCCTGGTTATATAGGTCATGATGAAGGAGGTCAATTAACTGAAAAAGTAAGAAGAAACCCATATTCAGTTATTTTATTTGATGAGATAGAAAAAGCTCATCCAGATGTGTTTAATATTCTATTACAAATTCTAGATGATGGTAGATTAACAGATTCAAAAGGAAGAACTGTTGACTTTAAGAATACTATTGTTATAATGACATCAAATGTTGGTGCATCTACAATTGGTAGACAAAAAACTTTAGGGTTTAGTATAGCTAAAGGAGACGAAGAAGAAAAGTCTCAATATGAAAAAATGAAAGAAAACATAATGGGTGAATTAAAGCAAAGATTTAGACCAGAGTTTTTAAATAGAATAGATGATATAATAGTTTTCCATTCATTAAATGCAGAACACATATCTAAAATAGTAATTTTAATGGTAGACAAATTACAAGAAAGACTAAAAGATATGGATATAAAACTAGAAATGAGTGATGAAGCTATAAATTTAATTTCTAAATCTGGGTTTGATTTGGAATATGGAGCAAGACCTCTTAAAAGAGCCTTACAAAAAGAACTAGAAGATGAGTTATCTGAAGCGATTTTAAAAGGTGATGTAAAAAAAGGAAGTAATATAATAGCAAAAGTTAAAGATGAAAAAATAGTTTTTGAAACTAAATAATTCAATAGAGTTGCATTTTAAAATCTTATAGATATAAGTTTTATAGTTTAAAGAAAATTTTAAGGGCAATGAATCTATAATAATTCATTGTCCTTAATTATTTTATTTAATCTTTACCTATTCTCTTTCACATATGCTAAAATTATAGTATAGAATAATAAATTAAGGATGATTAAAATATGGCAAAAATAAAAACTAAATATGTATGTCAATCCTGTGGATATGAAACAGCTAAGTGGCTTGGAAAATGTCCAGAGTGTACAAAATGGAATACATTTGTAGAAGAAGTAGATCAAAAAAGCACAAAAAAAGAGGTCTTTATAATAGATAAATCTTCATCTAAACCAGTTAGTATAACTTCAATAGAGAGCAAAGAAGAAGAAAGGTTTACAACAGATATAAAAGAATTAGATAGAGTACTTGGGGGAGGTATAGTTAAAGGTTCTCTAGTACTTGTTGGTGGAGACCCTGGTATAGGTAAATCCACACTTTTAATTCAAGTTTCTAGTAATGTAGCTAAGTTAGGAAAGACTGTTTTATATATAACTGGAGAAGAATCAGAATCACAGATAAAAATGAGAGCAAAAAGATTAGGTATTAATTCAGAAAATTTATATATATTTGCCGAAAATAATTTAAGTATAATTGAATCTTATTTAGAAAGTGTAAATCCAGAATTAATAATTCTAGACTCAATTCAAACTGTCTTTAGTCCAGAAATATCTTCAGCACCAGGAACTGTCAGTCAAATTAAAGAAGGTACTTCAAAATTCATGAAGATTTCTAAAAAAATGGGAATTTCAACATTCATAGTTGGTCATGTAACCAAAGAAGGTTCACTAGCAGGGCCAAAATTATTAGAGCATATGGTTGATACTGTTTTATATTTTGAAGGTGAAAGATATAATACATATAGATTAGTAAGGGCTGTTAAAAATAGATTTGGTTCAACAAATGAACTTGGGGTATTTGAAATGAGGGACTTGGGATTAGTAGAGCTTGATAACCCGTCTAAGATTTTGATATCTGAAAAACCAAAAGATGTAGCAGGCTCAGTTATAATATCTACTGTAGAAGGTACAAGACCAATGTTACTTGAATTACAAGCATTAGTTTCGCCGACAAGTTTTGGTATAGCAAGAAGAACATCTACAGGAGTAGATTATAATAGAGTTGGTATGTTATTAGCAGTCTTAGAAAAACGTGTTGGTCTGCAAATACAAAATCAAGATGTATATATAAATATAGTTGGAGGTATAAAGATAAATGAACCTTCGATTGACTTAGGAATAGCTATTTCTGTAGCATCTAGTTTTAGAAATATACCTATAGATGAAGATATAGCTGTTACAGGAGAGGTAGGGCTTACAGGAGAAGTTAGATCAGTAAGTTTTATAGAAAAAAGAATTGCTGAGTGCAAAAAACTTGGATTTAAAAAGATAGTAGTTCCTAGAAGTAATTATGAGGTTGTAAAAGATACTAAGGGTATAGAAATATGGCCAGTAGATAACTTAAGACAAGCTATAAATATAGTACTTGGGAGGAATCAATAAATATGGAGAATTTTTTGGATAATAAAAATATGCTGTATGCATTAAAAATGATATCTCCTGGAACCCCTCTTAGATTAGGTCTAAACAATGTACTAAGAGCTAAGACTGGTGGTTTAATTGTAATTGCGACAAATGAAGATGTAATGAAAATAGTAGATGGAGGATTTGCTATAAATGCAGAGTATTCACCATCATATCTATATGAATTAGCAAAAATGGATGGAGCGATAGTTTTAAGTGGTGATGTAAAGAAAATATTATTTGCTAATGCACAACTTATACCAGATTACTTTATAGAAACGTCAGAGACTGGAACTAGACATAGGACGGCAGAAAGAGTAGCAAAACAAACTGGTGCTATAGTCATAGGAATTTCACAAAGAAGAAATGTTATAACAGTTTATAGAGGAAATGAGAAGTATGTGGTCGAAGATATATCTAAGATATTTACTAAGGCAAATCAAGCAATACAAACTTTAGAAAAATATAAAACAGTATTAGACCAAGCTATAACTAATTTAAATGCTCTAGAGTTTAATGATTTGGTAACTATTTATGATGTAGCGCTAGTCATGCAGAAAATGGAAATGGTAATGAGAGTTACAAGTATAATTGAAAAATATGTGATAGAATTGGGGGATGAAGGAACTTTAGTAAGCATGCAATTAGAGGAATTAATGGGTACAACTAGAATAGATCAGAAATTAATATTCAAAGATTATAACAAAGAAAATACTGAAATAAAAGAACTTATGAAAAAAGTTAAAAATTTAAATTCAGAAGAACTAATAGAATTATTTAATATGGCAAAACTATTAGGGTATAGTGGATTTTCAGAAAGTATGGATATGCCTATAAAAACAAGAGGATATAGAATTCTTAGCAAAATACATAGACTACCAACAGCAATAATAGAAAACTTAGTAAATTATTTTGAAAACTTCCAAGAAATATTAGATGCATCTATTGAAGAGTTAGATGAAGTTGAAGGAATAGGCGAAATAAGAGCAACATATATAAAAAATGGACTTATAAAAATGAAACAATTAGTATTATTAGATAGACACATATAATGAATTTTAAGTGAATTTTACTACTTTTTTCTTGAATATAATATACACTTTGGTCTATAATAGATAAGTATAACTAGGGGGTGAAGCATTGATAAGGAAAGTAACAAGGATATTGTTTATTTTACTTGGATTTACGATAGGTATAACGACCTATTTAACATTGATGAGAGATTTTGAAATATTAACATTTGGAAAAGAAACGTATGGTTATATAGCAGCTGTAGTAGCAGGTATAGTAATAGCTATTTTAGGATATCTTATAGAGCCGTGGGTTGTAAATAGAACAAAAGAAATTGCTAAAGTTGTGGATAAAGAGTTATCAAAATATCCTCAAACGGATATATTATTAGGGTCTATGGGTCTTATAGTAGGATTCGTAATTGCATATTTATTGAGTGGATTAGTAAACAGAATACCAATAGTAGGTGGAATACTATCTTTACTATTATATTTATTCCTAGGATATCTTGGAATGAAAGTTGCGCTTAAAAGTAAAAATGATTTATTTAATATTGGAAAATTAGGAAGATTAGCAAATCCTATTAAAGATAAGGATAAAGACAAAGATAATAAAAAAGAAGTAAAGGCGATACCTCCAAAAGTATTAGATACAAGTGTAATAATTGATGGAAGGATAGCTGATATTTGCAAAACAGGATTTGTAGAAGGAAAACTTATTATCCCTGCTTTTGTTTTGGAAGAACTAAGACATATTGCAGATTCTTCAGATGATTTAAAAAGAGTAAGAGGTAGAAGAGGTCTGGATATATTAAATATAATTCAGAAAGAATTAAATATAGAGGTTGAAATAAGTGAAAGGGACTTTGATGATATAGCAGAAGTTGATAGTAAATTATTAAAGCTTGCCCAAGTATTAAATGGAAAAGTTGTTACTAATGATTATAACTTAAATAAAGTTGCTCAATTTCAAGGTGTTGAAGTATTAAATATAAATGAGTTGGCTAATGCTATAAAACCAGTTGCAATACCAGGTGAAGATATGGTTGTTCAAGTGGTTAAAGAAGGAAAAGAAGCTCAACAGGGTGTTGCATATCTAGATGATGGAACTATGATAGTTGTTGATGGAGGAAGAAAACATATGAATGAGACTATAAAAGTTTTAGTAACTTCTGTTCTTCAAACTCCTGCTGGTAGAATGATATTTGCAAAACCTAAAAATTGATATATTCAAATAAACCTAAAATTTGGGCTGTTTATTGTAAATAGATGGTCCAAATTTATTTATTTATAACGATAATGTTTAATGTATTCTTAAGTGTGAGGATTTAAATCAGAAAGCAGGGAGAATTTATGAGAAAAAAGATTATATCTTTCTTAGCAACATTTATCATAATATTAATATCGATGAGTCAGTATAGCTTTGCAGATGATATACCAACGCATGGAAAAGTAATATTTATAGATATGAATAGAACTAGTATGAACAATATGTTAAGAATAAAATCATTGAGAGAAGAGCTAGAAAATAGAGGGTATATTGGCTTGATGAACATAAGAGGCGATAAAGGTAGTGATGATAGAAGGTCATATGCCAGTATGGGTGCTGGTGGAAGAGCCAATGTAGCTAATGAAGAAGATATTAATTTTGAAAGCTCAAGCAAAGATAGAAATATAGTTTTTGAATCAGTTACAGGTAAGAAAGCAAAAGGTATAAATGATTTGACTATAAATATGTCAATAAATGAGAATCTAAACTTTGGAGAATATGGCTCTACATTGGGTTCATTAGGTCAAAGTTTATCTGAAAATGAACTGAAAACGTCCATATTAGGAAATGCAGATATAGTTGAAGGTGGTCAACTTGTAAAAAATAGAAATTTATGCCTAACAGCTATGGATGAGTATGGTAGAATTCCTTATGGAAATGTAGATAATATCAATAAAAAAGATTTATCTATGCCTTATGGAATATCAACTGATTATACTAAGCTTGTTGCTGAAACTAAAGAAGCTTATAAAAACAGTGATGTAGTTTTTGTAGAACTTGGAGATACATATAGATTAGATTTATATAAACCAAACTTGAATGAAAATACATATAAAAACATGAAAGACAAGATAGAAAAAAATATAGATGAATATTTAAA
Source organism: Clostridioides sp. ZZV14-6150 (assembly GCF_020657875.1). Lineage (NCBI taxonomy): Bacteria > Bacillati > Bacillota > Clostridia > Peptostreptococcales > Peptostreptococcaceae > Clostridioides > Clostridioides sp. ZZV14-6150. The sequence continues at coordinate 26,950 of NZ_JAGWDA010000024.1, read as the reverse complement.
AAATATATTTTCTATGGTTGGAGAAAATGATACTGTTTACATAGCCAGTGCATTTCCAAGTGATTTAGATTATAAAAATAAAAGAAGACTTTCTCCAATAATAAAGTTAAGTGGGAATGGAAAAGGATTGTTGTCATCTTCAACTACTAGAAGAGAAGGTATTGTAACTAATTTAGATGTAGGAGTAGACATACTAGATAGTTTTGATTTAAAAAATCCAAATATGGTTGGAAGAAAGTATGAACTTATCAATAGAGATGATAATAAAGAATATTTAATGGATGAATATCAAAAGATAGTATCTATTTCAAGTATAAGGTCTGTGATATTAAATGGTTTTGTAAATGTAGTTTTTTTGTCGTGGATAGTTGCGATGATTGCAATTTTATTTAGAAAACATATATCAAAAAAACACAAAGAAACAACATACTTTATACTAAAAGAACTTTTAAAAATAGGAATAGTAATGCCTCTGTCATTTATGATAACCCCAATAATGAACTTTAAAACACCAGTAGCAATTTCCTTAGGCATAATTATAATAACACTTACTATATATTTAATAAGTAAAGTTTTAATAAAAAATGACCTAAAAAATATTCTATTCTTTACAGGATTAACTATATTGATTATGGTTATAGATTCTGCACTTGGTGCATATCTAATGAAAGGTAATGTAATGAGCTATGATTGTATAATTGGAGCTAGATATTATGGTGTAGGAAATGAATATCAAGGTGTGGCAATAGGGAGTGCAATTTTTACATTTGCAATTTTATTGACATATAAAAAGATACCAAAATGGTCTGTAATAGTCTTTTCTTTAGCCATTTTAATTACTAGTGCATCTCCAATTATGGGAGCAAATGTAGGAAGTGCTATTTCTGAATGTGTAGCATTTTTACTATTTATATTATTGATATATGATGTAAAGATAGATTTTAAAAAAGTTATATTGTTAGGCATAGCAGTACTACTTGTTTTAGGAGTTTTTGTAACAATAGATATAGTTTCAGGAAGCAACTCACATTTAGGTATGTTTGTAAAAGACATTTACTTTAATGGTCCAGGAGAAATAATACAAACATTTAGTAGAAAGATAGAAATGAATTTAAAATTAGCTCAAACCAGTGCATGGGTAAATATATTATTAGCTGGAATAGGAGTAATTTTAGTACTTATGCTTACTCAAATTAGATATTTCAAACAATTAATTAATGAATATCCAATTGTATTTAAAGGGTTTATAGCATCCGTAGTAGGATGTTTTGTCACTCTTTTAGTAAATGATTCTGGTATAGTTTCATCAGCTACAGCTTTTATATATGTAATTGTACCTATGATTATATTAAGTATAAATATGACAGCATTAAAAGAATAAATTATAGATATCGCTATATAAAGGTTAAAATATTAATTTAAATTGATTTTTATATAATACAATTAAAGAGAGTGTCTCAAAATAATTTTTTAAGATTATAGATGAGACACTCTTTTTTATGTAAATACAATATATTATATATTTGTTAATAAAAAATAAAGAAAAAAATACCCCTTGCTATTGACACAGTGTCATGTTGTAACCTCTATTTAGAGAGGTGAATGATGATGAAAATATTAAACTATACAAATCAAAGTATAATTACTAATCCTACAAAATTTGAAAAAGAGTATAAGAACCTTCCTACTACTCCTACTGAACTATTAGAGATTGTTCAGAATTTAATTATTCATGGAGAACATGGAAATCTATATGGTGTATCGTTTAGTAAGCAACAATCAGAAGAAGAATTACTACGTACAGTTTCACAAATGCTAGGGAAGATTATGAAGATAAATTCTCAATCGATAACTATACCTAGAGAACCAAAGCAACGATTAGTAGGTATGTGTAGAGATTATTCTTTACTCTTTGTTTCTTTTCTTAGGTATCAGGGTTACGAAGCCAGAATGAGAGCTGGGTTTGCCAGCTACTTTCAAAGTGAGATTCCTTATGAGGATCATTGGGTTGTTGAATATTATAATAAAATCCAAAACAGATGGATAAAAATTGATGCTCAGATTGATGAGATTCAAAAGAAACATTTTCAACTTGATTTTGATACTCATGATATTGGTAAAGAAAATGGATTTTTAACAGGAGCAGAAGCTTGGATAAATTGCCGACAAGGTACTGCTCATCAGTATGATTTTGGATACAACAAAAACTGGAAAGGATGGCACTCAGTAAAAGGAAATCTTTTACATGATTTTAATAATCTCATTGGATTAGAGTTACTTCCTTGGGATTTATGGACAGAATTGAGTACAAAAAAATATAGTCAACTAACTATAGAAGAAAAAAATTTATTAGATGAAATCGCCGAAATAATATCTGATAAAGATATGAAGATAAATAACATAAATAAGCTGATTTCTAAATTACCAGAAGAATACATTACATCTATTTTTTCTCAACTTAAACTATTAGGTATTTTAGAATCAAAACAATTTAGCAATCCTAAAGAATTGGAGAAAAAATTTGAACTTATTAAGACTTCGAAAATACCTAGTAAATACATACCTTCTTCTAACAAAGATACAATTTATTTAAAAGGAGGGAGACAAAATAATTTAAAGGATATAGAAGTGAGTATTCCCAAAAATAAGTTTACAGTAATTACGGGAGTAAGTGGCAGTGGAAAATCATCCTTAGCTTTTGATACAATTTATGAAGAAGGAAAAAGACGTTATTTTGAGAATCTAAGCAATGCTGCAAAGTTACAAGAACAAATTCAAAAGCCTGAGTTTGATTTGCTTCAAGGGTTAACACCTACAATTTCTATTGAACAGAAAAAAGGAAGTAAAAATCCACGTTCTACAGTAGGAACTCTTACTGGTATTTGGGATTATTTACGAATGCTATTTGTTTCAATTGGGAGAAGCTATTGCCCATACTGTAAAGTACCCTTAAAGAAAAAGAATAAAACAAAAAATTATTGTCCACATTGTGAAACTCTTTTTTCGAAAATAAATACTTCAACATTCAATGCTAATTCCCATACAGGAGCATGCCATACGTGTAACGGTTTAGGTATTATTTATGAAGTTAACCCTCAATTAATCGTAAAAAATCCTAATATTTCCATATTAGATGGAGCTACTTATTATTGGGGAAAATTAAGAGGTAAAAAGCTAACAGGAAACTGGATGGTAGGCGAATTATTTGCAATTGCAGAACATCAAAATATTGACTTATCTACACCTTGGAACTTACTTCCTAAGGAATTTATTGATGCTATTTTATATGGTACTGGAAATAAAATATATGAATTTAGCTATGAATCAAAAGGTAGATTAGCAAAAATCAAAAGACCTGCTTCTGGAGCAATTAATCATATTCAGCGACTTTTTAGAGAATCTAGTGCAAATAATAATGCTTCACAACAATACATGGAGGAAGTACCATGTCATACGTGTAATGGTGAACTACTTAGCACAGAAGCAAGGTTTACTACCATTCAAGGTTATAGGTTTCCTGAATTAACTAAACTGACAATAGAACAATTATGGGATTGGTTATCTGAATTACCAAACTACCTTCAACAAAATGAAATAAAGGTTGTACAAGATATACTAATGGAACTAGAAATTCGAGTTAATTATTTACTAAAAGTTGGGCTACACTATTTGACTACTGACAGAACGGCACCAACATTATCAGGCGGAGAATTACAACGTGTCCGTTTATCTAGCCAATTAGGTAGTGAATTAATTGGATTAACTTATATTTTAGATGAACCTTCTATTGGATTACATCCTAGAGATCACCATTTAATGATTAAGATGATGAAAGAACTCAGAGATAAGGGTAACACTGTTATTGTCGTAGAACATGACAAGGATACCATGCTACAGGCAGATTATATTATTGATGTAGGGCCTGGTGCAGGTATAAATGGGGGAAAAATAATTGCGAAAGGAACCGTTCAACAAATTATAGAAAATCCAAACTCTATTACTGGGAAGTATCTTCAAATAACAGAGAAAAAAGGAACACTAACTAAACAAGTACCTAAAAAATGGTTAAGCTTAAAAGGATGTAATGCCCATAATTTAAAAAATATTGATGTAGAAATTACATTGAACTGTATGTGTTGTATTACAGGTGTGAGTGGTTCTGGAAAAAGTTCGCTTATTTTTCATAGCTTAATACCAGCTTTAGAAGAACAAATAAATCAGAAAATTAATCGTAACAAAAAATATGATGAACTAACTGGAACAGAGCATATTGATGGTTTCATAACGATGGACCAAACACCTATAGGAAAATCAAATCGATCTACTCCAGCTACTTATATCAATATTTTTGATGATATTCGCTATATATTTGCTCAAACACCAGAGGCCAAGATGAGATTATTTGATGATAGTTGTTTTAGCTTTAATAGCAAAAACGGTCAATGTCCTAATTGTCAAGGATTAGGAAAAACAAAAATTACTCTACAATATATGGCTGATAGTTGGGCAACTTGTTCTGAATGTGGCGGGAAACGATATAAAAAGGAAATTTTATCAATTTTATACAAAGAAAAATCTATTGTAGATATTCTTTCCATGGAAGTACGAGAAGCAAAAGAGTTTTTTAATGACAATTCTGAATTATTTAGAAAATTATCTATATTAGAAGAGGTTGGGCTAGGTTATTTAAAACTAGGACAAAGTACTTTAGGTTTGAGTGGTGGAGAATCTCAAAGAATGAAGTTAGCGAAAGAATTGGGAGCAAAAACGAAAAAGCGAATGCTATATATCCTAGATGAACCTACTACAGGTCTTCATTTTCAAGATATTGAAAATTTACTAATTACATTTAAAAAATTAGTAGAAGAACAACACTCTTTGTTAGTTATTGAACATAATACTGAAATTATGAATGCATCTGATTGGATAATTGATGTAGGTCCTAATAGTGGTGCTCAAGGGGGAGAAATCATTGCTTTTGGAACACCTAATGATATAAAAAATAACCATGATAGCATAACTGGAAGATTCTTATAGGAGGAGAAATACATGAGAAAAGAAAAAAGTTGGCAAATGAAATTGACTGCTTACATGCTTAGTCAAACAATCTCAATGTTAGGCTCGTCTATTGTATCTTTAGCAATGATATGGCATGTCACTCTTCAAACAAACTCAGGAATTAGTATTGCAGGAATTACAATAACTACATTTCTCCCACAAGCACTCATTATGTTAGCGGGAGGAGTAATTGCAGACCGCTTTTCCATGAAAAAGATTATCATTTTGTCTGATATTTTTATTGCAGGAGCTACACTCTGCTTAGCAATTTTATACTTTTTAGGTTATCAGTCTATTTTATGGATTTACATTTTTAATACTTTCAGATCTTTGGGGACTGGAATTCAATTACCTGCCTCAAAAAGTATCCTTCCTCTATTTATTCCAGAAGATGAATTATTGCGAGCAAATAGCTATTCAACAACTATTTGGAGTGTAATACAACTTATCTCCCCTGGTTTAGGAGGATTGGCACTAACCATGTTGCCATTGGGAGAAGTTTTTCTTATTGATGTTGTGACTGCACTTATTGGTGTTAGCTTATTGTCAACCATTTCAATACAGGAAACAGAGCAAAAGGTAGCAGAAAATAGTATCAGAGAAATGAAAAAAGGATTTCAATATCTGTCTCGCTCAAAAACATTGAAAAGTATATTAATACTATACACAGTTTTTCAATTTCTAGTAGTTCCTGCTTCTCAACTAACTCCTCTTCTAGCTTCAAATAATTTGGGAGAAAAAGTGTGGATATTAAGTATAATCGAAATTTCTTTTTCAGTAGGGGCACTGGTATCAAGTCTAGTAATGGGTTATAAAAAGATTAAAATTTCCCATTTTAAGCTAATTGGTTGTTCTGCCTTTCTATTTGGCTTGATGATGATTTTAGTAGTAATTAGTAAACAAGTGCACCTATTTCTGGTGAGTATGTTTGTTATGGGTATAGGAAGCCCTCTCTATTATACTCCACTCATTACAATTATCCAGAAAGAAACACAATTAGAATATATGGGACGTGTTTTCTCCTATGTAGACTTATTGGGAACTTTGGCTACACCATGTGGGATGTTTATATTTGGACCATTAAGTTCTATAAATTTGAGCAGTGCCTTTATCATACCTGGATTATTTCTGGCATTTTTAGGTGGAAGCATACTAATAAAAAAGGAAACAATTCTATCCAACAAATCAGATAGAATCGATTAAAACTAGAGGAATTTGAATTTCGGTTAAGTATTCTTGTGGATTATCTGTATGTCTATAATCAACAATGGTAATTTGGCGTGAGTAATTACCGATTGAATATTCATTATGTTCAATTAACCATTGCACAAATGATGAATAAGCAACCTCAAGATTAGAATAAGGTCCATAAACCATCATTGAAGCCATAACGTCAACAGATTCCAACATTCTAAAACAAATACTACCAGAAGAAGTTCCAAGTTTCTTTACAATGAAAGCAACTTCAATGTCAACTCTATCATCTGCGTGTTCAATATCATGATAAATAGCTATATTGTTGTATCTAGTTTGGTCAATAGTAATATTATTCTGTATGACAAATTCAGTTAGCTCTTTCCAAAGGAGTTCTTCTTCGAAAGGGCTGTTCATCTTTCTTCTTAATGAAATGATAGGAATTGCTTCTACTCTTTTTAAAGATATATTGTAATGTTTTTCAATTTCATTTTTTTGAATATGCTCAATTGCTTCTTTTAGTTTGTTGGCACGAAGTTTTTCTTCTTCTATGTATTCATAGGTTGCATTTAATTTCTTTGACATTTTATCTAAAAGATACTGCTGATTCCAATGGTCAACTATATCTTTTATTTCTACGATACTAAAATTTAAGTCTCTTAACATTATAATTTTTTGAAGCAAAGGGACTTGATTAGTTGAATATAATCGGTGACCTGTAGAGGAGTCAATGTATTCGGGTTTTAAAATTCCTTTCTTATCATAATACCTCAACATTCGTACTGAAACTTTTGTTAATTTTGAAAAATCACCTATTTTCATTTGTTTCACCTCCATAAATTTAGTATATAAGATTAATTTTGATACTTCAAGATTTAATATAAATAAGAAATAAAAAATAATTTTATTAATGTTTATAAAAAATGAGTTATGATATAGATTTATATTAAAAACTAATTCTTCAAATAAAGTCAATATAACTTACAAAATAGGACATATCCATGTACATTCTTACTACTAATAAAATATTCTTACACAAAGGTGAATCTTGTATATCAGGATTTACCTTTTTATATAGGAGAATCTCTATTTTATTTTAAAACAGTATATTTTTTGTTATACAAAAAAAACAGTTGACTTTTTATATATACCACTTCTATAATGTTATTGAAATTAAGTAAAATCATTGAACAAATGTAAAAATAATTAAAAAATCTTGATTTTGGAGGAAGGGAAATGAAAAAAATTGGAGATTTAAGATTAATGATGAAATGTTGTTCACTTTATTATGAAGATAATTTGAATCAACAAGAAATAGCAAATCAATTGGGAATATCAAGACCAACAATATCAAGAATACTAAAAGAAGCTTTTGAGCAAGGAATAGTAAAAATACAAATAGTTGATGTTTTAAAAAATGACTATCAAAAAATAGAGAGAAGTTTAGAAAGAAAATATAAATTGAAAGAAGTAATAGTAGTAGATGATAAACAAGATTCATTAACACAAAAACAAGAACTGGCAAGAGCTGTGTCTGAATATCTTACTAGAGTAGTAAAAGAAAATGATATAATTGGGGTTTCCATAGGAACAACTCTAAAAGAAATTCCTAGATATGTAGAAAAAAATAACTGCAAAAATGTTACATTTATACCTTTACTAGGTGGAATCGGAGATAATGAAATAGATATACATGCAAATCAAATAGCTGTAAGCTTAGCAAGAGCTTTTGGAGGAGATTTTAAGTTATTACATGCTCCTGCTGTGATGTCTGATTTATCTACAAAAGAAAAACTTTGTAAAGATGAAAAAATTAAAGAGGTACTAGATTTAATAGATAAAACAACTATTGCAATTGTAGGTATAGGAAACCCTATGAGTTTAAACTCAACGATAATGGCTTCAGGATACATGCATGAAGAAGATATAGACGATTTAAAAAAGTATAACTCAATAGGTGCAATTTGTTTGCAAGCTTTTGATAAGGAAGGAAAAACTTCAATACTTGAATTTAATCAAAGAGTATTAGGAGTAAAACTAAATGATTTGAAAAAGATAAAAAGAACAATAGGTGTTGCTTCAGGAGATGAAAAAATAGAAGCAATAAAAGCATCATTAAAAGCCAAATTTATAAATAGCTTAGCAATTAATCACAGTTTAGCACTTAAATTATTAGAAGATTGTGACTAATAAAAAGATAGATAAAAATTAATAGGAGGGAATTTATATGACAGTATCAAAAGAAACATTGCTTGAAATGTATAAGAGAATGAATCAAGCTAGAAAGTTTGAAGAGAAAGTTAGTTGGTTTTTTGCAAGAGGTATGGTACATGGAACAACTCATTTATCAGTAGGTCAAGAAGCTTCAAGTGTAGCCGCAGTAATGGCATTAGAAAAAGGCGATTTGGTTTCATTAACTCATAGAGGTCATAGCCAATTTATAGGAATGGGAATAGATTTAAATAAAATGATGGCTGAACTTATGGGGAAAGAGACTGGGTTTTGTAAAGGAAAAGGAGGCTCAATGCACATAGCAGATATTGAGTCAGGCAACTTAGGAGCAAATGGAGTCGTAGGTGGAGGTCTTACTATAGCTCCTGGAGCTGCACTTACACAACAATATAAAAAGACAGGAAAAATAGTTTTATGTAGTTTTGGTGATGGTGCATCAAATGAAGGTACATTTCATGAAGGAATAAACTTGTCATCAATATGGAAATTACCAATAATATTTTATTGTGAAAACAACCTATATGGTATGTCAACAAGTATAAAACGTCATATGAATATAGATAGTGTTGCTACAAGAGCAGCATCTTATGGTATAGAAGGTATATCTATAGATGGATATAATCCAATAGAAGTATATGAAACAGTACAAAAAGCTGCTGAAAAATGTAGAAGAGGAGAAGGGCCTGTACTAATTGAAAGTAGAACTTATAGATGGTTAGGTCATTCGAAATCAGATGCAAATGTATATAGAACAAAAGAAGAGATAGAATCATGGAAGTCAAAAGACCCTATAAAATTTTTAAGAAATTATCTTATAGAAAATAATATGGCAAATGAAAATGAATTAGATACAATTGAAGATTTTGCAAAACAATCAATAGAAGATGCAGTAGAATTTGCTCAAAATAGCCCAAATCCAAAAATAGAATCTTTATTAGAGGATGTATATGCAGACTAAAAATAGTAAAGGAGGAAAATAAAAATGAGTACAAGAGAATTAACATATGCACAAGCAATAAAAGAAGCAATGTCAGAAGAAATGAGAAGAGATGAAAATGTAGTATTTATGGGAGAAGATATAGGAATATACGGAGGAGCATTTGGCGTATCAGTGGGAATGATAGATGAATTTGGTCCAGAAAGAGTAAGAGATACACCTATATCAGAGGCAGCTATAGCAGGTGCAGCAGCAGGTGCAGCGGCAACTGGGTTAAGACCTATTATGGAAGTAATGTTTATGGATTTTGTTACAATATCTATGGATGCGATTGTAAATCAAGCAGCAAAAATGAGATATATGTTTGGTGGGAAAGCCCAAGTTCCAATGGTTGTTAGATGTCCTGGAGGTTCTGGAACTGGTTCAGCAGAACAACATTCACAAAGTTTGGAAGCATGGTTTTGTCATGTACCAGGAGTAAAAGTGGTTGCACCTTCAACACCAGCAGATGCTAAGGGATTATTAAAAGCAGCTATAAGAGACAATAATCCAGTAATATTTGTTGAAAACAAATTGTTATATAGAAAAAAAGGAATTGTCCCAGAGGGAGATTATGTAATTGATATTGGAAAGGCAGATGTTAAAAAAGAAGGTTCTGATGTTACAGTAATCACTTACGGAAGGATGTTGCAAAGTGTTGAAGAAGCTGCAGAAACTCTATCAAAAGAAAATATAGATGTAGAAATTATAGATTTAAGAACTTTATATCCACTAGATAAAGAGACAATCGTAAAAAGTGTATGCAAAACTGGTAGAGTTTTAATTTGTCATGAAGCAGCTAAGACTGGTGGTCTAGGTGGAGAAATATCAGCATTAATAACAGAAAGTGAATCATTTGATTATTTAGATGCACCAGTAAAAAGAATATGTGGAAAAGATGTGCCAATACCATATAATCCAGAACTAGAAAAAGCAGTAGTCCCAAGAATTGATGAAATAGAAGATGCAATAAGATCTTTAATTGTTAGATAAGGGGGGATAGAAATGGTGGCAAATAAAGTAAAAGCCACACCAGCAGCCAGAAATCAAGCAAGAAAAGGCAACATAGAGTTAGATAGGCTGATTGGAAGTGGAGAAAATGGAAGAATACATCTAGTAGATGTGTTAAATTATATAGAAAATAATAAAGTAAAAGCAACTCCTTTAGCAAAAAGAATAGCGGAGGATTTAAATATAGATTTAGAAAATGTTGTAGGTACTGGATATAATAGAAAAATAAAAAAATCAGATATAGAAAAGATACATACAAAAGAGACTCTCGTATCAACTGATGTATCTAAATCTAATGATACAAAAGAAACAAAATCAAAACATGAAAATTTAAGTACATTTAATACTGTAGAAGGAGAGTTTGAAAAGCCAAATCCAATGAGAGCAACTGTAGCAAAACGAATGTCAGAAAGCTACTTCAGTGCTCCTGTATTTACATTCAATATAGAGGTAGATGCTACAGAACTTAAAGCACTTAGAGCAAAATTAATAGATACAGTAAAAGAGTCTACTGGAGTAAAATTAACAATGACAGATTTAATAGTAATGGCTGTATCTAGAGTACTTCCAAAGCATCAAGCATTAAATTCAGCATGGACGGATAATGGAATATTTAGATATAAAGATATAAATATAGCTATTGCTGTTGGGCTGGATGAAGGTTTATATGTCCCAGTAGTAAAAAATGTAAATGAAAAATCGTTAAAAGAAATAGCCAAAGAAAGCAAAGAACTTGCTGAAAAAGTAAAAACAGGAAAGCTTTTACCAGCAGACCAAGAAGGTAACACATTTACTATAAGCAATGTTGGAATGTATGGCATAACGACATTTACCCCTATAATAAATATGCCTTCAAGTGCGATACTTGGTGTGGGAGCAACTCAAGATAAGTTTGTTCCAGTAAATGGGGAGGCTAAAATAAAACCTATAATGAATTTATCATTAACATCAGACCACAGAATAATAGATGGTACAGTAGCAGCTAAATTCTTAAAGGATTTAAAAGAATTATTAGAAAATCCATTATCAATGCTTGTATAGGTTTTGATATCTTACTCTTTATGTAAATAAATTGAATAAAATACATAAAAGGATGTGTGTAATTTTAATAGATTTAAAATTATTATGTGCAATATTATTTGTAAAAAATATCTGTATGAATATAAGAGGATTAACTAAAATATATAAAAAATAAATAGGAGGATAGCCTATGTCAGTAGAAGTCATAATGCCAAAAGCTGGAGTAGCTATGGAAGAAGGTACTATAGTATCTTGGCTAAAACAAGAAGGCGAAGAAGTAAAAATTGGAGAACCTATATTAGAGATAACAACAGATAAAGTCAACATGGAAATAGAATCAGAAGGAGAAGGTATACTTGCTGCAATTATACACAAAGAAGAAGGAGAAGTATTACCAGTATTTACAGTAATAGGTGTAATAGCAGAAAAGGGAGAAAAGCAAGAAGAAATAAAGGCTAAATATTTATCTGGAAATATATCAAAAGAGGATTTAATTGTTGAAACAGAAAAAATAGAAATAGAAGAAGAAAAGACAATCAAAAAAGAGGGTAATCATGATTATGATGTGGTAGTAGTAGGTGGAGGTCCTGGAGGGTATTTATCAGCACTAAAAGCAGCTATATTAGGAGGAAAAGTTGCATTAGTAGAAGAGGACACATTAGGAGGAACTTGCCTAAATAGAGGTTGTATTCCTACAAAAACTTATGTAAAAACAGTAGAAATATTAGAAGAAATTGAACAATTATCAAAGAGAGGTGTGAAAGTATCTGTTGATAAGGAACAAGATATAAAAAAGGCTATAAAATATAAAAATAGAGTGGTTAAAAAGCTTACAGCTGGTGTTGGTGGATTGTTAAAAAGCAGAGGAGTAGATGTTTTTAATCTTAAAGCTACTGTCAAAGAAGCACATAAAGTAATATTATCAGATGGAAAAGTTTTAGATACAGAAAATACAATAATTGCCACTGGTTCTAAGGTGAGAATCTTACCAATAAAAGGGATAGAATCAAAATTAATAATAACTAGTACGGAAGCTTTAGATTTAGACATAGTACCAGAAGAGTTAGTAATAATTGGTGGTGGAGTAATAGGTTGTGAATTTGCAGAGATATTCAACTCAAGAGGCTCTAAAGTAACTATAATAGAAATGGAAGACAGAATAATTCCAAGAATGGACAAAGAATTGAGTCAGTCTTTAAGAGATTCACTTAAGAAAAAGGGAATAACTATATTAACTGAAAAGAAAGTTTCTGAATTTAAGGAAGAAGGAAATAAAATAGTAGTATGTATTGAAGGAGAAGAACCAATAAAGGCAGATTTAGGTCTATATGCTATAGGAAGACAAGCTAATCTATCTGGTATAGAAGACTTAGATGTTAAAATAGATAGAGGTTCAATAGCTGTAAATAGCAAAATGGAAACAAGTATACCAAGTATATATGCAGTAGGTGATGTTACTGGAGGTATAATGCTAGCTCATGCAGCTTTTAAAATGGGAGAGGTAGCAGCTTCAAATGCTTTAGGTATGGATGAAGCAGTAGATTTAAGTGCATTACCTAGTTGTGTTTATACAGTTCCAGAGGTTGCATCAGTTGGACTTACAGAAGAAGATGCTAAACAAAAATATAATATAAAAATCGGTAAATTTAACTTTGCTGGAAATGGAAGAGCTTTAGCTTCTGGGCAAGAGCAAGGATATGTAAAAGTAATATCAGATGCTAAATATGGAGAAATTTTAGGTGTGCATATGTTTGGATGTGGTGTAGCAGAACTTATAAATCATGCAGCATCATTTAAGGCATTAGAAATACCTGCCGATGAAGCTAGTGATTTGATTTTTGGTCATCCATGCACTTCAGAAGCTCTAATGGAAGCTTTAGCAGATGTAAATGGTGAGTGTTTACATTTACCAAAAAAATAAGCTATTAACCTAAGTTTATATAATATATAAAATCTTGAAACACTCAATTAGCCATACCCTTTTTGTATAAATGTATGTATTTATACAAAAAGGGGTATTTTTTTTGGAAAAATATAACATAGAGTTATTTGTAGTTTTTGTTGTACAAAAAAGATAGTAATATAGAATAATAGTGTCATTTTATATTTATTACAGAAAGATTTAGGAGAAAAGACTTTTTTGTTTTTTAAGATAGTATTATTTGTAAAAAATAAAAAAAATTTTCTTAATATTTAAATAAAAGAATAGCTTGATTTAAACGTTATAAGTTTATGAAGTAAAAAATGGCACAAAAAAAACACTATGTGGCATGTAAGTTGCTTATATAAATAGTAAGGAGGGACAATTACAAATGAGGCAAAGAATAAAAAACTTAATTGAAAATGAAGATAAAAAAAATCCTTTAACAGATGAAGCAATTTCAAGTATGTTAAATATTCGAAGAGAAGATGTTACCTTTTTAAGAAATGAATTAAAAATAGAAGATTCTAGACAAAGAAGAAAAGTTGTTTTGATTAAAGCTATAAAAGATATTGTAAAAGAAGAAAAAAATATAAATAAAAATGATATAACAAGAAGATTAAATAGTATTGGATTTACTGTATCGAGATTTACAGTTATACAGTATTTAAAAGAAATCCAAGATTCTGGTGATTTAAAACATGATAAAGAGCATGATGATAAAAAAGAGGAACTAAATGATAAAGAAGAAAAAATAGATGTAGCCTTTGATAAATTAATAGGAAGTAGTGGAAGTTTAAGTACAATCATCAAATTAGCTAAGGCAGCTATACTTTATCCACCTCATGGATTGCATACTATTATTATGGGTCCAACTGGTGTTGGAAAAAGTGAGTTAGCAGAGTGCATGTATAACTTTGCAGTAGAATCATCTAGATTTCCTAAAAATGCACCATTTATAGTCTTTAATGCAGCTGACTACTCAGAAAATCCACAACTTTTGTTATCTCAATTATTTGGTCATGTTAAGGGTGCTTTTACAGGAGCTGATGAAACTAAAGAAGGTCTGGTAACAAAAGCAGATGGGGGAATCTTGTTTATAGATGAAATACATAGATTGCCGTATGAGGGTCAAGAAATACTCTTTCAATTGATTGATAAGGGAATGGTTAGAAAATTAGGAGAAACAAAGCTTACAAATAAAATAAATGTAATGATTATTTCTGCAACTTCTGAACCAATAGATTCTCATTTACTTAATACCTTTAAAAGACGTATACCTGTGACAATTGAAATACCAGAATTAGTTGCAAGACCATTAAACGAAAGATTTGACATTATAAACAATTTTTTCTTGATAGAAGCCCAAAGAATGGGAGCAAACATACACATAAAATCAGATGTCTTAAAAGCCCTTATGCTTTATGATTGTATAGGAAATGTAGGTCAGCTTAGAAGTGATATTCAGGTAGCTTGTGCTAGAGGACTATTAAATCAACTTACAAATAAACAAAAAGAAGTAACTATAAATATATCAGATGTACCTGGGTATGTGAAACAAGGTCTTATAAGGATAAGAAATTGTAGAGGAAAGATAGAAAATTATGTAGATGGAGATTTAATTATAGATTCAGACTTTCAAATTGAGATAGAAAAGAAAAATGAAGATATATATACTTTCCCAGATGAAATCTACAAACTTACTGAAAGAAGACACATTGATTTATTAGAACAAGGTTTAGACTTTGATGTTATCAATAGGATTGTCGGAGGAGAATTAGAAAGCTGTATTCAGAAGTACATAAAACAAGTTAAAAAAGTTTCTATCACTGAGAATTTACCTGATATAAGTCCAATTGTTGGAAAATACATTGTAGAGTTAACTTATGAAGTAATCAAAATAGCATCACAGTATCTTAATTCATTAGAACCAAATCTACATTTATGTTTAGCTGTTCATTTAAAAGCAGCTTTTGAAAGATTAAAAGAAGGAAAGGTAATATCAAATGCTCATTTGAAAGAGATAATAGGAAATTATCCATTAGAGTATTCTGTAGCAGAAAAGGTAGCACAACATTTAAAGGAAAGATACAATATAAATTTGCCAAAAGAAGAAATAGGTATAATAGCAATATATTTTAAAATGAGTAGTAGAGGAGAAATTTCTGAACAAAAAAAGATAGGTGTACTTCTCATGGCTCATGGAAGAGTTGCATCATCTGTGTGTGAGGTTACCAATAAGTTATTAGGTATTAATCACGCAAGGTATTTGGATATGCCCTTTGAGAAAAAGCCGGAAGAAATGATTGAAGAAGCTACTACTGTAATAAAAGATATTGATGAAGGAAGAGGAGTAATTATATTAGTTGATATGGGTTCACTTTCATACTTTGGAGATATTATCTCTGGAAAAACAGGGATTGATATAAGAACAATATCTAGATTTGATACATTACTCTGTATAGAAGTCATACGAAGAGCAGTTCTACCAGATTTAACAATAGATGAGATAGTTGATGAAGTTAAAAATATAGAGCCATTAGTAAAAGATAAAGTTAGTAAAGAGAACAATTCAAAAGTAGACAATAGAAAGCCTATAATTGTAACATTATGTATTACTGGATTGGGAGGAGCTTGTAAGATAAAGCAAAGTTTAGAGGAAAGTATTAAAGGGATAAATGAAAAGGTTGATATAGAGACTATTGGTATGATTGAATATCCAAGTCTTGATTTAGAGATAAAACAAATAAGTAATGAGAAAAATGTAATCGCAATAGTTGGAACAATTGACCCTCAGATACCAAACATCCCATTTTTTAGCCTAGTAGACATTAATGATAAAACAAAATTAAATCAAATAAATAACTTAATTGATACAAATCAAATTGCCAAAATAAATAAAAAATATGAATTATCTGATTTAATTCAAAAAGAAGATATATTTGTAGATTTAGAAATAAAATCAAAAGAAGAAGTTCTCAAATATATGAGCAAAAAACTTAGAGAAAAAGGCTATGTAACAAAAAATTTCTATAAAAAAGTAGTGGAAAGAGATAACTTATTTCCAACTGAGTTGTCAGATGGAATAGCAATACCTCATACAGATGGAATTGATGTAATCAGACCAGCAATAAGCATAGCAATCTTAAAAAATCCTATTGTATGGAGTAAAAACAAAGTAAAAATAATACTTTTACTAGCTGTAGACCAGAAATGTTTTAATCCATTGAATACTCTACTTACATTTATAGAAACAGATGAATTTAAAAAAATAAAAAACATTAAAGATAGAGATTTTATTAGGGAGATGATATTAGATGGAGTCAATGCAAATAATCAGTAGCAATTTAATTTTTAAAGATATTGAAGTATCAAGTAATGAAGATGCTTTGAAGTTTTTGGGACAACGTTTATTTGAGGAACAATATGTAAAAAAAAGTTATATAGAAGCAGTCATAGCAAGAGAGAAAAAATATGCAACAGGACTGCCAACAGGAATTTATGGAGTAGCAATACCACATACAGATATAGTCCATGTAAATGAACCAGGGATAGCTATTGGTATATTAAATGAACCTGTAAAATTCATAATGATGGGTACAGATGATACTGAAATTGATGTAAAGGTTATATTTATGTTGGCAGTTAAAGAGCCACAAGAGCAATTACAACTATTAGAAAGACTTATGACAATATTTCAAGATGAAAATATTTTAAATAATATTATTGATTTAAGTGAAGAAAGTGTAAGTGATTTATTAAATTCTAAACTGAATAATTAAACATACACAAATAGTATTAAAAATATAAAAAGTTATCAAAGATTTCTAATTACAGATATCTTTAAAAATAAAATAATTTTAATGGGGGTGAATAATGTGGCTAAAAAAATATTAGTTGCATGTGGAACAGGAGTATGTACTTCAACAATTGCTATAAACAAATTAAAGAAGGCATTAGAAGAAGCTGGTAAATTAGATAGGGTTAGTATTACGCAATGTAAAGTAGTAGAAGTGGCTTCAAAAGCACCAGATTATGATTTAATAATCTGTACTACACAAATATCTAGTAGTATAAAAACACCTGTAATAAATGGGCTACCTTTTTTAACTGGAGTAGGAATGGATAAATTAATCAAAGAAGTGCTTGAAAAATTAGAGTTATAATTTGAATTTTTAAATGAAATAGTCTCTAAAATTTTTCGGTTTTAGAGACTGAAAATTAAATAGAGGAGGAAATTTAGATGGCGATATTAAATTTCATTGTTGGTTTGGGTGCACAAGTAATGATGCCAATAATAATATGTATTTTTGGCTTGATATTAGGTACAAAGCTTGGGAAATCTTTAAGAGCTGGTTTAACAGTAGGGGTTGGATTTATAGGTCTTAATACTATTATAGCTTTGTTAACAGATAACTTAGGTCCAGCTACACAACAAATGGTCAAAAATTTAGGGCTAAGCTTATCAATAATAGATGTTGGATGGCCAGCAGCATCAGCTATAGCTTTTGCATCAACAGTGGGTGCTTTAATTATTCCAATAGGTCTTGTAGTAAATATAGTTATGTTAATTACTAATACAACTCAAACTGTTGATGTAGATATATGGGATTACTGGCATTTTGCATTTACAGGAGCTTTGGTGGCAGGGGCTACACAAAGTGTTATGTGGGGTGTATTTGCAGCAGTAGCCAATATGGTAATTGTTTTAGTAATGGCAGATTTAACAGCTCCAGGTATAGAAGAATACTTAGGAATGCCAGGTATATCTCTTCCTCATGGATTTACACAAGCATTTGTTCCAATTGCTATAGTTGTAAATAAAGTACTAGATTTGATTCCAGGGATAAATAAAATTGAAATAAATGCTGACACATTACAGAAAAAATTTGGTCTATTTGGAGAACCTTTAATAATGGGGTCTTTAATAGGGATAATAATTGGTATTGCAGCGAAGTATGACATAAAAGGTATATTGCAGTTAGGAATAACTATGGGAGCTGTTTTAATACTAATTCCAAAGATGGCAGCTTTGTTAATGGAAGGTTTGTTGCCAGTTTCAGAGGCAGCACAAGAATTTATTGAAAAGAGATTTAAAAATAGAGGTAAAATATACATCGGTTTAGATTCAGCAGTAGGAATAGGACATCCTGTTACATTATCAGTTGCATTAGTACTAGTACCTCTAACTATAGTTATAGCAGCTATCTTACCAGGTAATAAAGTTTTACCTTTTGCAGATTTAGCTGTAATACCATTTGCACTTGTTTTAATCGTCCCAATTACAAAAGGGAATGTATTTAGAACTCTAATAATAGGAATAGTTATTATTACTTCTGGACTACTAATTGCAACTAATTTAGCACCTCTATTTACCCAAATGGCTTTAAATGCAAGCTTTAAAATGCCTGAAGGAGCAACTATGATTTCAAGTATTTGTGATGGTGCAAATCCATTAAGCTGGGTATTTGTAAAAATTATGAATTACAAAGTAATTGGAGGAATAATTTTGGCAGTTATAGCTTTAGGGATGGCTATCTATAATAGAAGTAGAATAATAAAGGAAAATAAAGCATTGTCTACACAAGATGAAGCTTAAATGCAATTTTATTAAGGAGTGTGTAAATTATGAAAAAATATATATATGATTCTAAAAGATATATAGTTAGTGTAACAATACCAGGAATTTTTATGATTTTAATATTGATTTATGCACTATTTAATAATTATATAAATCCTAGTATTAATATATATAGCCTGATGATAGTTATTTGTACTTATGGAGTATTTAATACGTTTGTATCTTCAAGTAATCCTAAAATGATTACTATGGACAATAAATACATATGTTTTAGTTCATTTAATATTACACATAAGTATGAAATTAAAGATATAAAAAAAATAAGAATAAGAGAATTTCATGACAAAAAAATGTATCTAAAAATTAATGATGGTAGTTTTCTTAAGGGGAGATATTGGATAAAAACAAACATGTTTAATGGCAATATAGAATTATATAATTATTTTATTGAATTAGAAGAATGTTTGCACCCAGAATCATTAAAATTTAGAAATAAAAGCTTAAAGAGTAATGAACTATAAAAAATGAAAATTTCAAATTAAAATCGACTTGTGTTTAGTATAAGTATATAAGTTTAAATTTTATAAAGAGTTTTTAGAATTTTCAATTAAAATGTCAAGAGTAATATCTTATTGTGTAAGATATATAACAGGAACATATAAAACTATGTTTCTAATAAATGGGAGGATTTAGCTAATGTTATTAGAAAATTTGAGAAAAGAGGTATTACAAGCGTCTTTAGACCTTCTAAACTATAATTTAGTTACATTGACAGGAGGAAATGTCAGTGGAAGAGATGAAGAAACTGGATATATAGCAATCACACCAAGTGGAATGGATTATAGAAATCTTACACCAAGTGATATTGTTGTAATAGATATAGATGGAAATACTGTAGATGGTAAATGGAAAGCATCAGTGGATTCACCAGACCACTTATATATATATAAACATAGAAATGATATAAATAGTATAATACATACACACTCTACATATTCAAGTTGCTTTGCAATTTTAAATGAGTCTATAGAGTGTTCAAGTACAACTCTTGCAAATGAAGTAGGAGGTTCAGTTCCAGTTGCAAAATTTTCACCACCAACATCTAATCAGATGGGAAAATCTGTTATTGATGCAATAGGTGATAAGAGAGCTTGTCTTTTAGCAAATCATGGAGTAATTGCAGTTGGACCATCTGTAAACCATGCATTTACAGCAGCAGTAATGTTAGAAGACGCAGCAAAAGTATATTATTTGGCAAAGTCAATTGGTACACCAGTATTATTGCCAGATGAAGAAATTCAAAGAGCTAGAAATGTATTTCTTAATGTGTATGGTCAGGACAAGTAAACCTAATAAAACTCTCAGAGTAATATAAAAACACAGATGTTCAGTAATAGTAAGGTGTTGTATTATGTTATAATAAGTTTAATGATTTAGAAAGAATAATTTAAAGTTAAATACTATGTAAACTTATTTAAATTTAAAATAAATAGGAAGATAAAATATAAAAGGAGTCTATATTTTTATGTATTACTTATTAAACAAAAACACCAATCCTTACTTTAATTTAGCTCTAGAAGAGTATCTATTTTTAAATGAGAAATATAATGATGATATCATAATCATATGGAGAAATGAAGAATCTATTTTTATAGGAAAAAATCAAAATCCATATCAGGAGATACATCATGATGTTATTGAAAATGGCGAAATTCCCATTTTAAGAAGAATATCTGGTGGAGGTACTGTGTATCATGACTTAGGAAACATCAATATATCATTTATACAAAAAAATAGGAATCTTCATGAAATAGATTTTTTAGAACATACTAAATTTATGCAAAGTATGCTTTTATCATTTGGATTAGATGTATCTATAACAGAAAGAAAAGATTTATTCTTGAATGGTAAAAAAATTTCTGGTTCTGCACAATCTATAAAAAGGCAAAATTCTCTTTATCATGGAACTCTTCTTTATGATTCAGATTTAAATAAATTAACTAAGTATTTAAATTCAGATAAATCAACAGAATCAAAGGCAACTAAGTCTGTTTCAAGCAAAGTTACAAATATTAATTTTCTACTTAAAAAAGATATAAATTATTTTTTAGATTATTGTGTTAATTATATGAAAAATAATATAAAAAATATAAAAGAAATTGAATTAGACGATGATGATATCAAAAGTGTATACAATCTGGTAGAAGATAAATATAAAAAAACAGAATGGATATATAATAAAACGCCTAAGTTTCAAATAGTTTTACCAATTGATAATAAAAGGAAAATCAATGTACATGTTAATAAATGGAAAATATCAAAATGTTTTATTTCTTGTAAAGATGGTATAGTCAATATGGATAAATTGATAGAAGTAGGTTTTAACAAACAAGAAATAAAAAACAATATTTTAGAAAATTATCCAGATTACATGGATTTAATTGATTTAATATTTTAATACAAAACCTCTAGATTGATAAACTTGTTTTATATCAATCTAGAGGTTTAAATATTTTTTATAGATATACAAACTGTTACAAAGTTGTAAAATAAAAAGATGAAGCTATTGAAAAATCAATATAATTTGCAACAGACACACATATTTTAGGCTAGAAAATGGATATTACCTATTTATACAACTGAAAATTTAATATATAATTAATCAGATGGTTAAAATATAAAAACATTAAAAGTTTTAATAAATGATAGGTAAAAATAAAATACGAGGTGATACCATGTATAGTGTTATAATTGTTGCGGCAGGAAGCGGAAGGAGAATGAACTTAGACGTAAATAAGCAGTTCATAAAATTAAGAGAAAAAGAAATCATAGCGCATACAATTCAAGTTTTTTACGAAAATATAAATATAGATGAAATTGTGGTATGTATAAAAAAAGAAGAGGAAGATTTTTTTAAGGAAAATATAATAAATAAATATAACTTTAAAAATATAAAAATAGCATATGGTGGAAAAGAAAGACAAGACTCAATATATAATGGATTAAAAAAATTAGATAAAAATTGTGATATAGTACTTATTCATGATGGAGCGAGACCTTTTGTAGACCATAGAATAATAAATGAATCTATAAAAATGGCTAAAGAAAAAAAGGCCGTGGTTGTAGGTGTACCAGTAAGTGATACTATAAAAATAGTATCTGATGGTACAGTACAAGAAACTCCAGAAAGAAGTCTATTGTGGGCAGCACAGACCCCTCAAACTTTTGAATATAATCTTATAATAAATGCTTATGAACAAGCGTATAAAACTAACTATTATGGAACAGATGACTCAATGTTAGTAGAAAATATAGGGCAAAGTGTTACGATGGTAATGGGTTCTTATGAAAATATAAAAATAACTAGTCCAGAAGATTTAAATATAGCAGAACAAATATTAAATATGGAAAAAAGAGATGAAGTGAATAGTAGAAGGAGAATTGTATGAGAATAGGATTGGGATATGATGTACACAAATTGACAGAAGAAAGAAAACTTATAATTGGTGGAGTAGAGATACCACATGATAAAGGTTTACTAGGTCATTCTGATGCTGATGTATTGATACATGCAATAATGGATTCTATTTTAGGGGCATTAGCTTTAGGCGATATAGGGAAGCATTTCCCAGATACAGATGAAAAATATAAGGGAATAGATAGTATGAAATTATTAGAACATGTATATAATCTAATAACAAGTAAAGGATATAAAATTGGTAATATAGATAGTACTATAATTGCTCAAAGTCCTAAAATGGCTCCTCACATTGAGAGTATGAGAAAAAACATAGCAAAAGCTTTAAGTACAGATATTGAAAACATAAATATAAAAGCAACTACAGAAGAAGGTCTTGGTTTTACAGGAGCAAAACAAGGAATAGCTTCACAAAGTATTTGTTTATTATTATTGACAAGTCAGAATAATTAATATATTATTAGTAATAAGTTTAATGGATATCAAATAATAGGCCTATATAGAATATCTATAATATGTGAATTTAAGTAAAATTAATATAAATATAAAATTAGCTATGATAAAGAAATAGTAAAATGATGAAATCTTCACAGAGAGAAAACAGAGGTGAGAGTTTTCAAGAGGAAGTCTTTGAACCTGTCTTTTAGCTTAAAGGTATAAAAATCTTTACGGTAGGAACCGTTACATTCCCTAAAGAGAGCTATTTATATAGCTAACTAGAGTGGTACCGCGGAAATCAAACCTTTCGTCTCTATACTTGTATAGAGACGAGGGGTTTTTTATATTTTCAGGAAAACAATATTCAGGAGGAATTTATTAATGAAAATGTCTAAAATGTTTATGCCAACATTGAAGGAGATTCCAGCAGATGCTGAAATCACAAGCCATCAATTAATGGTGAGGTCAGGAATGATAAAAAAAATGACTTCAGGAGTTTATAATCAATTGCCAATGGGGTTAAGGGTATTCAAAAAAATTGAGCAAATAATTAGAGAAGAATTAAATAAAAAAGATTGTCAAGAAATATTATGTGCGGCTTTACTTCCATCAGAATTGTGGAAAGAATCTGGAAGATGGACTGCTATGGGTGCAGAAATGTTTAGGTTAAAAGATAGAACAGAAAGAGAGTACTGCCTTGGGCCAACGCATGAAGAAGCTTTTACTGACATAATAAGACAGGAGATTACTTCATATAAACAATTACCACTGAACTTGTATCAAATACAAGTAAAGTATAGAGATGAGAGAAGACCAAGATTTGGTGTTATGAGAACTAAGACTTTTACAATGAAGGATGCATACAGTTTTGATGTAGATGAAGCAGGGTTAGATAAATCATATCAAGATATGTTTGATGCATATGTAAGTATATTTGATAGATGTGGATTAGACAATAGCCCAGTACAGGCAGACTCAGGAGCTATAGGAGGTTCTACATCAGCTGAGTTTATGGTTAAATCAGAAGTTGGAGAAGATGAAGTTGTATTCTGTAGTGGATGTGACTATGCAGCCAATGTAGAAAGAGCAGAGTCTTGTAATGCAGTATCAGAAAAAGAAGAAATGAAGGAATTAGAAGAAGTTCATACACCAGGAGCATCTACAATAAAAGAATTAGAAGAGTTTTTAAATGCTTCTCCAGATAAATTTGCTAAGACTTTAGTATATGAAGCAGATGGGAAAACAGTTGTAGTTGTTGTAAGAGGAGATAGAGAAGTTAATGAAGTCAAAGTATCTAATGCAATAGGTTCTGTTATAGAATTTGCACTTGCTACAGACGATGTTGTAAGAAAAGTAACTAATGCAGAGGTTGGATTTGCTGGACCAATAGGAGTAAATGCTGATTATGTCTTTATAGATAAAGAAATTGTTGAGCAAAGAAATATAGTTGTTGGAGCTAATAAAACTGAGTATCACATAAGAAATGCTAACTATGGAAGAGATTTTAAAGGTATAGTTGGAGACTTTAGAAATGTTCAAGAAGGTGACAAGTGTATAGTATGTGGCAAACCTCTTGAAATAGCTAGAGGTGTTGAAGTAGGACACATATTTAAGTTAGGAACTAAATACTCAGAATCTATGAATGCAAACTTTATTGATAGAGATGGTAAATCAAAACCTATAATAATGGGATGCTATGGTATAGGTGTAGAAAGAACAGCAGCAGCTATAATTGAGCAACATAATGATGAAAAAGGTATAATTTGGCCTTTATCAGTAGCTCCATATCATGTTGTGATAGTTCCAGCAAATATGAAAAATGAGGAACAAATGTCATTAGCTGAAAAGATATATAATGATTTACAAGATATGGGTGTTGAAGTCTTATTAGACGATAGAGATGAAAGAATTGGTGTTAAATTCAACGATTCAGAATTAATAGGAATACCTATGAGAATTACAGTAGGTAAAAATATTGATGAAGGTAAAGTAGAATTTAAACTTAGATACGAAGAAGATAAAGAGTTAATTAAAATAGAAGAAATAAGTGAAAAAGTAAAAGCAGAATTTATCAAAAACAATGTTAAGTTAGGATAATAATTTAAAGAAAGCTACTGTATAGATAATCAGAGTTGTACTTTATAAATGCCCTTTTATCTATATAAAAAAGATAAAAGGGTGTTTTTGTATAAAAACATAATAAATGAGGAGGTAATTAAGATGGCAAAAAATGAAAAACAATTTGTTGAAGAAATAACAAAGATGGAAGATGATTTTCCACAGTGGTATACAGATGTTATAACTAAGACTGATTTAGTTGATTATGCACCAGTAAAAGGATTTATGGTCATAAAACCATACGGATATGCTTTATGGGAAAAAATGCAAGAATTTATGGATAAAAAATTCAAAGAAACTGGACATAAAAACTGTTATTTTCCATTATTGATACCAGAAAGTTTATTAAACAAAGAAGCAGAGCATGTTGAGGGGTTTGCTCCAGAAGTTGCATGGGTAACACATGGAGGAAATAAAAAACTAGAAGAAAGATTATGTGTAAGACCTACTTCAGAAACTATAATATGTACAATGTATGCTAAATGGCTAAAATCATATAGAGAGTTACCATATCTTTATAATCAATGGTGTTCAGTTGTTAGATGGGAAAAATCAACTAGACCTTTCTTAAGAACATCTGAATTCTTATGGCAAGAAGGTCATACATTACATGAAACAGCAGAAGAAGCACAACAAGAAACAATACAACAATTAGAAATATATAAAGCTTTATGTGAAGAATTGCTTGCAATGCCAGTTGTATCTGGTCAAAAAAGTGAAAGTGAAAAATTTGCAGGTGGTGAAAGAACATATACTATAGAAGCTATGATGCATGATGGGAAAGCATTACAATCAGGTACAAGTCACTTCTTAGGACAACACTTTACAAAAGCGTTTGATATTACTTTTGCAGATAGAGAAGGTAACTTAGCTAATCCATATCATACATCTTGGGGAGCATCTACAAGACTTATAGGTGGGCTTATAATGACTCATAGTGATAATAGAGGTTTAGTATTACCACCAAGAGTAGCCCCAATACAAGTTGTTATAGTTCCTATAGCTGCTAAAAAAGGCAATGTAATGGAAACTGTTGATAAAATATATGCAGATTTAAAAGCTAAAGGAGTAACTGTAGAAGTTGATGATAGAGATAACTATACAACTGGATGGAAATTTAATGAGTGGGAAATGAAAGGTGTACCAGTAAGAATTGAAATTGGACCAAAAGATATAGAAAATAATCAAGCTATGATATTTAGAAGAGATACTCTAGAAAAGAGTTCTATGCCTCTAGAAGGATTAGCTGATGCTGTATATGATTTATTTGATGTTATACACAATGATATGTTTGAAAAAGCAAGAAAACATAGAGAAGATAATACATCTGTAGTTGAAAATATGGATGAATTTAGAAAGGCCTTGGAAGAAAAACCAGGATTCATAAAAACTATGTGGTGTGGAGATGCTGAATGTGAGGCTAAGATTAAGGAAGAGACAGGGGCGACTATAAGATGCCTACCTTTTGAACAAGAAAACTTAGGTCACAAGTGTATATATTGTGGAAAAGAAGCAGACCATATGGTAGTAATGGCAAAAGCTTACTAGAATCAAATATTTAAATGTAAAAATAATTTAGCTGGGATGTAAAGTATTAAATACTTTATCCCAGTTTTTTATTGTTTAATATTCTACTAAGATTAATAATACTTTCAATGGGTGATAATAATATAACTGAGTAGATTAAAGATTTGAAAAAGTAAAATTTTAAATTTAAATAATGTTAAAGAAGATTCTAATAGCAAGGAACATGTAGAAGAAGGATTTAGAAATTACAATAAAATTGCCGAAAAGCCCCCTTCTTTAGATGTGGGGATGAAAGGCAAGGTCTTAATATAAATAAAAGTCAGAATAATACTTGCAACCTAACACTACGAATGATAGATTATGTGTAGGAGGTGTTAGTTTTTATGTATAAATCTA